>NZ_JABXKO010000106.1:59356-214783 GCF_017114965.1 Nostoc sp. JL31
CTCACCAGAGGTTACAGCATATTTATTTGATTACGTCAGATTATCATTTGAGGCGAGCAAGAGCGATCGCAACCATAGTTTTGGGTAGTCAGGGAACTGTGGTTACACCTGTGGCGGTAGCTTCTCAAAATCACCCATCAGAATCATTGGTGCGGGTGTTGCGTGATTGTGGGCGATCGTTTTTGTGGCTTGTAACTACGCGTACTGGTGCTAGTTTAAATCCACGTTTAAAATTATTTACCTTTGCTCAACTTTATTTTAAAACTGAATCAGTTAGCAGTTCTGTTTCTTGCTTAACCAGAAATGTCCATGACGAACGGGACCAATATGTAGAAAAATTCTCCGCAGAATATTGATATTCTTCCATTTTTCATAATCTGTATACTGGGAAACAATTAATCCAGCCTTGGTTATTGTGTCTTCCCATTGTGCTTTTGATAAAAAACAAACCCCACAACCTGCTGTATTCGCACCCATTTTTTTCATAGTAGAAGCTAAAATTTTACTAGATGTTAGGTAAAATATAAGATAACTAGGTAATTTTGTAAAAACGATACCATCATATATATTTTCAAAAATAGAAATATAACCATTCTCAGATAACAAATTACAAGCGTTAATTAGTGCTTCATATTGAATTTTTCGCGTTTCATGATAGGAATCTTGTACGAAATGATGAAGTGACCAATTAAAGAAAATTAAATTAAATTTCGTATTCTCTGCACAAATATTATTTAATTCTTCTACAGAAGCTAATAACAATGTTTTTCTTATATCAGGTTTATTTAATTCTAGGAGAGTACTAGCATTATCAATAACAGTACCAACTGATTCAGGATAATTTTTCAATATTCTATCTGTGAATATTCCATTACCACCACCAATATCAAGAAAAGAAAATGTTTGCCCGTTAAAATTATGCTCTATTAAACTTTTAAGTGTTTTCCATTCTAAATCCCCAACATATTCCCGATCAAATTGTTGTAATTGTTGATTATTCAATCGTCGAATTACTTTATTATTCATATATTTTTTTGTGAGTGATTTACTTGGAATAGGGTTATAAACTATTGTTTTGGGTAGTCAGGGGATTGTGGTTACGCTCGTGGCGATAGTGTCTCAAAATCAACCATCAGAATCATTGGTGGGAGTGTTGCCAGATTGTGGGCGATCGTTTTTGTGGATTGCGACTGGGCGGACTGGAGCCAGTTTTAATTCTAGACTTAAGTCCCATCGTAATTTTTATCTATCTACTAATTTTTTGAAAAACTACCTTAATCAAATTACTCTTTTACAGGTTCAGATATTTGAATTAATACCTGCCATGCTTGATTACGTAAAAATGGCAATTTGAAGAGCAATTGATCTAAAAATTCTAGGATACGTAATATCACTCTAAAACCAGGAAAATCTACAATTAGAATAGCCAGCAGTGAAGTCAAATAAAAATACTTTATTTCTATATTTTTAAAATATTGTTTTATTAATTTTAAATCACTTTCTAGAAGAGGGTGTTCATCTTCAGAGCGAATTGATGGTGTTAAACTACGAAATAAGTTAATAAGTATATTATGCCCAAGCGGTTCAATAAAAATAGCCTTACCCTCTGGTTGGAGAACATCAGCTATTGATTTAATTGCTTTTTCCAGGTCGAGGTGATGCAGAATTCCAGACCCACAGATTAAGTCTATTGAGGAAGGGTTAAATGTTAATTCCTCCGCATTCATGACTTCAAATGAAATATTTTCTCCTATTTCTTCATTTAATGCCTGTACTTTAGCGACTTCAATGGCTACTGGAGATATATCAATACCTATAACTTTCTTAGACTGACTCTTAGCTAAAATAAAGGCATAACTGCCAGTTCCACATCCATATTCAATAATTGTTAAACCTTCACAATTTTTTATTAATAATTGCTTATACTCTTTTTTAATAGACTGAGCTAACCTATAAAATTTACCAACTTTTTTGCTTCGTTGAGAATCATTAGCAAATCTTTGATCATGAAATTTTTTCTCACGTTCAATTCTGGATATATCTGTTTCTATTTGATGTTCTAACATTTTCTATTTCCATTTATAATTGAATTGAAACATATCACCAAGCATTTACTTTGAAAATCTTATGCCTCACTAGCTGATATCCGTAGCCATAAAAGTGAGCAATTGGCATGGTTAGCAAGGTAACTCCACAGAAAAACCACAGACTTAAAGTAGAAGGAATTTCATCTTCACTACCGCGCCAAAGTTCTGTAGTAAATTCGTTACGGAATTTGAAAGTTGTACGTAAGCTTTCCCCAAATGGAAAAACTAAGCCACTCAAAATTAATGCTTCTGTATGTAGAGATAACTGAGGAACGATGAAATCAATCAGCGATAACACTAGTGTAGCTGATATAAATAAAAATGGTAGCTTTCCTCTAAGTTGCAGTTGCTTTGTGTGTTTAATACTAGTTAAATAACGTCCTCTGTTATATTTAAAGTATTGAATACAAATAGATTTCCAGGTTTTTCTGGGATAGTACCATACTCGAATGCCTGAACTAATATAGATAGCTTGGGGATTTCTGTTTAGTAATTTCTGATTTAATTCAGCATCTTGGTTAGTAATTTGTGAAACATCAAACCCAGAAGCATTACGTAACTCTTTTGTCCAAAAACATTCTAAATACACTGTGTCAGTATATCCGTTATAATTGGGATTTCTATATTTAGCCCCACCACTGTCTAAAAAGCTTTTAGAAGCCAGTACAACCCCTGCTTGAAAAGGTGTTTTAGCTACAAATCGTTGTGCGCCACCGACGTTAAGGGCTTTGGACTCTAATAATGCTTCTATACATCGTTCTATATAGTCTGGTGCGTAATCAGAGTGAGCCTCAGATATCAGGAAAATATCACCTATACATTCTTGCAAACTTAAATTTAGTCCAGCTGATTGGATTTTTAAAGGATTGTATATTATTTCAACTAAATTGAGATAAAAAGTTGAAATGAATCCTCTAATTAGTTTTTCTATATTAGCAGCTTCATTATAAGTAGGAATTACTAAACTTACGAAGGGAAAACTGTTGACGCTATATTGATTTAACAAAATTCATAGTTATTTATATGTTTTCTTTTTTAACACAATTGTTGTGCCACGAATCGATAACGCAGATATATTATACTGACAAAAATCCTGACTAATTGATAATTTGTTTATTTTATCTAAATCTGATTCTGTTCCTTCTATAATTTTATCTTCTAAAACTTAAAATCCAACATCTGAAAATATATTTAAATAGTCCTGGTGTCGTAGTCTATTTTGATAATGTAATGAAGGATTAAATATTAAATTCCAAATTTTATTATTAAATTGAAGGAAATTATACACAGAAATATTACTATCAAAATAAGAATAATGATCTTGATAGTCAATTTTAAAACTCATAATTCCATCATTTTTTAAAAGGCGATAGCATTCTTTTAAAATAGCAATAATATCATCTAGGGGAATATGTTCTAAAGTATTAGTTGAAACAATATAATCAATAGTTTCTTGTTCCAGATTAGTTTTCCTAGCATCGAATGGCGCTCGATATTGTACTCCATAGAATTGTATTAATTCATCAATACATTCAAGTTTATTTTTTAAATATTTTTTTGGTATACGTTGAAGTTTTAAATAGTTACTTATGTGCTGAATTTCTTCTATAGCTTTATTAATTAACTCAATACGAATTAATTTACGTATATCTATCAAAACTTGATGATTAACTCCTAAGCTATAAAAGAGTAAAGGTTGTACTAAATCCCATCCAGCTCCAAATTCATAAAAAGTAGCTTGCTCAAGAGAATCTGAACTATATTTATGAAAATTTTCAATATGTTGCGCTGCAATCAATAATTTTTCTTTTATTTTTGGTTCTTTAAGCGGCAAATTTTTAGTTATATTCTTTTGAAAGAAATAGTTTATATCCTCTCCAAAAGGAATTATCGAGAAGATATATTGTAGTCCAGCTTTGTATTTCCAATCCATAATACTCAATTCAGTTTTGTTAATTTGCTTGTAAATATTGCTGTAGCTTCTCAATATCAACCCTCAGAATCATTAGTACGGGTGTTGCGAGATTGTGGGCGATCGTTTTTGTGGATTGTAACTAGGCGGAGTGCTGCCAGTTTTAACTCTCGTTTGAAATCTCTTTTATGTACCAACCCGTAACTCTCAGAAATCCACGTCTAAATAGCTGATATGCGTAGCCAGAAAAGTGAGCAATTGGAATAGTTAGTAAGGTAACTCCACAAAAAAAGCACAGACTTAAACAAGAAGGAATTTCGTCTTCTTTCCCGCGCCATAACTCTGTAGTAAAATTATTACGGAATTTAAAAGTTGTGCGTAAGCTTTCCCCAAATGGAAAAAGTAAGCCACTTAGAATCAATGCTTCTGTATGTAGAGATAACTGAGGAACGATCAAATCAATAAGTGATAGCAACAGTGTGGCCGATATAAATAAAAACGGTAGTTTTCCTCTCAGTTGCAATTGATTTTTGTGTTTAATACTAGTTAAGTAACGTCCTCTGCCATATTTAAAGTATTGAATACAAATAGATTTCCAGGTTTTTCTGGGATAGTACCACACCCGAATTTTGGAACTGATGTAAATAGCTTTATTAGTTTCATTATCATCTAAGCCAGTTGATTTGTGATGTAACCTATCATCTAGATTAGTAATTTTTGAATTATCAGAATAATATGCCTTCAATCTTAGATTTAGCTCATAGTCTTCATTAGGAGTCGATTCTATATTGTATCCTGATAATTTTAGCAAGTCCTCTTTCCAGAAACACCCTAAATAAACTGTTTCGGCGTAACCGTCATAATTAGAATCTCGATATTTGGCACCACCACTTCCCAAAATGCTTTTAGAGGCCAGCACAACCCCCGCCTGAAACGCGGTTTTAGCTACAAATCTTTGTGCGCCACCAACGTTAAGGGCTTTGGACTCTAATAATGTTTCTACACATTGTTCTATATAGTCTGGTGCGTAATCAGAGTGAGCATCAGCTCTGAGAAATATATCACCTGTGCATTCTTTAAGTATCAGATTTAGACCAGCCGATTGAACTTTTAATGAATTGTGTAGCAGTTTGACTCTATAATCTTCTAACGACAATTTATTGACAATATCTTGTGTGCCATCTGTGCTACCGCCATCAGCCACAATTACTTCAATTAACTTTGGATATTCAGTTTTTAAAAAACCTTGAATGATGCGTTCTATATTACCTGCTTCGTTGTATGCGGGAATGGCCAATGTTAAGGTTGGAAACTTTATATTTGAAATACTCATAAATATAACTTTAATGGTATCATACAAAAACGTTGAATTGCTTTGATATAGCCAATAGTATCAAGTTGTAAATTACGCTGCGTGTTATATATAAAGTATTTCTTTCGTATATTCCTATGTGCTTTATAATTTTGAAAAACCTTCAAAGAAGATACACCTGTAGTGTCATAACATGAAACTGGAAATTTGAGAAGATATGGCGTTTCTATCAAAGAAGCTCTAATATTAAAATCATAATCCATACCTAAAAATAATTGTTCATTATATAATCCTACTTTTTCTAAAATTTCCTTAGTAAAAATTGTAGACTGATGGCATATAGGATTACTATATAAAAATAGTTCTTGATTCCATTGGCTATATTGTTTAATATGCCTTTTCAGGAATCCTTTGCGGCTAAACGATATAGTTTCTCCAAAAGCCCAAAGCCATTTTTTATTTTGATATGATTCCACTACTTTAGTAATAACTTGACTATTTGCTAATGTATCTCCGGCATTCAAAAAGATTATTAAATTATCTGTTACATATTTAAGTCCCTCATTAAATGCTGCTGCGATACCACTACCTTTTTGAAAATAGACATAACAATTTTTTCTATGCGGAAAATTGTTAATAATATCGATAGTTAAATCAGTAGATTGTCCATCAATAATGATGTGATTTATATGACTATAATCTTGATTACTAACACTTGTCATAGTTCTAGCAATTATATTTTCAGCGTTTTTGCTAATTGTCACTATATCGCAAATAATCATTTGGTTTCTACCTATAGTAAAGTAAAACTATATATTTTTAATCTTGTTGAATCAAAAGAAACTACTGGTCTACCAAAGCCTAAAGACTTAAAAAACCTTTCGTTTGTCCAAGAGCTTTTTGAATTGAAGTTACAATCGTAAAATCAGTAGATGAATCTAGTTAGTCTTTAATAAATCTATAAATCTCCTTGCTGTATTATATACAATTAAACTAATTAGCTTTTTAGTACCTATATCCGAAGTAGTTGCGGCATATTGTTTTATTTTTTTAAATTTTATCTCCTTGAGACAATCACCCACTTTACATAAAGTATAGAATGAACCAGGCTGCTCAAAAATAATATTAAGCTCAGGTGGAACTAAGCTGAAGCCATAAGATAACGATGCTTTTCTGGTGTCACGTATTGTTAGCAAATATTCAGTGGATATCTTATCGAGGTTTTTAGTCCCATATAGGTCTGTTGTAAAATTGATGCCAGCAAGGTTACTGTTCAGCCCCTTTATACAGTCAGATGTGAGTTCAAAGTGACTATCATAGATAACTTTAGACTCGCTCAATAGAGAAAATTTATACTGCTGAGGCAGCACTTGCAAGGGTACCTGAAGTCTAAAAGTTGAGTAGGCATAATTTTCTCCTGCATCAGAAAAATTAGTTGTTAGAGACTTTCGAGGTACTACAAAAAACTTGTCCTTATCAACAATATATTTAATAAAGTATTTCTTCCATGATTTTTCCGGCCAACTTAGTACTTCATCAGGAATTAAAAGATTTTTAGCTGACATCAATTGCTTACTTTCACATTTTTCATTTGCAAACCATTCTAAAAAATCTTTCCACTGACGTTTTGTCCATATCTGTCCCCAAGATGTTGCACTTTGAATAAAATAATTATCAAATTCATCGTTAATCGGAATAAACCTTTGTTGAGCATACTCGTTATATAAATACGAATAAAGAGATATTCCGGCTATACGATTATCGTCTTTGTAGAAAGATAATGCTTGACAGGAATAGTTATAGAATTCAGGTGACACAAACAAATCATCTTCTAGAACTATTACAGCTTCGCACTGCTGTGAAATACTCCCACAATAAATTATATGTTTCTTTAAACCTAAATTTCTAGAATGCAAAACTACTTCTTTATCACCATATTTCCAAATAAATTCCTGTGCGATTTTTGCAACATGAGAAGAACCTCCATAATCAATACTGATTATGAGCTTAATATTTGAGTAAACCTTAAAGGATGCCTTAGATAAGGAATCTAACAATCTCTTCAAAGATAAAGGTCGATTATAAGCAGCAACAACAATTGTTGGTTGTATTCTACAGTCTCTCATGGTTTATACACTTTTCTACTTTCCTAGATTGGAGTTTACTACCAGATATTGCGGCATTTTTTTGTAAATGCAAGAGTAAATAACTATCTATTTGGAGTAGCATTGATAAAAAATTCTATATAATCAAATAAAGTCATTTCCAAAGGTCTACCATTAAAAAATATGTGTTCTGGAGCAACTATCCAGCCTCCTATAAGACCTCTAAAGAATAGGCTAAGATTGTAAGTGATGAGAACTGCTACTGAAATCACGATTAGACGATTCCAAAAAATATTTTTTGGAATTATATTTTTCATAATAGGTATATAAAAAAGTCCGTGCATTGAAATCAACAAATAATAAATTCTCCAGTTTACTAAACTAATTGCTCCAGAGATATATGAAATAATTTGGATAGAAAAAATAATTATTAATGCCAAATTCTTATGTTTAAAAATTATTATATCCTTTGTTTTTATTAAAGATATAAAAATTGTGATTTGCATGAATAAAAAAATTATTTTGTCAAAAATACTGCCACCTAGCATATCACCATAAGTATCATAGTTGCTTAATTTGTTCTCTAGCATGAATGAATAAGATTCATTAAAATTAAATAAGTTTATCAGAGGTAAAATTATAGTTAAAGATATTCCTCCACTAAAACATACGAAAATAACAGCCGAAATAAATATAATTAAAATTGCAAATTTTGTTATTATTTGTATGCCTTTTTTGGCTTTATTATTTAAAGTAATACTTTTAAATTTATTTTTAGATATTTTCAAAAAAAGTAAGATGCCAATATTTATAATATTTGAAAAATGAGAAAATACTGCGAGTAATAAGTAGGCAAAAAATGAAATCCCAGAGGATTCCATAAAAGCAATAGCTGCCATTAAAAAAGTGTTAGATAAAGAGTGCCTTATTATTGGAACCTGGAAGTAGTAAAATGGTGTTGAAAAAACTACTATTAGCAAAATCGGATAGTATTTTGATGATAGTCTCTTACTAATTACAAAAACCACTAATGTATTAATAATAAGTGCATTAATAAATAAATAATGATAAACAGAGCCATTTGTCAAATTATAAACAATATATGCAATTAAAAAAGGAACAAACTCAGATCCTATTCCATATGATAGTGTTGCATCTAAAGGATTTAAATAACCTAATTGCTCATAGGTTTGAACATAATATACAAGATCAGAATAAATTGTATAAGATGTCAAGAAAATACAGACGGTGATAACTATTAATATTAAAACTAAATTATTTAAAAAACCTATATTTTTACTTGAATTGTCAGATTTTAATAAATTTAGCTGGACAAAGACAAGTAATGGAAATATGCCAACTATTGGCATCAAAAACCAAATAGCTAAACTAATAAACAAGAAACCAATACTATATAAATTGAAATTGCGAATATTGTTTTTGAGTACTGTTCGCTTTTGAGTTAGTATTCTCATTATTTAAGTCCCATGAGGTGCCGAAGTTGTTCAGCTTCTAGTTCGCATGAAAAATTCTGTCGCGCTCTTTGCCAACCAGCTTTTCCCATTTGAACGCGCAAGTGAGCGTCATGAGCTAGAGTAATCAGATATTCAGCCATCTTTTTACTGTTACCCTCTTCTACTAATAATCCTGTCTCGCCATGTTTGACAGCTTCGGGAATTCCTGCATGATAGGTCGAGACAACGGGCAAACTGTATGCCATTGCTTCTAAAATACCTACAGGTAGTCCTTCTTCATCTCCTGTTTTGGGATCGGTCATGCTATGTTGTAAAAAGATATCTGCCTCTTTCATTAGTTTTAGGACTACTTGATTGGGTTGACCTCCATGTAATGTCACCTTTTGCTCTAAATTCCAACTCTGAATGAATTTTTGTACAGACTTAAATAAAGACCCAGTTCCTATATAATCAAGGTGTAAATCAGGATAAACCTCTGTTGCTTGACGAAAAGCATCTAACATCAAGAGAGGAGCTTTTTTAGCTACCATTCGCCCAACTGCTATGCAGCGAATGATTTCTTGTTGATTATTCCTAACAAATGATTGAAAGGGAACTTTGACACCACAAGGGATAACATGAATTTTCTCAGCCTTTAAACCTAGCTCAGTTAATCTCTGGCGCTGGATTTCATTGACTGTAATGATTGCATCCGCTTGGTTATAACGCAAATATTCAATTTGCCATTTCTTTTGACGCAGAAGAGTCGAAACATCCATTCCGTGAGCATGAGCAAAAAAAGGAATTCCTAACTTTTGAGCCAAAGGAAGCCAGCAAATAGGATAATTTAAGTATTCTCCGAGAATGACATTGACATTTTGCTTGCACAAAAACTGCTTTACTGGCGAGTAAAATGTAGGATATCCAGGGAAAAACGTCTTGGCAATTTTCCCAAATCCTTTTTCAATCAAACTGAAGCGATTGAAAATTAATTTGGGGCAGTCAACATCCCAGTGCCCACTATAAGGAAGGCTATTACTAGATGTTACAACAACAGTGTTTCCTGGAAGTAAATCTTCCATATGTCGTCGGATAAATGTTTCAGACAGAGCGCCAATCTGTGGTGCAATAACAGCCAGAGACATAATTTCAACACCCAAATAAAGGAACCTAATTAAATAGAAGATTCTAGCGTTTCCTAGAATCAAATGTAATATTTTATCTCTGCAACCCAGTAAAATTAGAGGAAACAAACCGGGACATAATCATCCCGTTTTTCTCCAAGTATATTGCCTTTTTCATAAATAAATGTTTGGTGTTTTTCAGAAAAGTCAGAGGAACTAAAAATCTGGACGTTGGAAAAATACTGCATATATCGCTCAAAATAATCCTTCCCAGGCGCTCTAATATGCCCGTTTTCTAAGAGATTTGGTTCTAAATATTCAACAGTTTCCTTGCAAACTATAGGTACTGGGAGAATAGCAATGGATTTTCCGGGTTTCAAAATTCTCTTAATCTCAGAGAGTGCCTTCATGTCATCGCTAATGTGTTCTAGTACATGAGAGGCAAAAATAAAGTCAAAGGTTTTTTCTCTAAATGGAAGTTTAGTCATATCGCATTTGATATCGACATTTTTCATTAGTAAATCTGCGCTTGTATAATTTTGAAACTTGTCCCTGAAATATTTAGCAAAGAAAGGTTCCGGTGCAAAATGCAAAATACTAGCATTAGTAAGATCAACGTTTTCAAAAATGCGATCACAAACAAGCTTTTGCAGGCGATGTCTTTCAGCAGAGTTGCATCTAGGACATAAACAATTTTTTCTGTAACCTGTTGGAGGATTCACGTCAAAGAATGCGCCAATATACCCGCACATCGGACATTCATATTTATCCTTAAAAATACTTGTAGTATATTGGCTAATAAATGATAATTTTATTTTTATTCTGTTTAATTGATGTATCATTTAATCTATACCTCTAGAGCAGAAGAGCAGAAATTACACAGTTATTGCAGAAGGTTTTCTAACCGTACCAGATATCCCAGTTATCATTGAAAATTCGCGGAATTCCTCTGGTGGTTTATCAAATCTATAAAGTATCCAGACAATCGGTAAAACTATTACTGAAATTATTACTGAAATCAATAATCCAAGTGGCTTATGATTTATTGAATATCCGAATCTTCTTCGTCCCCACAATCCTATCATTTGGGCTAGAGATGCATCCCATCCACCTAAAGCTTGCAGTTGAATGTTGTCGAATCCAGCGTTCCTAAGATGGCGTTCTAAAGAAAATGGTGTGTAACGATATTCATCATAGGGAACAGTGTGGAGTGGCCATAAAAAAGGAACTGTAAAAAATAAAATACCTCCAGGTTTCAAGACTCTTAGAATTTCTTTAATTACTATTTCTGGTTCTGGGCAATGTTCAAATACTTCAGTTGCGATAGCACAGTCGATACAAGAATCTGCTAAAGGAATGTGTTTTCCATCCCAAATTAGATCAGGTTTAGTATACAGGTTATCCTGGAAATCTAAACCAATATATTTCTCAACTAGACTTGGTGGCTCTAATAAGAGAGATTTGTAAGGCATATAACCAGCACCTACATCTAAGAGAGTTCCTGAAAAATTAGGGATAGTTTTTTTTAAGGATTTAAAAATGCTTTTTCTATGTCCAAAATTATCTATATTGCCAATTCCGATTTTTGGGGATAAAAAATCTCTTTCTTTATTATTAATCACCCTTTTTATTGACGTAAGTTTCAGCTTCATTATCAACTTATTAATCATTTTTTTTGATATTAATGTAAGAGTATATTTTAAAAGGGTATTTATGCTTTTATAGTTAGTTAGCATAGTGAGGCATCTAAGTACATGGCTAAAACCTTAATTTTTTGTTTCACTTAACCCAGTAAGGAAATTAATCAATTAATTGTTCTTTGCTACAAGGGGTTATAAAATTTATAAATCCTAGTAATTCTTGTCGATTAATCCACCAACTTGCCAATAAGTAGCTAAGAATTCCTAGTGGAACTAAAATTACTAATATCCAAATACTCGCTAGAGAGGTAGGCAATATAAATTTTAGCGCTGAAATAACTATCAACATTATTAAACTAGTAAACCACGGTCGCCAAAGCACTAAACCTAAATCGCCCATAGGTAGTTCAATGAGGCGGAAAGGAATAGCAAAACAGGGATAAGTTACCAAACACAAATAATAGATATTATAGGCTGTGGCAACTCCAATAATCCCCCAGTGTAAACCGATTCCAAAAGCAATAATAGCTGGAAATCCTGTAGCTATGCCCCAGCCAAACAACAAGTCTGTACGATCTTTAATATTATAGATATAACCTACAGTCATCGCTACAGATTGTATAAGTCCTAGAGGAGATAATATCATTACAAGGATAATGACTGGTCGCCATTGCGGGCCAAAAAATGCCAGTATTAAGGGTTCAGATAATACAAATACTCCAGTCATTAAAGGAAAAGTAATTAAGCTAATTCTTGTAATGGCTTTTAAATAAATGCTCCTAAATTTAGCATTATCATCTTGAATTTTAGACAAAATAGGAAACATAACCCTACCAACAACGGCAGAAATACCTTGGATAGGGTAAACCAGAATACGATATGCTAAAGTATAATAGCCTAAATCTTGGGAACTTAAAAACCGACCAATCAAAATATAGTCACTGTTTCGGACAAAATAATTAAAAATAGTAAAGCCAGTTAGATTTAAAGTAAAGCTACTAACTTCTTTTAAATCGCTGAAGCAAAAAATAAACTGAGGTTTCCATTGACTTGTACTCCATAGAAGTATTGATGTAATAGCGGCAACCGTTAGTGTTTGTATTACTAAACTCCATACACCAAAGCCAGTAAATGCAGAAACAATACCTAATATAGCTCCTAAAAAAACAGCCGCATTTTCTATTTTAGCTAAAGTTTTAAAGTCTAATTTTTTTTCTAAAATTGCTTTATGAGCAATACTAAAACCAGAAATTATAAAAGTTAATGCCAGAACTCTTAAAAGTTCTGTTACTCTAGGCTCTTGATAAAAGTAAGTCACTAAAGGAGCGCAAACTATAAGGATAAAGCTTGCTAATATTCCAAAGATTCCATTAACCCAAAATAATGTACTTACAAGGGAATCAGAAACTTGCTTGCGTTGGATAATAGCTGCTGATGTGCCTAAGTCACTGAATAAGGTCATAAATCCAGTAGTAATGGTTGCCATACTCACTAAACCAAAATCATTAGGTGAGAGGAACCTAGCTAGAACAACAGTTGTTAGTAACTGCATTATCTGTCTTCCTAATTGCGAAGCTAAAGACCATTTAATACCAGATACGGCAGATTGTTTAAGAGACATTGATTTTTTGTGTCACTCTTGTATTATCATTGCCAATCAATCACCCCAACTCATCCTGAATCAAATTTTGAACCAACAACGGAATACTGTCACTGTAACCATAAGTTTGCCGCTTTTGAAAGCATAACCTTGCCGCAGGATGTCACTTAAAGGATAAGATGGCCGCTTTTAAAGGATAAAGTGGCCGCCCCAATCAAGCTGGAATGCTTATTTTCCCGTTGCCATACTTTGCAAGCGATCGCACTCAATCCTTTCAAATACCCTTCCGCTTTAGGTTATGTTCTGCGGCCACTTTTTGCTTTAAAAACGGTCACTTTATCCTTTAAGTGACATAAGTCAATTTAAAACTATAAACGTGCCACCCCGGCAAGCTTATGCTTACAGTCACAAATACTATAGACAGTTACTAGCAAATCAGCCGCTTATGGTAGATGCATATCACCAAATAATGATGAAATGCAGTTTGGATAAATTGATGCTGTTTTTAGTTGGATCTTTAGTCTTATTAGTGCTGATTAAAAATAACTTAACGAAAGAAAAAAGCAATTTTTTATCACAAGCCCCAATTAATCAGTATCAGAATAAATCCCATATCATATTTTATTTTTGAAATACACCTTAGATATACTTAGATTTTTTCAAAAATACAATATGATTGCTATATTCTCTTAGCTGAAACGTATTGCTTTATGTTTCGCCTATAACTTTACACAACCTAAATCTTGAACACCTCAGAAATAACACTGATCTCACCAAACTAATAACCAGTTACAGGAGTCTTAATCCAGTGATTCTACTTAAGTTAGACTTAATCTTATTCTTCCTACCAGAATTATTCTCTCCAGTATATGTATTGTAGTAGTGATAACTGTAGTCATTATTGCCAGTAGTTACAGCATTCACTACTATTCCCAACACAGGCACACGCGAATGCTGAATAAGTGCCTTTGTAGTCTTAGCTGCAACAGAATTAACTACACCAGGACGTGCAACTAACAACATTCCATCTGCCATTTTGCCTACTATCGACGCATCAGCCAAAATACTTAAAGGTGGAGTGTCAATAATTACGAAGTCATAATCTTGGGTAGCTTGTTGCAATAACCCATTCATCCTTTGTGAGTCTAATAGTGCAGCTGGGTTAGGCGGTATCATGCCAGAACTAAGCAATTCTACATTGATCATCACTTCCTTGGCAGCTTCTGCTAACGTAGCTTGCCCCACTAAAACATTACTTAACCCCATCAAATTAGGTTGTTGCCACATTTCGTGTTGACGGGGGCGACGCATATCTGCATCAATCAATAGCACTCGCTTTCCCATTTGGGCAGTTGCGATCGCCAAGTTAGCTGCTACAAAAGATTTACCCTCACTCATCACAGAACTGCTAACCACAATTACCTTCAGTTCCTTATCAGAAAAAGTGAAACCCAGGTTAATCTGGAGCATTTCAAAGGCAGCATTGACTGATGAATAAGGGTTATTCAGTACCGGCAACTCCCTTAAACTCTCACCACCAGCCAACCTAGCTTTTTGATCAAAAACCGGGATTGTACCCAACAAAGGATAGTCCAACAACTCTTGAGCTTCTTCTGTTGTCTTCACAGACTTGTCTCCAGCTTCTAGCAATAAAGCTGCTGCGATCGCTAAGAAAAATCCTAAAAATCCCCCTAGTGCTAAATTTAAGAGTATACGAGGAGAAACTGCTTTTTTCGGAAGTAAAGCTTCAGAAACAACCCTGGCATTACCTACATTCTGATTTTCCAGCACTTGAACTTCTTGCAATCGTTTGAGCATTTGTTCGTAGGTTATTTGAGCAACCTGTAGCTGTCGTTGCCGTTGTCGTTGCAGTTGTTCTAGTTTGGGTAAGGTTCTCAGACGTGCTTGATAAAGTACCAATGCCTTCATCAACACACCAACTTGCTTCTCCAATCCCAACCGTTGTACTTCCACTTGCACCAAATTAGCGGTTAGGGTCTGCTTGAGTTCTCCTATTTGTAAATCTTGGTCTGGGATAGGCTGCGAACTACCCAGAGTTTGGTTTACTCTTCCTTCTAGCTGCTTTTTAAGAGCTTGTTCTTTACTTAATAAACTAGTAATAACTGGGTGTCCATCGGTAAATCGTGACCTCTCCACAGCTAACTGGTCTTGAACATTCTGATATTGTGATAGCACTTCTTGTACTGCTCTCGATTGACTTAAGCTGCTAAGTGCCATAGCTTGCTTTGTGTTCAATGCCAATTGATTTTGCAAAGCACCAGAACGACTCCTAGCATCTACCAACTGCGCCCGAAGTTGGGTTATTTGATTGGATAATTCATTAAGACTTTTAATGCCTTCTTCAGCTTCTACTTCTAAAGAAACAACCTCGTATTTTTCTTTAAACTGACGCAGTACTGCTTCCTCTTGTTTAACCTTTGCCTCAACTACGGGTAATTGCTTGTTTAAAAATTCCCGTGCTGCTCTGGCTTGAGAACGGTTAACCTGAACATTGTTTGTTATATAAGCACTCATCAATCTATTGATGATAGCTGTGGCTTCTTGAGGATTAGTACTACGGTAAGAAAGTTGTAAAATATCCGTCCCTCGGATAGGTTTGATTTTCAATTTAAGCAGAAAATCCTCTATTTCTAAAGGTTGTCCCAGTTTATCCTTCAGTTGCAACTCAGTAATAGTTTTTTGAATCAGGGGATTGGAGCGAATAATTTCTGCTTCAGTTTCCAAAGGGTTAGAGAGATTTGTCAGCCCAGTGAGTTGTCCCAGTTGTCCCAGTTGTTCACTTGCACCTGTAAGGGAAGAAAGGCCACTTTCCTTATTAAAAAGGAGTTTAGCCTCGGCTTCATAAATTGGTTTTTGAATAAAAGTAAGCAAGCTTGTGGCTCCAAAGACAGACCCCATAATGATTGCTATCAGAAACCAACGTCTTTTTAGAATCCGCCAATACTGTTGAAAATTAATCAGGTCTTGATCATCTTGATGGGAAGGCATACGTTTAGCTAATACTCCAGATGTTGACACTCATAAGGATTTAGTTGATTCATTATTTACTGATATTAGAGTGAGGAAGTAGAAGAGGACAAAGATCAATTTGTCCAAATATCCTCTGATATTGCTCCTCGTTGATTGCAACTGGGGCTGAATAATCTATAAAGCTTTAGTCAAAGATTATCAAGCTTTCCCCAAAAATACATACGTATTTTTACGGTTTTATCCATTTACTGGTTTTTGACATATTATTTGCTATAAATATTACTAGATTTTGTACTTACTCAAAAAATATTTTAGTGTAGGTGTAGCCCAATCCAGGCATCGTTTGACTACAGCCCAAGTGAATCAATAAATATACAGTGATGAATTAACAAAAATCTGTAAGCCTTTTACAGCAAGGTTTTGCATAATTTAATTATCATCTCAAAATTTATTTTATGAGTTAATTTTGTTTAAAGTTGATTATTCATCTTAGTATATAGAATACAAATCACTTAAGCCTAAAAATCTAATTATTTTGGGTCATTTATTTAATAAGTTTTGTAAAGATAAAATGTATTAATTGTAATGTTTACGTAATTCCCCCGTAGCTCATAGCTAAAATCAGGGTTAATAATAAAGGTGAAGGCTTCATAAATACTGATCAAACAAACAAGGCGATTTTTTTGAGTAATCTCACAAAATTTTGTTTTCTAGGTGTTGAAACCAGGGTTTTGTTTTCGATTACTGGTCTTGTAGTTTGCTAATGAGTTTTAAATTATTTTGATCTATTGAAATCTGATACTAAAAGTTTCGGGGGAATTATTGCTTATATCCAATTTTTTTATGTCTATACTGTAATCTTTTTAATTTTTAGTAATGTACCTAAATGACTACTAATATTACTCTTGTCAAAAAAACTAAGAAGTTATATCAGACACACAATACCTTCTCTCTATTACTGCTATTAGGCGATATTGGGGGTTTATGGTTGAGTTTATCTCTCTGTTTATGGTTGCGATCGCATCAATATCTGAATGGTTTTGACCCTTTTATTTATTTATTTATTTTCCTCATTCTCGCCGGGCTGTATTTAGCAGATACTTATCATCCAGATACTCAAATAGCAGGATTGCGCGCTCCATCTCGCATTTTGGTTAGTAATGTTGTTGTTGGTATCATTATTGCGTCTCTCATTTACCTTACTGGTGCTTGGGGGAAAGAATCGGTCTTGAAACGAGGAATTTTGCTTCCCTGCTTAGGCATATTTACCACCTGGGCTATGGTATCAAGAATATATGTAGCAAACTGGGCGCGATCGCAAGCTCAACACAGCCGTTGGCTCATTTTGGGTGCAGGGAAAAAAGCCATTCTATTTGGCAAAACTTTTCTAGAACGCACTTCATTAGGGCGCTTAGTTGTTCTAGTAACAGCAGAGCAGAACATTAATGAGTTAGCAAAAAGTAATCGAGTTGCTGTGGGGAGGCTCAATGACTTATCCCAATGGAGTCAACAACCTTGGTCAGGGGTAGTAGTAACAACTCCAATGGAATTATCTGATGCACAGATACAGCAGTTGATGCAGTTACGTTTATCTGGTGTCCCCATCTACGGGATTCCCGATATTTGTGAAATCTTGTGGTATAAACTTCCCTCATCCCTGCTTCAGGATAACTGGCTGGCTTTTGGTGCTGGTTTTAATTTAGCGGCTGACAGCATTAATCAAAAGCTGAAGCGGTTATTAGACATTATTCTGGCATGGTCATTATTTCTGTTTTTATTTCCACTGATGTTGCTAACAGTACTAGCAATTAAGTTGGATAGTCCAGGCCCAGTGGTGTATACACAGATGCGGACTGGTTTGGAAGGAAAGCTCTTTAGAGTTTACAAATTCCGTTCCATGTATCAAGATGCCGAAAAACGGGGAGCGCAGTGGGCGAACGAACGAGACGCTCGGATTACCAGAGTAGGACGCTGGTTACGCCTGACTAGAATTGATGAACTACCACAGATTTTAAACGTTCTCTGGGGAGAAATGAGCCTTATTGGCCCCCGTCCAGAACGGCCAGAATTTGATATCAAGTTGCGACAAGAAATTCCCTACTATGACTTACGTTATGTCGTCAAACCCGGAATCACAGGCTGGGCACAGGTTATGTATCCCTACGGTGCATCAGTAGAGGATGCTTACGAGAAATTAGCTTACGACCTCTACTACATCAAAAACTATTCCCTAGCTTTGGATTTAGCGATCGTCTTTAAAACCATTCGAGTCGTATTACTAGGTAAAGGCAGATGAATAAAAAAGTCTTAGTCACTGGTGGAGCAGGATACATTGGCTCTCATGTAGTTCGTCAATTGGGCGAGGCTGGTTACGATGTTGTGGTGTATGACAACTGTTCTACAGGTTCACCCCAAGCAGTATTGCATGGTGAGTTAATTATTGGTGATTTAAAAGATTCAGAATGTCTTTGGCAGGTATTTTCTCAACATCAATTTGCGGCAGTGTTACACTTTGCTGGCAGTCTGAATGTATCCGAATCTGTTTCTCATCCTTTAGACTATTACGCTAACAATACTCGCAACACACTAAATTTACTCCGTTGTTGCAACAACATGGGTGTGAAGCAAATTATCTTTTCCAGTACAGCAGCTGTCTATGGACAACCAGAAACCAGTCCTGTGAGGGAATCTACACCAACTGAACCGATTAACCCCTATGGGCGATCAAAACTTTCTTGTGAATGGCTGATTCGTGACTATGCAAACGCTTCTGATTTCCGTTACGTAATTTTACGATACTTTAATGTTGCCGGAGCAGAACCTGGTGGGCGATTGGGGCAGGTGTCAAAAGAAGTATCTCATTTAATTGGAGTTACCTGTAATGCTGCACTCAAACGCAGGCTAGGAGTACAAATTTTTGGTACGGATTTTCCAACACCCGATGGAACGGCAATTAGAGACTATATTCATGTTGAAGACCTAGCAACAGCACATCTAGATGCTTTGGCTTATCTGGAGCGAGGTAACGAAAGCCAAATTCTCAATTGTGGTTATGGGCAAGGTTACAGTGTCCGTCAAGTTATCGAACGGGTTAAGGCTATTTCTGGGGTAGATTTTCCGGTCATTGAAACAGAACGTCGCCCTGGCGATCCTGCTTGTGTAATAGCTAGTGCTGATAAAATCCATAAATTACTGGGCTGGCAACCAAAATATAATGACTTAGATCAAATTGTCTACACTACCCTAGCCTGGGAAATGCAGAAGAAAGATTTGATGTTAAAATCACTAGCTGCGGTTGCGTAAACTAGTAATTCTCATTGTGAGAATAGTTATCAGTCAGACAAAGAACGTCTGTGATAAGCGCTCTCCTGTTTCCATTGATTAGATTCAACTTGACGCACCCTGCGTATGTTTTCATCGCGTGGATGAGGCAGTTTTTTATTTATGACTAGTTGAATTGACTAGATTTTTTCCTGTAAAACAACACCAGCATAGTTTATGACTGAATCAATTCTTTTCTTTTGGTCTCGATTAGCTAGACGGCCTTCGCTTTGAAACCACCACCATAACTTGACAAAATCAATAGCTGAAGTCAGAAGACGCTTTTTGCCAAACTTGGTTGTTCCAGAGTATCGAGGATGCCAAGGCGTGGGAACTTCTGTAACCTTATATCCTTGTGCTGCTAATACCGCCAATAAATAGCGATGGGTAATTGTTTTTACAGGCAGAGTTAATAATAAATCACGACGGACTAGTTTGATCCAGTTCATATCGTGGATCTTTAAACCAAAGAGTAAACGACAAGTAGTATTGGCTAATTTAGAAGCAACAATCTTACCATCAAACCGTTTCTGCCGCCAACCAGCTACTGCATCTACTCCTAGTACACAAGCTTCTAACAGTAATGGTAAGTCAGTTCGGGGATCTGACTCTAAGTCTGCTTGTCCCCAAAATATCCAATCAGTTTGGACATTATCTAATGCTGTCTTCCATACTCCAGTTACACCACGCCTTTCGGAATGACGAATTATGCTCAAATAATCGCATTTTTCACTCATTTGATTGAGGATTTTATAGCTATCATCTGTGCTGCCATCATCAACTACTAAGACTGGTAAACTAAAACCAATCTGCTCAAATGTTTCTTCTATATTAAGCAAAAGCCGTTCCAGATTACCTTCTTCATTAAGACATGGAATAACGATAGTAACTGAATAATTATGAAGTGGTATATCTTGCTTCAAGTATGAATCTAAAAATAAGTTTTCAGATTGTGTTTTAGACATTTTTTTACCTCAAAGACAAAACATTGATGTAAGAATGCAATTGTTAGGTAATGTTAAAACCTGAAAAAATTAAAAAGTCTTTAATGTCTTGCTGTTAATCACTAGTACAACACGGCGGAAATAAACCAATCATTCCAAATCAACGAAACCCTTATGCTGTATTCATTTTTAATTTTTAATTTTTAATTCCGCCTTGCGGTACTAGGCTTCAAGCGGCCAGTAATCAGACAAGGAAGTACCAAAGTTAGATGGTACTAACTCCCAACCTTGAGCTAAAAGGACTTGCATAGTGTGATACCCCTTTGAGCCAGCTTTAATTTCATAATCTGGTAAGCAATATTGGGGAAAACTTGTATATGGTTGCCAAGGGTCTTGAGGAGACAAACGCAGGTGAAGAATTTTCTGATTAAATGGATGTGGCAAATGCCAGCACATTTGACTTTTCATTTTGACTTGTAACTAAAATTTCAGTAAATGGACAACCTTTGAGCTAACGAATGAGATTCACAACGAAAATAGAGAGCTAGGAGGTTAGGCTAGGATTCATTAGTTATTCGCAATTAAACAAGAAACAGCTTTTTTGCTGTTATTTGTAGCGATCGCCATAGATTACAATAAGGGAAAATAGCTTTTCGAGACAAAAAACTTAGAATGTTGCAATTGGTAACTTGATATGCTATTCTACTTATATAGAGTAACAAACCAAAAGTTAACGCTTGTTAATTCTAAAAACCAAGTTCAAGAAAAACTTTAAGACTTGATAACTCAGTAACACTAAATTAATAGATAGAATATCTAAACTTTTACACTAAAACTCATTGTTAAATTTGCCCCCTTTTCTGACCAGTTATTTAACTGCAAGATTAGGGGGTTTTACTATTTCATCTAGTTCGCCAACAGATTACCAATTCTCTAAAATAAATCTACAAATCTAGAGCAAGGAGGAAAGGAGAATGAACTGTAATTTAGAGAAAGGGTATTAACTCCCTTGGTCAGAGCGTTGACTAACGACTAAATATGCGTGCCAAAAATGCTTACAAACAAATCCTGACGAAATTGATGCAGATATTGCTTTTGTGCTTTGGCTTGCTCAGTTCTGTTCTTTGCTGTTTCTGCTAGAAATTCGTGGGTTGTTTGCTCAAGTTCTTGGTAGAACTCCTGCAAAAACTTTGCTTGAGCTTGAGCTTGAGCAAACCTTTCTTTAGTAGCTTCTGTGAGAAACTCGCGGTTTGTTTGCTCAAGTTCTTGGTGGAGAGCTTGAGCTTGTGCAAACCTTTCTTTAGTAGTTTCTGTGAGAAACTGCTGGGTTGTTTGTTCCAGGTTTTGGTGGAACTGATGCAGATATTGGGCTTGCTTTTTGGCTAGCTCTTCTCTGTTTGCTGTTGTAGCAGACAAGAATTCATGAGTCTCTCTAAATAGTTGAGATACTTCCTCAGCTATCGACTTATGCTCTTGCCGGATTTTTTCCATTAAAGCCGTCATGAGATTCTCCGCAATATTATGAAAATCGTAAATAAACTACATTAACTGGACAATTAATATCCAGATAATGTAGCTCATACAATATCTGCTCTTGACATTTTATTCTTTGATAAATCTTGATTGAGAAGTATCAAGATAATCGACGAAAAACAGAAGAACAATTAGAATTACTTCTACCAAGTCTCTATGAAGATATACTGGGATGCAAGTCCTTAAAAAGGAACTGCAAAGAACGCAAAGAACAACACAGGAAGACGGGAGAGCGAAATATCTTGGCGCAGCTGACTTCACGAAGAAACGGTATTAGTTTGTAATTCTAATTTGATTGCATCTACTTAATAATTAAGCAGGTACAGCAGCTGACTGTGTTAAGCCTACAGCTTCTGCATATTTCAAGTAGGTTTCAACAGAAGCAATGACGATCCGAGCTTCGATTGCAAGTAATTCAATACCAACTAGGGAAACACGTACCCAAGCATCTATAACGATACCTTTATCCAAGATCCGATCAATAACTTCTGCCAAGCTTGAAGAAGAATTGGTTTTTTCGACTGCCATGATTTTAGACCTTAACTCATTGTTGATTGTTAGTATTAGCTAGGCATTTGCCTTTGCTCTCTACTGAATCAAATAAAACATACGTTTTCAAGAATGTAAAGAGTTTACTTGTGTAAAAAATCTAAATAAGACAGCTAGCAAAAGCAGTTGATAGCTTTAATGTTAAAGTTGTGTTGATTTTATGCATGACTTAAATTTAAATGTAAGCTTTAACTTTAAAGTATATTTAGTTTGTAATATTTGATGTAAGTTTTCGGATTTTTGTTAGACTTTTAAATACTTTAAAAAATATATTTATTTGATGTTTGACTGTTGCTTTAATGTATTGAATTAAGTAAATACACCGCTATTTTTATCTATCTTTTTCAAATTACGTGATATTACAGTTACTAAAACCTTTGGTAAATAATATAGGATATTTTCAACAACTATTTGGTAACGAAAATCATGTCTATAGAAGCTAGTTCTGATCCAGTACGGCAGGAAGCCTTAGCAGGTTTAATTGGTAGTTTAGTAAATCAAGGTCATCCAGTTCAATATGCTCAAGTGATGGCAACTTCAATTATTTTTCAGACAGACCTAGATTTAAGAAATGCCCAGATGGCTCGTCTTTTAAACTGGTTAAAACAGGAACATAAAGATATCTATGCATCTTCTCTAGTTATAGTTGAAGAAACCCGTGAGGAGTTTGAACACCGAGTTCAAGAGGGTTGAGTCGAATGGCACCCTTGTAAAGCTCTAAGCTATGTACAATAAGTACTAAGTCAATGGCACGCTTGTAAAGCACTTACCAGTAATAAAATGCCCTCTATGCCACCTCATTGATAAGCCAATACGCTTTAGTTAAGGGTTATTGGTGTAGAAAATTGGTTTTTTAAGATGCGATTTATCGCGTCTCTACATCAGGCTTTTGTTGCTCATTCTGAACTGTATTGATTGATCAGGTACTTCCAAAAAATAAAATCCTCATAATTAGTAATGATAATTATTGTAGGGGGTGGGGAGTTAGGATAGCTTTATGCTGCCCTAACTCTCTTTTTTGTAGTAAGTTCAATTATGTAATTGATAGTGCCGCACGGGCTTTTGTAAAAAAGCGGTAAACTAAGGTGCTAAATCTTTCAGGTCTAAAGTTTGCTTGCTTTTAGAACTTAAAATTACCAAAGGTAAATGCTGATGTTTCGGTATGGTATGGATTTTAGCTAAAAGGTTTGAACAATCGATGTAAGCGATCGCTCCCTTAAAAAGATAAATTCAAACAAGAGGAGAAAAGGTAAGTTACAGTAAGCAACGTGTTGGATTTAACTCTAATTATTCTGCTTAACTATTTGTTACATACTGATAAATTTTCTCCTCGACTTATACCAATTTTTTATGAAGATGTATAGAAAGAACCCTACCGCCTACGGTACTTCCCCAAAGTATTGGGGAAGTTGGGAAGGGTCAAAATAACCTATAAGTTTACTCACAGAGAATTGGTATAAATTGGTATCGGTTTCTTATGCTTTATATCTAGCAAGCTTTTTGCCTTTTTATAACCGTCGAACTCACGTTGTTTTAGAATGCAACTTGGTGTCACCATAGTTTCATGAGTATTTGATATTCGTGAATGAAGCTCAGAACTGTTTTAATGAGCCTTTGATACTTGCGGACGTAGAGCGGAACTCCACCCCTCTACTCCTCTGCTCCTTTTCCCCCTGCCCCTCTTTACCTTATGACTTCCGCAGAAAGAGATCCCAAATTTGAAAATCTACTAATTTATCTCAGACAAAGCCGAGGATTTGATTTTACAGGCTATAAGCGCTCGACTTTAATACGTCGGGTATGCAAGCGAATGCAGTCGTTGAATATAGAAAACTTTGAAGAGTATCAAGACTATCTAGAAGTTTATCCAGATGAATTCAATTATCTTTTCAACACTATTCTAATTAACGTTACCGCTTTTTTTCGAGATTCATCAGCTTGGGAATATATAGCAGATCAAATACTGCCTAATCTGATTAAAAATAAAAAAAGTTCTGACCAAATCCGCATCTGGAGCGCTGGCTGTGCTTCTGGGGAAGAAGCTTATACGCTGGCAATGTTGATGGCTCAAATATTGGGAGCAGAGGAATTTCGCCAACGAGTAAAAATCTACGCTACAGATGTAGATGAAGATACTCTCAACCAGGCTCGACAAGCAGTGTATTCAGCAAAAGATGTCCAAGCAGTACCAGATGAACTGCGGCAGAAATACTTTGAGATTGTCGGAAATCGCTATGTCTTCCGCCAGGATTTGCGCCGCTCAGTGATTTTTGGTCGCCACGATTTGCTTCAGGATGCGCCCATTTCACGCTTAGATTTATTAGTCAGCCGCAATACATTAATGTATTTTAATTCTGAGACGCAAGGGCGGATTCTGTCCCGGTTTCATTTTGCACTCAATGATAATGGCTATCTGTTTTTGGGAAAAGCAGAGATGCTATTGATGCATTCTAATCTGTTTACGCCACTTGACTTGAAAAACCGAATATTTACGAAAGTATCGATGGTGAATTTACGCGATCGCCTCTTAGTTATGGCAAATTCAGTAGATGACGAATCTAGCAGCCGTTTGTCTCGAAACCTCCGGCTGCGAGAGATGGGTTTTGACACAGCCCCAATCGCCCAAATAATCATTGATATCAATGGCACTCTGATAATGGTGAACGAGCAGGCGCGGACTTTGTTCGCCCTTTCCCCCAAAGATTTAGCTCGTCCCTTCCAGGATCTAGAACTTTCCTATCGACCAGTTGAATTGCGATCGCTAATTGAACGGGCTTATACTGAACGCCGTCCTGTAAGCCTAACCAACGTAGAGCGCTATTTGTCTAATACAGAAACCCAATATCTGGATGTGCAAATTACGCCTTTACAAGAAACAGATACCAGTTTTTTAGGGGTCAGTATCTCTTTTCATGATGTCACCCGTTATATTCAACTTCAAGATGCCCTGCAACGTTCACAACAAGAATTAGAAACTACCAACGAAGAATTACAATCTACTAATGAAGAATTAGAAACTACCAACGAAGAACTCCAATCTACTAATGAAGAATTGGAGACGATGAATGAAGAACTTCAATCTACTAATGAAGAATTGCAGACAATTAATAACGAACTAAGCGAGCGCACCACAGAACTTAATCGCACAAATATTTTCATTGTCTCTATTCTCAAGAGTTTGCAAACTGGAATAGTGGTAATTGACAGTAGCTTTAATATCTCTATTTGGAATTACATGGTCGAAGACTTATGGGGCTTGCGGACTGATGAAGTTCTCGGAAAGTCTCTCTTCAGCCTAGATATTGGGCTACCCGTCGAGCAGTTGCGATCGCCTCTTCGCGAATCCCTATCTGGGAAAAAGCAGTTTCAAGAAATGCTCCTCGATGCTACCAATCGTCGGGGTAGGCAAATAAAATGTTATCTGGCAATTACTCCGCTACTTGGCATTGAAATGCAAGGAGCAGTTTTGATGATGGTAGATGTAGAGAGAGTCAATAGTATGATTTCTACTCAAGAAATGGAGGAACGGCGGCAGCAGAAATAAAAATTAAAAATTAAAAATAGGGATTTAAACTCTGGCTGTAGCAAGATTCACCAGGAGAACTGATGCTATATGATAAAAATACTTATCTGAGATGTATTATATTAAACTATTGTTCCCTATAGTCGCTTTACTGAAGCAGAGGTCAGTTTTCCTTCTGCGTTTCTTGATAAAAGCAATTATATGAGAAGACTAGAAATGACTAAGGAAAATTTTCAACAAGCGATTGTCGAGGCGCATCAGCGACTAGAAAACCTTTTGCAGCTCGCAAGTATGGCGGCAGAGAAATCTATAGAGCAGGATGATCCGGCAGAGCTTTTGCAACAAGCGATTACCGAAATATCTATTTCTCTGGAAGAGTTACAGCAACAAAATGAGGAACTTATCGTTACACGCCATTTGGTAGAAGCAGAACGTCAACGTTATTACGATTTATTTAACTTTGCCCCAGATGGTTATTTGCTTACAGATGCTACTGGAATTATTCAGGAAGCTAACTATGCTGCGGCTAAGTTATTGAATGTGCGTCAGTCTTACCTAATTGGTAAACCAATGGCTGTGTTTGTGTATCAAACAGAACGGCAGAAATTTCGTCAAATCATGCTGGAATTGCAACAGCAGGGGCAAATCAGCAGAGAAGAGTTACGGTTTTTTCATGAAGAAGGAATTACAGACTTTCCGGCAGAACTAACTGCGATCGCTGTGGAAAATAGTAATAGTCAGAGTAAAATAGGAAACTTGCGCTGGCTATTCAGAGACATTAGCGATCGCCACCAGCAAGAACATAAAATTCGCGAACAGGCTGCCCTATTAGACATCACAACAGACGCAATTATTGTACAAGATTTGCACAACCAAATCTTATTCTGGAACCAAGGCGCAGAGAAGATGTACGGCTGGCAAGTTCAGGAAGCTCAAGGAAAAAACGCCTGGGAACTTTTATCTAAAGAAACCTCTTCTCCACTCTCAACAGCTCAGAAAACTGTGATTGAGTGTGGAACATGGCAGGGAGAGTTACATAAATTTAAAAAAAATGGTAAAGAAATAATCATTGCTAGCCGCTGGACATTGATGTTCGATGCTGTAGGCTTGCCTAAATCAATCCTGATTATTGACACCGATATTACCGAGAAAAAACAACTCGAAACTCACCTATTGCATAGTCAACGTTTAGAAAGCTTAGGCACTCTCGCCAGCGGTATTGCTCATGACCTCAACAATATTCTGACTCCAATCATGGGAATTGCTCATCTGCTGCCCCTAAAATATCCCCATCTTGATGACAGTTCGCTGCAAATGCTGAAGATGCTAGAAACCAATGCCAAGCGCGGCGGTGATTTGGTGAGGCAAATTTTGTCATTTACTCGTGGTTCTAAAAAAAAATTCACAATCGTATTAGTATCGCAATTGCTTGAAGACATCAAACAGATAGTCCAACAGACATTCCCCAAATTCATCGACATCAACACAGAGATAGCGCCAGATATCGGGATGGTTGTCGGAGACAGTACTGAACTGCATCAGGTGTTAATGAACCTAGTAGTCAATGCTCGTGATGCCATGCCCAATGGTGGTAAACTCTGTATTTCTGCCACCAAGCTATTCATCGATGAAAACTATGCCAGGATGCACATAGGGGCAACAGTTAATTCCTACGTGAAGATTACAGTTACTGATACTGGAGTTGGCATTGACTCAGAAATTATCGATCGGATTTTTGATCCCTTTTTCACCACCAAAGAAGTGGGTAAGGGTACGGGACTGGGTTTATCTATCTTGATGGGCATCGTCAAAAGCCACGGCGGTTTTGTGGAAGTAGCCAGTCAGGTAGGAATTGGGACTAAATTCCAAATATATCTGCCAAGCAAGGAAGGTAGGATTTCTCAAATAATAGATGAGATAGAACTGCCAAGAGGTCAGGGAGAATTGATTTTAGTTGTTGATGATGAATTAGCCATCACTCAGATCGGTAAAGCCACACTGGAAATCCATAACTACAAGGTATTGACTGCCCAAAATGGAATTGAGGCCATTGCCCTGTACACCGAGCATCAAGATGAAATTAGGCTAGTGCTGATAGATATAATGATGCCGTCAATGGGTGGGGAAACAGTGATCAGCACCTTGCAAACCATCAACCCAGAAGTGCAAATTATTGCGATGAGTGGATTAGCTAGCTCTGAGGCATTAGTCCAAAGTACGGGTATTGCTATCCAAGGCTTTTTAGCGAAACCCTTCACCCCCAAACAATTATTGAATCTTGTCCAAAGAATATTCCGTTAAAATCAGTTTGCTACGATACTCAGCCAAATTTAAATTCTGGAGTTTTGTGACTCTGTGCTTACTCAGTTATCGACTATCAACGCCCTAAAACAGCCCACTAGTTCTGCTTGGGTTGAACAAGCGATCGCTAATTTAGATATCATCTTACTCGACCACTCCCACTGTGAACGCAAAGCAGCAGGCGTGGCCTTGAACATGATGTTTCGCTACCCTTCCAATACTAAAATGGTACGGGAGCTAACTGCGATCGCCCGCGAAGAACTAGAACACTTTGAGTTAGTTAACCAATGGTTAGAACGCCGGAATATTCCCCTGGCTCCCCTACCGCCGCCTCCATACGGCGCGGGTTTAAAATCTCAAGTACGCCCCAAAGAACCTGAGCGATTTCTGGATTCCTTGCTAGTTACTGGTTTAATCGAAGCTCGCTCTCACGAACGCTTGGGACTATTAGCTGCTCATTGTCCAGAGCCAGAGTTAGCAAAATTTTATCGTGGGCTAATGGCATCCGAAGCGCGTCACTACGGTATATATTGGGTTTTAGCTGCTACTTATTTCGACAAAGAAATTGTCATGCAACGGCTTGATGAATTAGCAATTGTCGAAAGCGAGTTGCTGGCGACTTTGCACCCAGAACCTAGAATTCACAGTTAGTAGACTAACCCAACAGATATGAAGCTTCAGCTAACACACCTGAGACTGCTTGTCTCCAACTACAAAGATTCTTTTCTGTTCTATCGGGATCTGCTGAAATTTGATGTCGATTGGGGCGATGAAGATAGCGGATATGCTGAGTTTAATACCGGATATCTCAAACTGGGTTTACTCAAACAAGAATTAATGGCCGAAGTAGTCCCCAGAATTGAACAGCCTTCATACATTGTCAATCGAGATAAAGTTATTCTGATTTTGGCAGTCGATAACGTGGATGAGGTCTATGAGCAAGTAAAGGATCAAAATGCGCTAGTTGTGACTCAACCACAAGATCGCCCAAGCTGGGGAATCCGCACAGCTCATTTGCGCGATCCTGATGGCAATCTGATCGAAATCTACAACAATCTAGGAATTGTGACTTAAAAGTTCGCTGTCAACAAGATTATAAAGTAATTAATTAATCATGAATTAGCATGATACAGAAATGGCTTTCTATTGTTGGCATTGGGGAAGATGGATTAGAGGGGTTAAGCGCGATCGCTCGTTCTCTAATCGCTCGAGCTAAAGTAATTGTCGGAGGCGATCGCCATTTATCGATGCTTCCTCCAGATGACCAACGTGAGAAACTCGTCTGGACATCTCCCATTAGTGCTTCAGTAGAGGAAATTATCCAACGCCGGGGTCAGTCAATCTGCGTACTCGCAAGCGGCGATCCGATGTGTTACGGCATTGGTGTCACCTTGATGCGGCGAATTCCCGTCTCTGAAATGACAATTATCCCTGCACCTTCAGCCTTCAGCCTCGCCTGTGCCAGGGTGGGATGGTCTTTAACTGAGGTGGAAACCTTGAGTTTGAATAGTCGTCCATCCTCCCTACTCCAGTCTTACATTTATCCGGGAGCGCGGCTGTTGATTTTGAGTGAGGGCAAAGACACACCAGCGCTCGTTGCTCAAATTTTAACAAATCGCGGCTATAGTAGCAGTAAAATCACTGTATTGGAGCGTATGGGCGGTACTAATGAAAGAATTGTGGAAGGTATGGCTGCATCCTGGAATGAAACTGAAGTTGCAGTGTTGAATGCGATCGCAGTTAATTGTATTGCTGATGCTGGGGTTATCCCATTACCAAGATTACCAGGATTACCAGATAACGCCTACCACCACGATGGACAGTTAACGAAGCGTGAAGTTAGGGCAATCACCCTAGCAGCTTTAGCACCCACACCGGGAGAATTATTATGGGATGTGGGCGCGGGTTGCGGCTCAATTTCAATTGAATGGATGCGGAGTCATCCTCGGTGTCGAGCGATCGCGATTGAACAAAATTCCTCTAGACTACTATATATTGCTGACAACGCCACCACTCTCGGTACTCCAAATCTGCAAATCATTGAAGGTAAAGCGCCCCATACTCTGAAAGATTTGCCAGCACCAGATGCAATTTTTATTGGTGGTGGGGTGACAGCAACGGGACTTTTTGATATTTGCTGGGAAGCACTGCGGCCGGGTGGACGTTTAGTAGCAAATGTTGTCACGGTAGAGGGTGAGCAAACTTTATTTCAATGGCATGAGCGAGTCGGTGGCAATTTAACTCGTATTGCCATTCAGCGGGCGGAACCTATTGGTAAATTTTTAGGTTGGCGAGCAATGGCGGCTGTGACGCAATGGGTAGTAGTGAAGTCTTAAAAATTGAATAGTTAAAGTTATAAGTGCGATCGCTTTGGTAATTTTGTTATAACTTACGTAAATTCTTGCCTTGTTATACGCGGTATAGTTCGCAAAATGTATTTTGCTAAGAGCATGAATAATTGCAAGTATATTCTCTAGCTCTACATACAGCAAAATAAATATCCGCTATACCTAAAATCTGCTGTTAGTTGGTGATTAAGAGACTTAATTTTTACTATATCACAAAATCGCCCTGTTCACTGATAGCAGTAACTATCTCCTGGGTATACTAAACAATAGAAAGAAAATTATCATAACTAGATACAATGTTAATAGAATCAGACAAACTATTTCTTATACTTGGCTATCGCATTATTAAGCAATTGTATTCAGGTAAGAAAACCTTAGTTTATCGAGCTATAAGAGAAAAAGATCAGCAATTAGTTATTTTAAAATTGATGCGTAGTGCCGAGCCTAGTTTTGCTGAAATTAATCAGTTTCATAATCAATATGCTATTACCAAAAATATTGAAATTCCAGGCATAGTCAAACCAATAAGCCTAGAAAAACATGACAATAGATATATTATAGTAATGAAAGATTATGGAAGTATAGCCCTTAATCTCTGGCAGCAAGAAGAGAATAAAAAAGGAAATAATTCTGTTTCATTGAGCGAGTTTTTAAATATTGCCATTGAAATTAGTGCAACTTTGGAACAGCTACATCACCATCGCATCATTCACAAAGATATTAAACCTGCTAATATTTTGATTCATCCGATAACAGGTAAAACTAGGATCATCGACTTTAGTATTGCTACTCTATTACCAAAAGAAATTCAATTTCTCACAAATCCCAACGTCCTAGAAGGTACTCTAGCTTATATTTCCCCTGAACAAACAGGACGCATGAATCGAGGTATAGACTACCGTACTGACTTTTATTCCTTGGGTGTTACCTTCTTTGAACTCCTAACAGGGCAGTTACCCTTCAGTACAACTGACCCGATGGAGTTAGTCTACTCTCACATTGCCAAAGAACCGCCAAAAGCCAGCTATATCAACTCCAATATTCCCACAATTTTATCTGATATTATCAGCAAGCTGATGGCAAAAAATGCCGAAGACCGATATCAGAGTGCTCATGGACTTAGGTATGACTTGGAGAGATGCCAAAACCAATGGACAGAGAAACAAAATATTACAGTCTTTGAATTAGGTAGTCGGGATATCTCAAATCATTTTGCCATTCCTGAAAAACTTTATGGTCGTCAAAGAGAGATTGAAATTCTACTTGCTACTTTTGACCGGGTAACAAAGGGAAGCACGGAAATGATTTTAGTCTCTGGTTACTCAGGGATTGGTAAAACGGCTGTGGTCAACGAAGTCCAAAAACCTATTGCTAGACAGCGTAGTTACTTCATCAAAGGAAAATTTGACCAATTCCAACGTGACATCCCCTTGTCAGGATTGGTGCAAGCTTTGCGGGATTTAATTGAGCAAATCCTATCCGAAACAGATGCCCAAATTCAACAGTGGAAAACCAAAATCTTATCGGCATTGAGTACGCAATCTCAGGTAATCATTAATGTAATTCCTGAACTTGAAATAATTATTGGCAAACAACCTGCATCTGCGGAACTTACTGGTAGCGCTGCTCAAAATCGCTTCAATTTATTATTCCAGAGATTTATCCAAGTATTCTCTACTAAAGATCATCCTCTAGTCATCTTTCTAGATGATTTGCAATGGGCTGATACGGCTTCCTTGAAGTTTATTCAATTATTAATGGATGGAACTTCTTCTCGGTTTGCTAAGGATACAGAGAATCTATCTGAAAAGAAAAGTAGTTTACTACTAATTGGTGCTTATAGAGATAATGAAGTTTCAAATCTACATCCGCTACATTTAACACTACAAGAAATTGTCAATACAGGAAGAGTAATTAATACAATTAAGCTCTTACCTTTAAGTCAGATTGATTTAAATCATCTAATTTCTGATACGCTGCGTTGTTCAGAAACAATTGCTATACCTCTGACTCAAATGGTATTTCTCAAAACTAAAGGAAATCCCTTCTTTGCATCTCAATTTCTCAAGTTATTATATGATGATGGATTAATTGAATTAAATTTTGATGCTGGTCATTGGAAGTACGATATTACCAAAATTAAAACTTTATCTCTTACAGATGATGTAGTAGAGTTTATGGGTATACAAATAGAAAAATTGCCCCAAAATGTACAAAATGTATTGAAAATAGCTGCTTGTATTGGTAATGAGTTTGACTTAAAAACATTATCACTTGTTAATGAAAAATCTGTAATAGATACTGCATCTGATTTATGGCAAGCATTACTTGAAGGATTGATTATTCCTCAGAAAGATGGTTATAATTTTGCACTAGAAAATGATAGAAACCTTTTCAGCTTTTCGACTAGAGAATCAGAAAATTTCTCAACAAATAATTCCCAACTAACCAGATATAAATTCGTACATGATAGAGTTCAGCAAGCAGCTTATTCTCTAATTTTCAAAGACCAAATCAAGCAAATGCACTTAAGAATCGGGCTACTTCTCTTGAAGAATACCCCAGTTGCTGAACGGGAAGAAAATATTTTTGAGCTTGTCAATCATTTCAATATTGCAGCTGAATTTATCAGCCATCAAGCTAAACGTTATGAGTTAGCTGAAATGAATCTAATTGCTGGACGTAAAGCTTTAGTATCAACAGCTTATTCATCGGCACTTAAGTATTTAACTACTGGAATTGAGCTACTAGCAGATGATAGTTGGGAAACTAAATATAATATCACCTTAGCTTTGTATAATACAGCAGCAGAAGCAGCATATCTCAGTGGTGACTTTGAATATACAGAAAAATGTGCCCAGGTTGTGTTGGTGAAAGCAAAAACTCCACTAGATCGAGTCAAAGCTTATGAAGTTGAAATACAGTCTTATGGTGCACAAGGAAAAGAACTGGAAGCTGTCCATATTGCAAAAACATTTTTTAAAATTTTGGGAGTAGAGTTTCCTACAAATCCCAGCCAATCAGATATTCAGTTAGCAATAGAGGCAACATCTGCAAAATTGGTTAATAGATCGATTCAAGACTTAATTGAACTGCCGGAAATTACAGAAGCGCAACCACTGATAATCATGCGTATTCTATCAAGTACAATTGGTCTTGCTTATACAGTTGCACCAGAATTATTACTGTTTATTATTCTGAAACAGATCAATTTATCAATCAAATATGGTAATTCTCCTTTGTCTGCTTTTGCGTATGTCATGTATGGAGTAATGTTGTGTGGGGTAATAGGAGACATTGATTCTGGATATAAATTTGGCAAACTAGCTGATAGTTTGTTGCCTAATTTCCAAACAAAAGAAGTAACTGGCAAGGTTATGGAAACATTTAATCATCTTGTCAGACATTGGAAAGAGCATTTAAAGGAAACATTGAAACCTTTACTTGAGGCTTATACTACTAATCTTGAAGTAGGAGATATGGAATTTGCAGCTTATGCTCTTTATGGTTACTCTCAACATGCATACTTTACAGGACAAGAACTAATAAAACTTGAGCAAGATATAGAAATATATAGCAAGACTATTAAGCAAATAAAGCAAGAAAGAGTATTTTATTGGAATGAAATATTCCGTCAGACAATCTTGAATCTTATAGGAGATGTTCAAAATCCGCACAGTTTAATCGGTGAAGTCTATGATGAAGATAAAATGTTACCACTTCATCTTAAAGCTAAAGATGGAGTAGCGCTTTTTTTCTTATATTTCTGCAAACTTCACATATCTTATCTGCTGGCTGATTACCCTCAAGCTCTTAAAAATACAGTCATGGCAGAAAAGTACTTATCTGCTGGTGTCGGCATGTTTGTGACTGCTCAATTTTATTTTTATGATTCATTGACGCATCTAGCAGCATATTCTGATTTCGATGAATGTGAACAAAAAGAAGTCCTTCATAGAGTAACCGAAAATCAGAAAAAAATGCAAAACTGGGCAGAACAGGCTCCCATGAATCATCTGCATAAATTTTATTTAGTAGAAGCAGAGCGGCATCGAGTTCTTGGTCAATATCTTGAAGCGATAGATAATTATGAATGTGCTATTTCCCTTAGCAAAGAAAATGAGTACATTAACGAAGAAGCTCTAGCTTGTGAATTAGCGGCTACATTTTATCTCAAATGGGGTAAACAAAAGATCGCCCAACTCTACCTCACTGATGCCTACTATTCCTATGTTCGCTGGGGAGCATTAGCCAAAGTTTATGACTTACAAAAGCGCTATCCTCAATTACTTCTCCCCATAATTCAGAAAGAAGGACTTAGCTATTCTTACAGTGAAAATAATCTACCTGAACTGAGTTTACACCTATCTACACTTAGTAATAAATCTACTCTGGTGACTAATGAAACTGTCATAGGCTCCAACACTAGTATTTCAGATATGTTAGATTTGGGAACTGTGATTAAAGCTTCTCAAGCAGTGTCTGGAGAGATTAAATTGGAGGCACTTCTTTCTACTTTAATGGAAGTTGTGATGGAGAATGCAGGAGCTTCTAAATGTGTGCTGATATTGAGTGAAGCTAATAACTTAGACTTAACTATTGCTGCAATTAGTTCTGCTTCCACTTTTAGAGATACTCACACAGAGTTTTTATCTATTCCTTTCGAGTCTAGCGATCTTGTTCCTATTTCTTTGATTAATTATGTCAAACGAACCCAAGAAATATTAGTAATTGATGACATTAAAGAGAAAGCTTATTTTGCAGTAGATAGTTATATTAAGCGTGAGGAGCCAAAAAGCATATTATGTATTCCAATGCTTAATCAAGGTAAATTGCTGGGGCTGATTTATCTAGAAAATAATTTAACTACAGGAGCATTTACACGCGATCGCTTAGAAGTTCTCAAGCTCTTAACTATCCAAGCTTCAATCTCTTTAGAAAATGCCATTCTCTACAATAATTTGGCTGAAGCGAATGAACAATTGGAGGACTACAGTCATATACTAGAGGAAAAGGTGGTAGTAAGAACAGCAGAACTTAATGAAAAAAATCAGCATCTGCAAGAAGCTCTAGAAGAATTACAAAGTACACAAAGTAAATTAATTCAAAGTGAGAAAATGTCTTCATTAGGGCAAATGGTGGCGGGAATTGCCCATGAAATTAATAACCCTATCAATTTTATTCATGGTAATATCAGCCACGCCAGTGACTATGTTCAACAATTGCTAGATTTGATTAATATTTATCAGCAACAATATCCCCATCCCTCAGCAATAGTGGAGCAAAAAATTGGGGAAATGGATATAGAATTCCTGAGAGAAGACCTCCCAAGAGTTCTTGATTCGATGAAGGTGGGAAGTTCCCGTATCCGAACTATTATTCTGAGCTTACGTAACTTCTCTCGTCTAGATGAATCAGAAATGAAGCCTGTAAATATTCATGAAGGCATCGACAGTACCCTAATGATTTTGCAGCACCGACTCAAGGAAAAGAGCGATTGCCCGGAAATTCAAGTCTTTAAAGAATACGCGCAACTGCCGGATGTTATTTGCTATGCTGGTCAACTCAACCAAGTGTTTATGAATATTTTAAGTAATGCGATCGATGCTTTAGAGGACTACAAGAATAAAGAAGATTCTCCCAGCAAAAATCCTCAAATTCGTATTCGTACTGAACTAGGAGAAGTAAACACGTTGAAGATTCGGATTGCTGATAACGGTTATGGTATGACTGCACAGGTGATGCAGAAAATATTTGATCCATTTTTTACCACTAAGGCAGTAGGAAGTGGTACGGGGTTGGGGTTGTCAATTAGTTATCAAGTGGTAGTGGACAAACATAAAGGTCAGTTAAGCTGTGAATCGACTCCGGGAAAGGGAACTGAGTTTGTGATTGAGATTCCCATGCAACAGTGAGACAAGCTACCGATACTGGAAAATTTACGTGAGTCTCCAACGGAGACTCACGTAAATTTAGCATAGGATTTGTTTGAGAAATTCAGCGAACCGTATTAAGAAGATATCAACGAACTCTTGTCACCTCTACACTTGGTGCGATCGCAAAATCATTAAGAGATGGATGTTGTTTTTGTTTTACCTGTAATTCCTTACCCAGATGCTTGTAAGCAGATGGATCTATTGGCATCAGGAACTCCCCAACCAAGTTTCCTGGTTGACGGCGGCTACTCAAACCCATATCCTGAAGCAACTCATCAATGTAATGGAATGTAAAAGGAGTTACACATGCTCCACTGACAAAAGCATAAGGTCTATCTTTCTTCCTCCATTCCAACTCTGCTGTTACATCCTCTAACATCTGTTGCGGGGATGGTAAAAGTATATTTCCTTTGACATACTCTGATAACCACCTAGCACCAATCTCTGCTGATAACTGGGCACAGAAAGTATAGTTATAACCAACAAAACCCATCTGTGGAACATGAGGGTGAATAAGATGGCGGTAAAGATGGATAGTGCCTTCCTCATCAAATACGTGTCTGCGGTACTTCTCTTCTAAAAAGGGGATATCCTGAAGAAAACCTGTGCCAAAGACAACAACATCTGCCTGTATTTGCTCGCCGTTATCCAATTCGACGCCACTAGGAAAAAACTTGTTGATCTTTGTCTTCACAGCACGAATTTTACCCGCGCGTACATGCTCAAAAAAGCCTTTAGGCACTAAGCCGATACTACAACCAATTAATTTGTTCATCGGTTGTTTGGGCACCATTCCACAAGCATCAAGGGGAAACTGTAAGCGCAGTATAGTCTCATTTAGGCGCCAGAATGCCCACACCAGTGGCTTCCCAAAACTATGCAGCCACTTTTCCCATCCTTGAAGTTTATGATAGGGCATCCAAGTTTCTGCAAACCGAGTCAGGAAAATATACTTGATGTTCAACAGACCGAGAAAGAAGTTGGGAACTTTCCACAGTGCTTGACGGAACACAAGGGTACATTCTTTGGCCTTGCTAGCTGCAAGATTCGCCAGATCGGTGGCTGACTTGCCAAAACCGACAACAACCACTCGCTTGCCCTCAATGACAGAGCCGTCATTAAAGTTGTTAGTATGTATTACCTGACCTCCGGCGGCAATGAACTCTTCCATCCCCGGCAAGTTAGGAATGTAGGGAATATCATAAGTGCCATTGCACACAATTACAAAGTCGAACTCGTAATTTTGTTTTCTGATCTCTTTACCATCTTCTTGAAAGTTAACACTAACCATCCATCCAGGAGTATTTTCTGATTTGTGCTCCACTTTAGTTACTTTCGCACCGAACTGAATTTTTTCTACTACACCAAAGTGTCGGGCATAGGATTCAAGGTAAGCGCATATTTGCTCTCCTGAAGGCCATTCTGGATAGGACCCAGGCATAGGATAGTCTGAGAAAGCATAGGTGTCTCTGGGATTTTGGATTGACAGTCCTGGGTAAGTTCTCGATCTTTCCCACACACCACCAAGTCCCTGCCGTTTCTCGAACAATGTAACTTCGTAACCTTCCTCAAGAAACGTCTTTGCTGAGACTAATCCGCTGACTCCAGCCCCAATCACGCATACTTGTTTCACCGTCATCTTGGGTTCTCCTAAATTATGAAACTAGTGTAGGAATCTGATATGCCCGATCGCTAACGCTCAGATACTCCGACTGTTCTTGTGACTTAATTACATGAGTTAAGTATTCATATTGAGATGGCAAGGTTGAAGTTAGGTAGTTGGCTCTTTCCCTAATTTCCACAAATGCAGCCTCAGCATTGTGATTTCCGATATGTTCAAAAATCGGAAGACTGCTTTCGGGTATGTAATTTAGCCCCAGCAACATTACCGAATAAGAGTAAGACTCGAAGCCGTGGTATTTCAGGTTGATAGTCTTATTGCTTGGCAGTCTCTTTTTCCATAATCTTAATTTTTCCTGTAGTTCTTCTGGAACTTTGATATTGTTCTTGGTTGCTTTCCAGAACTCTGTGTCGGTGCGATCGCTAGCATAGTAATGAAGTGTCAGAAATTCTCGCACACCATCTATGCAGTCAGCAATAACTTTGTTATAGCTGTGAATTAGCTCTTGATTGAAAGATTTGCTGGGAAAGTGGCTAACTAACTCTTCAATTCCATGTTGAATGAAGAAGATGCCAGTAGATTCTAGTGGTTCCACAAATCCACTGGAAAGCCCAATTGCTACACAGTTTTTCACCCATGAGTTTCTGTTACGTCCAATCCGCATCTTGATATGAGAGACCTGACGATTATCAGCAGCGGCTCCCAAATGCTGACGAAATTCCTGTTCTGCGTCCTCAGCAGAAATGAATGCACTCGAATAAACATACCCTGTACCATCTCTGCCATACAAAGGTATATTCCAGACCCAACCAGACGAAAGCGCAGTCGCTGTAGTGTAAGGTTTGATGCCATCTTTTTTTATATCAGTTGGTATCTGCATTGCGATCGCGCGATCGCACAACAGTGAATCTGAATAAGAAATGAATGGCTCACCAAGCGCTTTGTTAATCAAAAGACCACGGAAACCAGTACAGTCAATGAAAAGGTCGCCACTGAGAATGCCATACTCTTTGGTTATGAGACTATCTATGCTCCCATCCTCAGTTAACTTAATATCCACCACATCATCAACAATTTGCTTCACTCCCCTTTCCATTGCATAATCTTTCATGAATCTTGCGAGTAGATTCGCATCAAAATGATAGGCATAGGGGTACTGAATGTTTAACTTATCCAGTATATTTTTCTTGACGATATCCTCTTGAGAAAATTCATTTTGAACTTTGCGATCGAAGACTTTACCATCTAAATATCTCGGAGATAGTTGATGGTCGCACAGCCAGGGAGTTAGAAAGCAGGCATAATCAAATGCTTCTTGGTCTTTCTTCATTTTCAGCCACCATTCAGAGATATCAAAGCCGTCAATTACCTCATATCTCTGGAAAGGATGGTAGAAGTGTTGGCCCTTCGCATTCCAGTTGACAAATTTAATTGCCATTTTATATGTAGCATTACACTTTGGCATCCATTCATGTTCTTGTAGCCCAAGAAAATCAAAGAATACTTTGATGGTACTAAAAGTTGCTTCTCCAACTCCAATTTTGGTGATGTTAGATGATTCCACTAGAGTAATATTAATATTTTTATCTAGTGCTTTGCTCAAATAAGCTGCTGTCATCCAACCTGCGGTTCCACCACCAACAATTACAATATTTTGTAGATTTTGCGACATAGTTAAAGTTCCTCTTTGAGTCTAAAATTAAGTAGGCAGGGAGGTCAAGTTAAAAAAGCTTTCTCAAGAATTTATGCAGCTTTCAATTCTTGCTCAATTTGATGTGTTTTAGCATATACCAAAAGCTCATTTGTAAATTGCGTGAAAGCTGTAAATAAGTTCTCAACTAATTCAAAAGCTTCTTGCCGACTTTCTTCTGATAGTTGAATATCTTGTAAAAGTTGCTCTATTCCAGATAGACTTGTCATGTGACCAGTTTCAACATTCAGATGGAAATCTGCAAAGTATCGGCATGGTTTTTGGGTAATTACTTTAATTTCTTTGCCAATCTCTGATGCCGTTGAAAACATGATGTTACCCGTTGATTCAGTAACTTCAATAACTATGATTTTCTGAATAGGAGTAGCTTGTGAAGTATATCGATAGAGTTGATAATTTAAACAGCGAGCATTCTTAGTTTCTTCACTCCAAAGAAATTTTAATGCTTCACTAAAATTCACTGATTTGTCAAATCCTAGGTTCTTCAAATCTTCCAGAAACCACAGCCAATGATGGTCATCTTCATAAGTATGCTTGTTAATTAATGTCTGAATTGGATCGTTTGTTGGTTCTACCCGCAAAAAATACTTATTCAGTTCTCCAAAATTCATAATAAAATGAGCAGCACATGGTGCCCAAGCTAACCTTTGTCTGGGATTTATACTTTGATCTTGCATAAATTTAAACAATGGCACTTGAGCAAATTCTTGTTTTTTTTGTTCAATCAGTGCTAGTACTTGTTGCATTTTGAATTGTGCTGATTTTCACGAATTTCAATGTTTAATATTCAAGCAGAAGTAACTTTCCGACTTTGTTGTGGGAAGTATAATCTGCTCAAGCTTTGGTTGTTCAATTACCAAAGTTTTTTTGATAGTCATTAGCTCAAAACCCACTATTTGAATAGCAAATAATGTCTAATTTGTGATGTTGCAGGTTTAGTTAAGAGTGTGTAGATAATTGGTCTTTGAAGACACGAGAAATCTCGCCTCTACATCAGGGTTTTAGGTGTATTGTGTTATATCGTATTGAGGCTAACGCTAAATTGTAACCAGCTAATTTACTGTTATTGTTTTTACTTTAACTTCAACATATCTATGTAATAAACGTAGACTTTACTTAAGTACGCTTGTTAAGAAAGGGTCTTATATGAGCCTTTCCTGCGCTCAAAAAAACCAAATCGGCTAGTTAAGCGTTCTACCCTAGCTAAAATTTGAGTATATACTTGGAAAGATTTTTAGATTTGTTGTATCTAAATATGGTATCAATAATTACTTCCCATCCTCAAGTATTAATATAGATTCAGCAGTGCGCCCAAATTCTTCTGGTGCATATTGCAAGTGAACTTGGGCACCAGGCCAAGAAAATGTACCAGGAGTAACAGAACGGACTAAGTAATGCAGGCTATAAACACCTGGTTCTAGGTGGTCGGCATAGGCGATAATGCGATCGCGGTACACATTCTTAAACCCAAGTTCCCAGCTATCGGCTTTTGCTTGTAATGCAGCTGTAGCAGTTTGAAAACTTGCATCTACCGCCTCAAATCCTGATGGTAGCGGATCTTTAATCACCAAATGATCCACCGGATGATCGGCGATGATTTCTAAACCAATATCAAAAACCTGTCCAGAGGCTAAAGTCAAGGGTTTATCGAAAGCATAAAGACCTGTTTTTTGCAAAACTTTCTCTTTATTTACTTGACTAATTTCTCGTATTATGCGTAACCCATTAAACCTGCCTGCTTGATTACCTTGCAAGCGATAATTATAAGCAACCAAATAGTGCAAAGTGCCATTACCTGATTTTTGCAGGGTTAAATCATTACGCCCACGAGGTAATTTATTTATCGGCACATTTAGCTGTAAACTGGGATTTTTGTAGCCTTCAAAGCGATTTTCTCCTAACTTATTACCAGCTAAATCCACTGTGGCAATAAAATTAGGTGGTGTGGGTTGCAGTTGACTATAATCTACCAAAGCTGTTAAAGCTTGAGCATTATTATAGTTGGTTTGCCATGTACCATCCCGTCGCAATGCTAGCAGACTTTGAAATAACTTATCTATAACTTCGGGTTTACTTTGTTTGACAATAAATAATCGTAAAGCTTGCGCTTGCGTCGTGGTAGATGAACTCATCCATCCCCAACTGCTGGGTAAACTTACAACTGCTGTGCGACCAGTTTCATAGATATTCTGTTGCAGTTTGTTTACTAATTGTTGAGATTCATCTTGCCATTCTGGGAATTGAGATAAGTATCGCGCTAGTTTAATTTGAGTTGCTACATCAAAGTTATTGCGTTGTTCATAAATATCTGCGAGGAAAGTATTGCGTTTGTCTTCCAATTCTGCTAAAGAGATTAAAGCATTAAGTTGCAGTTGCCTTTTACAGAGTAGTTGTTTGCAAAACTCATATTCTCCAGGGTTCGCCAGAACTTTTTGTAAATAAGCTTTCAGGCGAGACAGCATTGCAGAATCAACTAAATTAGGGAACACCTGACTTGTTTTAGCCAAAGATTCAGCCGTATAGGAAGAAACCCAAGGGTCGGATTTTTCTTGTCCGGGAAAAGTAGCAAAACCACCGTCGGCTATTTGGAGTTTTTGTAATTTTTCAATTGCTTGACTTGCTTGTTGGCTAGGATTAAATTCTACAAAGTTCTGACCATATTTTTGGGCAAGAATTTGCAGATTTGCTGCAATTATTAACTGACTGGCTGCCGGTTCTGTGAATGGTAAATCATCATCTTCTAAAACTTGTTTTGCTGGTGCTTTAATTTCTGGAATCAAAGTACTCGCCAACTGAATATCTAAACCTCCCGCATCAGGGAAGGTATTTTTATCAACATTTAGGGGAATCTTCACCTGTTTTTCAGTGACACCAGATTCAACGACTTGTTCTGTAATTTCAATTGGCTTAATTTCCAAAGGTACTTCAAAAGCATCTGCGGCTGTACCATTTAGCTGAGTCGTAAAGCGAACTTTACCAGTTCCCACTCTATCCGCCACCATTGGAAAGCGATAAGCATGAGTTGCAGATTCAGCTTTGGTTTGCAAAGAAGTCGCTGTGGAGTTTTTGTCAGCAAACTTCACAGTACCGCTAAGTTCGCCATTAATTGAAAGATTTCCTGTATTCCCAGTGTTGTTAGTTACAGATAAACCAGCGAGGATGCGATCGCCTGGACGGGCAAATTGTGGCAAGATGGCATTAGTTAGCAGTGGCTTGGTGCTGATAAAGGTCGCCTCCCCATTCCCGAAACGCAGATTTCCATCGGTGGCCACAGCCATCACTCGCCATGTAGTTAAGTCATCTGGTAATTTAAAGGTTATCTGTGCATTCCCATTTGCATCGGTGACAACAGAACCGTTGTAGTAAGCTAAGGCTTGAAAATCGGTGCGAGTGCGAGTATTGGCTGCACCAGTTGAGAAACCACCGCCATAACCCCAACCTTTAGGTTTAGCTACATCTTGTGCTTGTAATATGACATCTGCGCGATTATCGTTAAAGCGGGTAGAAATTGGCTGTTCTGCATAAACTGTATCTACCAAATCTGGCGGACGATAACCAGAAAGTTGTAACACCGCCTCGTTTACCACCATGACTGTAAACTGTCCTTTGGTGGGGTTTCCTTGATTGTCCTTCAATTCTAGTTGTACTGTTTCTTCTGCACCAGGTTCTAATGATGCTTGCACTGGCTTAACTTGCAGTTTTAAATACTTCTCTTCTAAATTAACTTTAAAAGGTGCAAAACCAATCTTCACCAAGTTATCTAAACTTCCCGCTTCCACTTGATTGATGGGTTTACCTTGTCTTACTAAGACAGCTTCAATGGCTGCATTTGGCAACATTTCTGGTGTAACTTGAAACTGAATTTGTGGTGCGCCTCCCTGAACTTTGACAATTTGCTGATAAAGAGGTTTATCTTTAATCACAGCAAAGTATAATTCTGCATCTGGATAGGGAGATTGAATTAATACAGTAGCAGTTTCACCAGGTTTAAACTCTTTTTTATCTAATTTAACTTCTAAAACATCTTCTTCTTTAGAACCCCAAAATACCGGATTTTCTCCAGTTGCCCAAATTTGTAAATCTGTGGCACTTAACTCGCTTTTGGCATCGCTAAAATTAACTCTAATCCGATATGAAGCGGATTCCGGTGCCGTTAAACTTACTGATTGCGGATTACTTGCAGATGTAATTTCTGCTTGTCCCACTGTTTTATATTCAACTTGATTTTTGGGAGTTCGGCTACCTTCTACCAGCTGCGTGACGCTACTGTATTTAATCTGTTGTAATTCCAGGCGCACCCGTTGACCTGTGATTGGTTTTCCTGTAGGGTCAGTAACAATCACTTCAATAGGGAAAGGCTTACCAGCATCAGCGATAAAATTACTTTTTAACCCGATGAGGCGATTACTCGGTAAGGCTGTAAATGTTTTGGAATTCGCTACAGAAAGATTAGAAACATCTGCAACTTGCACATCCACCTGGTAAGTCATCGGATATGGTAAATCATTTGCCACATTCACAGTTTGACTACTTTTACCATTAGCATCTAGTTGGGCATTAGTTTGCAATACATCACTAGATATAGTAGGCGTTTCCTCTGGCCATAACCATTGCCTACCAAAAGTAAATTCCTCCCAACCTTTAGGCACAAAATCAGCCTGTTGGCGAGTGATAAAGTATTTTGCTTCTCCACCTTCTACAGGCGCACCAAACAAATAATTGCTTGTAGCATTAATATTAACTTTCTCATCAATGAGAGCAAATTCTTTATCTAAGTTGAGGTCGACTTTAAAGTTGGGTGGCTTAAACTCAGCTACCCGAAATTCTCCAGAAATTTCTTGTCCATTTTTACCTTTCGCCTGGATTGTATAGTAGCCTAAGCGCTGAGTAGTTTTGATTGGCAGTTCCAGAGAAAAACTGCCAAATTCATTTGTAGTTTGCGTACCTAAGCTGATTTTTTGCCCATCGGGATTTACCAAAGTTAATTGGTAAGCAGCATTTTTATCTTGCTGAATCGCACCATTTTGTAAATAGTCTGCAAAACCAGTCAACCAAGCTTTTTCACCTGGTTGATACAACTGTCTATCCGAGAAAATTACCCCGCGTGATTCTGGCTTACTATCTTGCCAACCCGCATCAATACCGTAGCCATAAACACCGCTATATTCTTCAGTTCTAGCGAATGCCCAATCTTGATTTTCACGCGCAATTACTAATAACTGTGGTGATTTACTAGAGCTTTCATTCCCAGAATAACATTGCTGTAATCCTTCACGAGCAATTCTAAAAATTCCATTTTCATCAGTTTTACCTATTGCACAAGGTAAAGGTTTGGGGCGAGATTTTGCTTGTAATTTTGATTGATAAATTTCAACAGCAGCCGCTTTCGCTGGCGAACCATCTGTAAGATGATTGACGCGAATTAAGCCTGACTCAGGAAACCACTGAGTAAATACGCCCAAATTTGTCAATTCAACTAAGCCATAAGTCGTAGGTTCGCGCCACAGTTCCTTACCATTATCCTGATATTTATTAGTGCGGGCTTGAACTCCATAAGCTAACATTCCCGTAGTCGAGTTTATTTTTTCTCGCAAAGGAACAGCAATATCAACTGATTGATTTTTATTACCCGATACCTTGAAGCTTTGCCAATCAGCAGGTTGTGGTAATAAATCACTACTATTATTAAAATAAACTAAATCTGTTGGTTGAACTACTCGATAAGCGGCTTTATATTTAGATTCTGGCAGATTTCCGGTACTAATATTTAGCTGTAAATCTTTGCTTGTGGGGAAAATATTCAAATCTGATGGTACCCAGATATCGCCAGCTAAATCTCCAGTATCATATTTAAGTGTGACGGGTTTACCCAAAGTTTGCCCAAACTTATCTTTGAGATTTTCACCGATAGTAATTGTATAAGTCTTGGCAGGTTCTAGCGCATAAGGATTTATGCCGACAATTTTATCTTCATCATTAACTTGTAGAATTCTCGAAATCTCTTTTGGTGCTGGATTAATAGTAATATTTTCTTTAGCTGAATCTGGCAATAAGACATTATTAAATTCTAGCTGTGGACTACCTTTAACAAATCTTCCAAAAGTTCCCCCTGAATCTGGCTGTCCATAAAAGTTAATTTTCTGAAATGCCAAAGGCGAATAAGTTGCTAACTTAGTGGCAAATTCTTTCGCTGTAGGTAGATTGCCATAAGCAGGACGGATTCCGGGAGAAAATACCAGGCGATAACTGGTTGCTTTTTTCAGATTTTGCTGTGGGATAAGATTATAAATCCAATTGCGTGCTGAAGGGTCAAACTTTTCTAAAGGGTCTTCTTCATTTTTTAATGCTTTTTCTTCTTTGTTTAATTCAAGTTTAAAACTTATACCTTTATTTTTACCTTCGGGACTTAATTGTAAATGTTCTTGTACAGAAGCTAAATCCAATTCAACATTGGAAGTAAACTGTAACTTCTGTTGTAAATCAATTGGCTCGATATCAGCCTTTTCAATAGGATTAACACCGGGTAAATTAGTCAGATTGATAGATTCGGTATTGAAAGTCCAAGGTAAATCTTTGTCTAGGCGATGATTTTTTAAATCAGCTAAACCTGCTTTAAGAGTGACTTGAAATCGTGTCGCTATTGGCAAGGCTTTATCAGCTTGAAATCCCACCATACGCGGTGTTAAAAAGCGAAATTGACCGGGTAAAGGCGGCCAAAGGGCAAATTTTTGTAATATTTTTTGCTGTTCTGGACTATCAAGACTTTCAACTGGGATTAAAGCTTCTTTAAAACGGATGCGGATTTGATTGAGAGCTTTTGCATCTCCAATGGGACTAATTTGTTCAATCCAGTCTGGTAATTTTGGTGGTGTGATTGACGAAACTGCTGGAAGTTGTTCTTTACTTGAATTGATACCAAAAAAATTACACCCTGCCATCCCCAGTATAAATGTAAAGATAAGAAAAAACTGTATTGTTCTCTTCCGGCTTGAAGAACGTCTAATTTTTTTTAACGAACCGCTAAGAACGCGAAGAAGGCGATAGGTTATTTTATGCTGGAAACGCAGTAAAACTCTGATAATCATTTTTCTAGTAATTAAAAATAAAAAATTTACAAATTATCGCAAATAAAAACTTGCATTCCCTTATGGAGTCGGAAATGCCAAGGCTAATAAAGGACGCAAGATAATTAGTTATTTTTACACAAGTTCTAGATGTAACGTATGTTTATTTACATAGATAACTAATCTAGTGTTATTGTTCCAAAAATAACTACAATTCTTAACCATAAAGAAGCATTTAAATTTCGCAAACATTAATTTACATCTGTTGAGTTAGTAAAAATTAATTATTAAGGATTTGAAATATTTACTGATGTAGATGTAATCGCTGCGTCAAGATTAAGGTAGGTTTTCTTGGACAGGGGATTCCCTGATGAAACTAATTTTACGATCGCTACTCAAACTTAAGCGCACTAGTCAGGTTATCCTAGCTGTGCTGGTAATCTGTCTCGTGGTACGCCTACTCCCTTATTTTGCGCCCATTCGTGCCGCAGATATTGCCCAAAATCAATTGGCAATGCAATTTAGCGATCGCAATGGTTTACCATTAGGAACATTGCTCACCCGCGACCAAGAGCATACATCGGTAGTACCCCTAAATCAGGTTTCGCCCCAGTTTATCCATGCTATTTTAGCCGCCGAAGATGGCAGCTTTTATCATCATGGGGCGTTGGATATGAAAGCTGTTATCCGCGCCAGCAAAGAAGCCATCCACGCCAAACGAATTTTTTCCGGTGCTTCCACAATTACTATGCAGTTGGCGCGGATGTTAGATCCAGTGCCGCGCAGCTTCTCTGGTAAACTGAGTGAAATTTGGCTATCTTGGCGGTTAGCAGCAGGGATGAATAAAGATGAAATTCTCTCTGCATATATCAATCGGCTGCCAATGGGCGGGAATATATATGGTGTGGAAGCAGCCGCGCAGATTTATTTTTCCATCCCAGCTAGTGAGTTGAATCTTGCTCAAGCTAGTTTGTTGGCTGCTATTCCTAATAATCCCACATACTTTAACCCTTATGAACATTGGGAACGGCTGAAGCAACGGCAAAAATACGTCCTTAATCGGATGGTAGAGGAAAAGTACATCAGTGGTGCGATAGCTGCGCCAACGTCTTCGACGAACGCCACCCGAACACACAGCGAAAAAGTTGTGTTTCAATCTCGCCAACGGGGAATTATCGCCGCACCACACTTTTTATTTTGGTTAGCCAATCAAATCTCCCCAACACCCCTTGATAAAGGAGGCTTAATCCCCCCCTTTTTAAGGGGGGTTAGGGGGGATCAATCCGTGATTCGCACGACTATAAATCGCCCTTTGCAGCAGTTTGTCGAAGCACAGGTACAGCAGGTAATTTCTTCCCTCGCCGCTAACAATGTTCATGATGCAGCGGCGTTAGTGATTGATAACCACACTGGTGAAGTTTTGGCTTATGTCGGTTCGCCTGATTACTTTAATGAAGCCAAACTGGGACGCAATGATGGAGTGCAAGCGCTACGTCAACCAGGTTCTACGCTCAAGCCTTTTGTCTATGAATTAGCTTTAGAAAAAGGTTTAATTCGTCCAAATACCATTTTGGCAGATGTACCCGCCCGTTATGCAATTCCCGGTGCAAAACTTTATAGCCCTACAGATTATACTGAAAGGTTTCTTGGGCCAGTGCGGGTGCGAATCGCTTTAGCAAATTCCCTAAATGTCCCCGCCGTGCGCGTGTTAGAAAAAGTAGGTGTGGAACCTTTCTTAGAACGACTACATCAACTGGGGTTTGAACACCTCAATCAAACTCCAGAACATTATGGTTTGGGTTTAACTTTAGGTAGTGGTGAAGTCAGCCTCTGGGAATTAGCTCATGCCTACCTGACCATAGCACGACTTGGAGATGCTACACCTTTAGTAAGCACATTTTTCAATTCTCCAATCTCAAATCCAAGTTACGCTGGAAGCGTACCAAAGGTGCGACCTAAAATCCCAAATTCGACAACAATATGGCAATTAATCACCAACATACTCAGTGACAATCATGCTCGTGCAACAGCTTTTGGTGTAAACTCTGTATTAAATTTACCCTTTCCCTCTGCTGTTAAAACTGGCACTTCTTCCAATTTTCGTGATACTTGGACTGTTGGCTTCACCACAGATTACACTGTCGCTACTTGGGTAGGTAACTTCAACGGTGAACCGATGCGACAGGTTTCAGGTGTGACTGGGGCTGCACCCTTATGGAATCGAATTATGTTACATCTGCACGAACATCAGGAACCAGCAGGTTTTCCATCTCCAGAAGGTTTAGTGCAATTACCTGTTTGTGCAATTTCAGGGTTACGACCAACACCAGATTGTACCTCAGTAGTACAGGAATATTTCTATCCAGAAGATAAAAATAATTACGAAGGTGAAAATCAATTTAATTTGCCATCAGAGTATGATGAATGGTTGGCAAAACAACAGCAATCAAATTTTATTTCTACCAGTTTGAGAATTTTATCTCCGCATCATGACGATTTATTTTTACTCTATCCAGGTGAAGAAGGTAAGCAAAAACTCGAATTTAAGTTAGCAGGAAATAAATCTGCACCAGTTGAATGGTGGTTAAATGGGGAAAAGTTAGATACCAACTCAGCTAATTCTTTATTTTGGAATTTGCGTCCTGGAAAATGGACTTTGGAAGCGAGAAGTGGAGAAATGAGCGATAAGGTAAGTTTTCAGGTGGAGTTAGCCAATATTAAACCCACACGTCGAGGATTTTCTATTAGTAATTTTTAGGAAGATAGCGTAGACACCCAAATTTGTCGGCATCATTTGGATATGCTATATAGCTTTGTTAATATATTTGCTTACTGTACTTGCTTGATAGGAATCTCAATCACAAACTCTGTACCCTTACCAGGTGAAGAAATACACTTGATTTTTCCGTTATGCTTATCTACTATGATTTGGTAACTAATAGATAATCCTAAGCCAGTACCTTTACCTACAGGTTTAGTAGTAAAGAAGGGGTCAAACAATCTAGTCTTGACTTCCTCAGTCATTCCTGGCCCATTATCTTTAATACTAATAATCACGCACTCTTTATTCTTAACTTGAGTATGGATAATAATAGAGCTAAGGTCTTTTTTAACCTTTCCTTTTAAACACTCTGTTTCCCATTCATATAAAGCATCAATAGCGTTAGTTAAGATATTCATAAACACCTGATTTAGCCCTCCTGCATAACATTCAACAAGAGGCAAATCACCATAATCTTTAATTATTGCAATTTCCTGCTGTTTATGCTTTTCCTTCAGACGATACTGTAAAATTAATAACGAGCTATCAATCCCTTCATGAATATCAACAGGTTTCATTTCTGCTTCATCAAGACGCGAGAAGTTCCGCAAAGTTAGCACAATCTCGCGGATGCGCTCAGTACCAACTGCCATTGAGGATAAAACTTTCGGCATATCATCAATAATAAACTCTAAATCTATCTTATTAATCAAACTAGTTATTTCTGGATTGTGATTAAAATTTTCTTGCTGATATAGGTTAATTAAAGTTAGTAAGTGCTGACTATATTCTTTAATATGTATCACGTTCCCATAAATGAAATTAACTGGATTATTTATTTCATGAGCAACACCAGCAACTAGCTGACCTAATGAAGACATTTTTTCAGTTTGAATAAGTTGTACTTGAGCGTTTTGCAAGTCTTGCAGTGTATGTTGTAATTCAAGATTTTTGTGCTTTAATTTTGCCGTTCTCTCTGTAACTTGCATTTCCAACCTATAATTCGTTTCTTCTAAAGCGGCTTGAGCAATTTTTTTAGCTTTTAAATATTGCTGTAATAAACGCAATACTAAAAGCCATGCCGGAATCAGCATTAATAAACTTATAATAGATTCTAAAATTGCCCAAAATATTCGTTTGTAATAATCATTAATTTTCTGCTGTAACTGAAGTGAGATATTACACTTTCTTTTCGCAACACCATCAGCATAAATTTGTTTTTGATTTTCATACTCGTGGTTAAAAAGTAGTAATTGCGCTGTCTCTTTCTGATTTTTTTTAACTAATTCAAAAGATTGATATTCCATTGCAACTAATTGCTGATTAGCAGCATCAATTTTTTTAGCGTCCTCATTTTCATATACTTTAGGAGCCAGTTTAATAGATTCTTTAATAGCAATATCCAGCTTAGGTTCAAATTGGCGATATCGTTCTTCCCAAATCAACTTTCCTGTAGCAGCATTCATGCGTGCTGACATTGTTAATACTTCATCAAGATAAGTAATTTCATCACTCAGCCATTGGAGTTTAAATTCATATTTAGTAATACTATTAAAATTCTCATATACTTGCCAGTTGAGCAAAATTTGAGGAATAAACAAGAGTAACGTCAGCAGTACTGTTAAAGTTACTATTTGAGAGGGAACTAATCTCAGTTTGTTAGGCAATTGCATTTTTATATATAGTATTTTTTAGATATATGTTAATTTATATATTAATAAAATTTAATTCATGTGTGAGTATAAATTTTATTTCATCAGTATTGATATCGAAAATATTTCTTAAATATCCTATGTTTTGATATTGATAAAGTTCAAAATTAATCTCATTTATGTTTTTCATTTTGATTCTTCTGCCATAAATAAAGCCTAAGTAAAATTTTATTAAATCTAATGTTGAAAATTTATAAGGATATGGATATATAAATTTAGTAAAAAGTTTATAGATGAATAAATGTAGCTTATTAGTTTTTAAGTCATTACCCATTGTAAATCCAATTACGAAAGCTTCATCTTCAGAAGAAAGACCTCTACCTAAAAGTATATGAATATAATCATGATGGCGCAGACTAATTTTTCCAGGTAACGCCAATAGACTATTAGGATTCTCTAGTAACCAAATTACAAAAGGAATTTTGGGTTGATGAAAATTAAATACTATTGAATATACTTCGTTTAAATTCATTTTAGCTATGTCTAGCTGAAAAGTTTCATCTAAATCAAAAGCCATATTTATACTTGTAACAAAAGAACTAACTTATTAGTATTTGTTTTTGTTCTGATTTGTCTATGTTTACTAAGAAAATTATTTTTATTTTTACAATTAATTATAGCAAGAACTATTTTGTATAAAGCTTCAGTATTATTACTTAAATTGAAGTAAGTATAAAGACATCTAATGAGGAATCATAGATTGCTCACAGAGCGTCTTGTACAGTTGCAAAAGAACTTCAAAACCCTGCAAATGTTTTCTTTCACTACCCTATGAAAAGCCAGTTTCGACGTCCATATCCTACTCGAAATGACAGTATGATATTTTCTTATGCCCGTGTACTTAAGGATGTTGCTGCAATAGCTTTATCATGGTTTAGTTAATGGGCTGTTTTCCACAGTTCTAAAGTCGCTGAATGCGTTGCTTGATATGGGCAACGAGCTAGACACTAGAAGGTGTCAAAATAAACATTAAAGTTTATAGAAAAGCCTGCCACAGCCAAACTCAATCTCTGTTTCATCAGACTCATCCTCAAAAGGCTAGCGAATGAATAGATGTCAAATGGATTCTATAGGACTCATATTTGATTTTTGAAAACATTCAATATAGCTCAAAGAGGCTTCTTTGCTGTTGCCTTTCTACGCAAATAACTTCAGAAATTAAATCAGATTGCTATAGTCCAATCACAGACTTTCGTAGGTGAGTTCTGCATTTGCCCAGTTGGTTTCTGTCAGAAATTCCCTAAACGTGGTCAGAAGTCCAGGAAACTCCTCTTCTCGTAAACGCTGGACATCGGCTTGATAACCTTGTTTGCGATACCACTGAATCAAATCGAACAGTTCCTTTTGCAGCAAGAGTAAGAAAATCCAGGCGGGTGTCTCTTTGTAGACAACTTTCATCTTTTGCGCTTGAGAAAATGCCTCTGTCATTTGAAGAGGAGTCAGCATATCGCCAGCTAGCTCAATTTCTTGACCGATATACTTGGTGGGATGTTTAATGACGTAGGCAGCAACGCGGCCCATGTCTTTCGTTGTAATTAGATGAAGGGGCTTGTTTGGCTGAATGGAAAATGGGAAACTACCTTTGAGGATGGAAGGTCGCGTGTACTTCTTCCAAAACTCCTCCATAAACAAGCAGGCTCGCAACATAGTAGTCGGTAAGCCAGCTTCTTTGAGAATTTTTTCTACCTGGTACTTTTGCTCTATGCGGGGGATTCCTGAATTCCTATCCGCTCCACCTGCGGAATTGTAGACAAAGTGCTTAATGTCAGCTTGCTTGGCAGCTTGTGCAACTCGCCTTGCCCTCTCCACTTCTAGCGGGTCAATTTTAGTAGAATCCGCAGAAGTAGCGTGGCAGTAAACAGCCGAAATCCCTGCAAAGGCTGCTATAAGGGAGGTTTCATCATCGAGGTTGGCTTTTACCAGTTCAACTCCGGCATCGTTGAGTTTTGCAAGAGTTGGACGATTAAGGTCAATTTCTCTAGTGATGACTCGCAGGTTGGTTACTCCCTGTTCGAGAAATCCCTTGACGACATTTCCACCTGTGCCGCCAGTAACTCCGATGAGTAAAATTTTATCGGTGTTTGACTCTGTGCGATCGGGGAAATTTGACATTCTCTCTTCTACCTGGAGTTCTTTTATTTAAATTAAGTTTATACAAAGACAGGAGAAGCAAACAATAATTGAAGAAAAATTCAGAATTCAGAATACATCCGTCTGAATCACGGTGCAAGATGTAAGTTAACCTCAGAACAACTCTGACAGAAGCTAGATACTTGTATTTTGTTTTGTTTTGACATTATGCTTTGTTTGTATTCGTTATCTCACAAGGGTACATACAAACAGTGCTTGAGCAGCAACCTAATGTAAACAGTACAACCTTATCTGAACAGTTATGGGGTTTGACAAACGAACTTCGTCAGAAAATAGACGCTCGTTTTGAATTACATCCAGATCCTTCTGTAGAAAATTTACAGCAATACAGCACTCTTGATGGCAATATGAAGGGTTCGCTGACTGCTTTTTCCGGGAAAGATATTGACTGGCTAGTACATTCGCGGCTAGGAAACTCTGAAAAATCAAACTTTAGCACCATGCGTCTCACGACTTGGTTGAAGTCGCATATTCAGGTTCCTCATTTGGCCTTTGAGTTTGGCACACTTCCAAATGGAAATATTTTATTTTATGTAGATTACATTGCCCGAACTGAGCTTTTAACCGATTTGGCATATCTCGATCGCTACTATGAGCCAGTTAACCCAACATTCTTAAAGTTACAGGAAGATTCGCGGCTCAAGGTATTTACCAGCAAAAGTACATATATCCGTCTATTTCAATCGCCTGTTAGCTTGTGCTACACAGGCGCACCAACTTTTGAAACCCTCGAACTAACTCGCGCACTTGCACACGAAACACTCGATCGCTGGCTTACTTGGGTAGATGCAGCTGAACCTGTGCCAGAAGATGCACGGGAAGCTCTAGCTGCTCGTGATTTAGCGCTCCGCCGCATCAGTGCGGAACGCGATCCAGGTAATAAATTTGCCGCGCAGATATTTGGCTCGGAATTGACAGATAAACTTGTGCGATCGCTCTGGGGTGGTGATCGCATTAGTCATTAGTTATTTGTGATTGGTCATTTGTCCTTAGTCCCATGCCCATTAATCCAGAATCATACCGCGCTTTAGCACTGCAAGTTACCTGTCATGCAGTCAACCAAACTAGCGATCGCCACGAAGCACGATCGCTCATGCAAAACTCCATCAACCGCCTAGCTCAACAAATTGCTGCCAGTCTCGCTTTCATTGGCTTTGATTGTCGTTTAATTGTACTGCCAGAATATTTCCTGACTGGTTTCCCAATGGGAGATACTCTATCAGGGTGGGCAGAAAAAGCCTGTATAGAAATGGCTGGTGCTGAGTATGAGGCGCTGGGTAAAATTGCCCAAAAGCATAAAATCTTTTTAGCAGGTAACGCCTACGAAGTTGACCCCAACTTTCCCGGATTGTACTTTCAAACCTGCTTTATTATTGACCCCTCTGGCTCAATCATCTTGCGGTATCGGCGGCTAAATTCCTTATTTGCTCCCACCCCCCATGATGTTTGGGATAAATATCTTGACTGCTATGGCTTAGAAGGAGTTTTCCCCGTTGCCAAAACGGAGATCGGTAATTTGGCTGCTTTAGCATCAGAAGAAATTTTGTATCCAGAAGTAGCGCGGTGCTTGGCGATGCGAGGAGCAGAGATTTTTGTCCATTCCACTTCGGAAGTATACAACAAAAACCTCACGCCCAAAGACGCGGCAAAAATCACTCGTGCCGTGGAAAATCTGGCTTATGTAGTTTCAGCTAATACCGCAGGCATCGCTAATATTGCCATCCCCATTGCTTCAGCTGATGGTGGCTCTAAAATCATTGACCATCGCGGAATCGTATTAGCAGAAACAGGTGCAGGCGAGAGCATGGCAGCATTTGCAGAGATTGATTTAGCAGCATTACGCCGCGATCGCCGCCGACCGGGGTTAAATAATTTACTTTCCCGCCAGCGATTTGAACTATACGCCGAAAGTTATCGCCAATCACACTTTTACCCCGCTAATACTATGCTGGAAGGAGAAGTAGACCGCAAACATTTCCTGCAAACACAGCAAGCCACCATTGAGCGTTTAACCCAATTGGGCATAATTTGAATTTGGAAATGGGGCATTAGGCATGGGGAAATAAGGAATAGATAACTTTTGACAAATGACTAATGACCAATGACAAATGACAAAAACAATAGAAGTCCGCAATCCCCGAACTGGCAAATTTGACTACGTAATTATCCCGCCGCCTCCAAGGCTGGTGGTACAGCAATGTAAGCGGACGCGCCGGGCACAAGTTCGCTGGCAGCAGTTGGGCTTAGAGGGAAGAATTGAAGCTTTACAGCAATGGAAACAGGCGATATTATCTGAACGCGATCGCCTCACAGAAGCTTTGGTAAATGATACAGGAAGATTGTCAACCTCGGTATTAGAAATAGACTCCTTCCTCTCCAGCATCGATCGCTGGTGTCGGCTAGCACCGGAATTGCTGCAAGAATCGGCAAAAAATACAGCCATTCCGTTTATTGCTTTACAACAAACATCCGTTCCTTATCCTCTAGTCGGGGTAATTAGCCCGTGGAATTTTCCGCTGTTACTGTCTACCATTGATACCATCCCGGCATTATTGGCGGGTTGTGCTGTCATTGTCAAACCCAGTGAAATCGCTCCCCGCTTCGTAGCACCACTCAAAACAGCACTCAACGCCGTTCCCGAATTGCGCGATGTTTTAACTTTTGTGGAAGGAGCAGGCGAAACTGGATCTGTTTTGATTGAAAATGTAGATTTAGTATGCTTTACAGGCAGTGTAGCCACGGGGAGAAAAGTTGCACAAGCGGCTGCAAAACAGTTTATTCCAGCTTTTTTGGAATTAGGAGGAAAAGATCCTGCGATCGTTTTAGAATCAGCCAACTTAGAATTAGCAACCTCAGCAATATTGTGGGGTTCTGTCGTCAACACCGGACAGTCATGCCTCTCAATTGAGCGAATTTACGTTGCAGACTCGATATTTGAAAAGTTTTACCATCAACTAGTAACCAAAGCACATCGCCTTCAACTAGCCTATCCCACAGTCGAAAGTGGAGAAATTGGCCCCATCATCGCCGAAAAACAAGCAGCAATTATTAGCGATCATCTCCTAGATGCAGTGGAAAAGGGAGCAGTCATTCACTGCGGTGGTGTCATTGAAGACTTAGGTGGCGGTTGGTGGTGTCGTCCCACAGTACTTACCCAGGTCAATCATTCCATGAAAGTGATGACCGAAGAGACTTTTGGCCCCATTATGCCAATAATGCCTTTTTCCACAGTTGAGGAAGCGGTGTCTTTAGCCAATGATTCAATTTATGGATTAAGTGCTGCTGTATTTGCCTTGGAAACAGAAGCCTTAGAAGTTGCCCACCAAATAGATGCAGGTGCTATTAGTATCAACGATGCTGGACTCACCGCCATCATGCACGAAGGAGAGAAAAACGCCTTTAAATTCTCTGGTTTGGGAGGTTCACGTATGGGTGCGGCGGCGCTGAAACGGTTCATGCGAAAAAAAGCTATTTTGATCAAAACTAACGCTACTAATGACCCTTGGTGGTTTAATAATGAAGTTTGAAGGAGTCAAGAGGCAGGAGACAGGGTTTCGACTACGCTCGACAAACAGAAGGTAATGCTTTTAAGAGCAGTGTAATGCATTGGCTCACAATGCAATTGTTTCGGCTCACAATGCGATTGTTTTGACTTACAATACCATTGTCTCAGCTCACAATACCATTGTCTCGACTTACAATGTTAATGCTAACATTCAACAGTTTTTGTAGAGTAAGCACTGCTTACCTGCTCAAACAGTTGTTTTTACCTAAGGTTGTTGAGAGGTGAATTACAATGTCAAATATTCGAGAAGGAATGCCCGTGCTTGCCCGTCATGAAGGAGATTGGGTAGGAACTTATACATTAATTGATACAACAGGAAAAATCATCGACAAGTATGAATCTCACTTAACTTGTCAATTTCCAGAAAATGGCCCTCATCCCTACTACCAAATCAATCGCTACAAATGGTCTGATGGGAAACGAGAAGAATATGAATTTCCAGGAATCTATAAAGATAATAAACTTTGGTTTGACACCGATCGCATAGACGGAAAAGCCTGGGAAGCCGATGATTCGATTGTTATTTTGTGGTTTAGTTATAAGACAAACCCAGAAATGAGCTTATATGAAATGATTTACATTAGTCCTGACAATAACAATCGTGCCCGCACTTGGCATTGGTTTAAAAACAATCAAATCTTTCAACGCACCCTAATTCAAGAAGAACGGGTAAGATAGTAATTTCTCCCCTCAAAGATAAATCTCATTATTCTCTAGTCCGCGCAGGCGGACTTTGTTTGTGTAGCCACGGCTTCCAGTCGTTAAGCTTTCATCTCCAATCTCAACTTAGTAAGGTACACGCATGGCCAAAGGTGACAAAATAAACTTTTCTACTCCTAGCGGATTTCCAGAATTCCTTCCTAGCGAAAAACGTTTAGAATTGCACTTGCTAGATATCATCCGTAGAGTTTTTGAAAGCTATGGATTTACGCCCATCGAAACACCTGCTGTAGAACGTTTAGAAGTGCTGCAAGCTAAAGGTAATCAAGGCGACAATATCATTTATGGAATTGACCCCATATTGCCACCAAATCGACAAGCCGAGAGAGATAGATCGGGCGAAACAGGTTCGGAAGCAAGAGCTTTAAAGTTCGATCAAACAGTTCCTTTAGCGGCGTATATTGCCCGTCACCTGAATGAATTAACTTTTCCCTTTGCCCGCTACCAAACAGATGTAGTTTTTCGGGGAGAGCGGGCGAAAGATGGGCGTTTTCGTCAGTTCCGCCAATGCGATATTGATGTAGTTGCGCGTCGTGAACTCAGCTTGCTCTATGATGCTCAAATGCCTGCAATTATCGCTGAGATATTTGAAGCAATTAATATTGGTGATTTTCTGATTCGCATCAACAACCGAAAAGTTCTTACTGGTTTCTTTAAATCATTAGGTATTGCCGAAAATCAAATTAAATCGTGTATTGGCATTGTTGATGCTCTAGAAAAAATTGGTGAGAGTAAAGTAAAACAAGATTTAGAAAAAGAAGGAATTTCAGCCGAGCAGTCGCAAAAAATTATTGAGTTTATTAAAATAGACAGTTCCGTTGATGACGTATTAGATAAGCTGAAGCATCTCGCTCAAAATCTGCCAGAAACCGAGCAATTGAGCTTAGGTATTACCGAATTAGAAACGGTAATTGCTGGGGTGCGTAATCTCGGAGTTGCCGAAAAGCGTTTCTGTATTGATTTATCCATTGCCCGTGGTCTTGATTACTATACCGGCACAGTTTACGAAACAACCTTATTAGGACATGAAGCTTTAGGTAGCATTTGTTCTGGCGGTAGATATGAAGAATTAGTTGGGGTGTTTTTGGGCGAAAAGATGCCTGGTGTCGGCATTTCTATCGGCTTAACTCGTTTAATTAGTCGCTTGTTAAAAGCTGGGATTCTTAGTACCTTAGCTCCTACACCAGCCCAAGTGATGGTAGTGAATATGCAAGAAGATTTAATGCCTACTTATTTAAAAGTTTCTCAAAATCTGCGTCAGGCGGGAATTAATGTGATAACTAACTTTGATAAGCGTCCCTTGGGTAAACAATTTCAATTAGCAGACAAACAAGGAATTCAATTTTGCGTAATTATTGGTTCTGAAGAAGCAGCAGCGCAAAAGTCATCGCTCAAAGATTTGAAAACAGGCGAACAAGTAGAAGTACTGCTAGAAAATTTGGCTGAAGAAGTTAGAAGAAGACTTACTTAAAAGTTGATTTATCAAGTAGCAACTATCGATTGAAATCTGCCTCATATATCATACTTATTTGGAAGTCTTTTATGAGTTTGTCGGATGTCCCTAATCTCTGGGTTCCTTTAGCACTTTTAGGTTTAATTGTTATAGCTGCTGTATTTTTCAGCCGCAGCAATTAATATTTACAGCAGATTTCAAGTTGTGAGGTATACAAGCTAAGTCTGTTATCCAGATATAAAGCGTGTTTTACTCCTAAATTCTGAATTCTACTGTAAAGCATTACAGTTGAGGTGGAGGCTCATTTGTATGTTCGCTGTTGTCACACCCGATACAATCCATTTGCCCCCAGGCGCAGTAGTACGCCTACCTGGAAGTTGGCAAGATTATCAAGCACTCAATGAACAACTAGGCGATCGCTCTTCGCCTCGTATCAAGTATCGAGATGGAGAAATTCTGTTGATGGCACCACTACCAGAACATGGGCGAAAAGTAAGTGTAATTGCAGATGTAGTCAAAGTTTTGCTCGATTATCTGGGACGAGAATACGAGGCATTTACCCCAATCACAATGGAACTACCACAGAAAAGTGGTATAGAACCAGACTATTGTTTTTATATTGAAAACTGGGAGGCGATCGCAGGTAAAGATCGGATTAATTGGGGTGTCGATCCATCACCTGATTTAGTCGTGGAGATAGACATCACCAGCTACACCGATGTAAATGACTATCTACCTTATCAAGTACCAGAAGTTTGGTTGTTCAGGAAGAACCAGCTTGTAATTTACAGGTTGCAAGGCGATGTCTACACTGTTGAAACCAGTAGCCGTTATTTCCCTAACATCAATGTGTCAGAAGTAGTTACAGAGTGTTTTAAAATTGCCTACGAGCGCAATACTAGCGCTGCTATTCGAGAATTACGGCGGAAATTGGTGAATAAGAATTAAAGATTTTGATTTTGCGATGCCCTCTCTACGAGACGCTTTGCATAGCTTGCTTCTCCAAAGGAGTACGGCAGGCTACGCCAACGCAGACAATCTTCATCAATGGCGGCTACTTGGTACGATAAAGTACAGAGTCTCACAACTTAATTCTCAAATAAAAGGAATGCGTACATGGGAAAAGGGAGATTAGAAGCATTCAGCGATGGGGTGATTGCCATCATCATCACTATCATGGTGCTAGAAATCAAAGTACCGCATGGGTACGATTTAGCTGCGCTACGTCCATTAATCCCGGTATTTCTGAGCTATGTGCTGAGTTTTATTTATATCGGCATTTATTGGAACAATCACCATCACCTACTACAAGCAGTCCGACATGTTAATGGGCGTATCCTTTGGGCGAATCTGCATCTGCTGTTTTGGTTGTCGCTAATCCCCTTCGTCACTGGTTGGATGGGCGAGAATCACTTTGCCGCTATGCCAGTAGCCCTTTACGGTACGGTATTGTTGTTGGCTGCGATCGCTTACTTCATCCTTACCCGCACCCTGATTTATTACCACGGCAAGGATTCGACTCTAGCGATCGCAGTTGGTGAAGATTTCAAAGGGAAAGTATCAGTAGTTGTCTATGCTGTAGCAATTCCACTTGCCTTCATGAACTCATGGTTTGCCTGTGCATTATACGCTTTAGTTGCAGTCATCTGGCTGATCCCCGATCGTCGCATTGAGAAGACTCTCACTTCCTAAACGAATTACAAATTACCTACAAGTGCAATACCTAAACACAAAAAATCTGAAAATTTAGCTCTAGATAAACTGGTTTCTGTCGTTCAAATTGGCTGTTATCTTCTGGTAAATCGATCATAAGACTCTGTGTATAAATAATTATGAACGCGAAGCATCTCTTAAGACGCTTCGCGTTTAGTTGCTAAAAAAGTGCCTAATTGATTGTCTTCTTAAGCTGCAACTTTCTCCTCAAATGGTTTAAAGGTTTTTTTGCTAGCACCGCAAATCGGACATTCCCAGTCTTCAGGAATTTCTTCAAAAGGTGTACCAGGTGCAATTCCCGAATCAGGATCGCCAGCGACGGGATCGTAAATCATGCTGCATTGTCTACAAATCCATTTACGAGTTTGAGGTTCTTCACCAGCAATTCTGGTTGCTGCTTGTCCTCCGTTTAATACTTCTAAGGCTTCAGTGTAGCGATCGGCGTGGTAATTTTCGATGAATTTTAACAAGCCAAAACGGTGTGCAGCTTCCCGAAATGTGTTGGCATGATCGGTAGATTCTTGAACTTGTTTGAGAAATTCTTCAGCCGCCGGATTGTCGCGTTGGCTCTGCCCGCCATAGGCATCGCGTTGGCATCGGCGGCAAACTCTGGATACATTGTGGTATATTCATAAGTCTCGCCTTCAATTGCCAAAGATAAACAGCGAGATACAATTTCCCGCTTTTGTTCATCAGTTAAAGCAGCTGCATCTTCTACCACTAGTTCTGGATGCAGCAATTTAAAATGTGCAAAAGCGTGTTCAGTTTCTTGGTCAGCTGTTTCTTTAAAAAGTTTTGCCAAGTCTGTAAATCCAAGTTGACGCGCTACATCTGCAAAAAACAGATACTTACGATTTGCCATCGATTCACCACCGAAGGCTGCTTCTAAGTTTTGGAGTGTAGTGAAGTTGGACAAATCCATAATTTTTTAATGCCTGATAAGTGATATTTATTGCAAAAGCACAGACTCTAGAACTGGATAATCAGCCGTTATTTGTATAAGTTATAAATGCTTTATACAAACTTTGTCATCCCATATTTAGCAATCCGTTTTAATCGGAAGCTAGCACGGCTGTGTTCTCCTACTTGGACAATTATAAAACCGAAAAATTGTACAACTAACAAATTATATTTTTGATTTAGAGATGACTGTGATTGCTTTAATTTGTATGAAGTTTTAAAAATGGATAGTCGGTGTATCCTGTAGCGTCAGGGGCATAAAATGTTTTTGGATCTGGAGCGTTCAAATGTGCGTTAAGTTCTAAGCGTTTTGGTAAATTCATAGCTGAAATTTCGATTACGGCATTGCACATTACTGACTGAGGTTTTAAAACGGGGAATATCGCTTTTATCAGGAGAGCTTTGATCGCCTCACGCGATTCCACCGTTGACACGAATATTTTGCCCAGTGATCCACCTGGCTTCATCGCTGGCGAGAAACGCTACTACATCGGCGATTTCTTGCACATCTCCCAGTTTGCCAAAAGCCGCCATTTGGGCTAAACGGTCTATCTGTTCTTGTGTTTTGCCTTCTCGAAACAGTTCTGTATCCGTGGGGCCAGGAGAAATAACATTAACTGCGATCGCTTTTGCACCTAGTTCTTTAGCTAGTACCCGCGTGATTTGTTCAACAGCACCCTTTGTTCCTACATAAGCACTATAAGTTGGCAGCATCATCGCCGTAGTAGATGAGGAAAAGTTGATAATCCGTCCTCCTTCTGACATGTGTTGCGTGGCTTGTTGGCAAGTAAAATAAGTGCCTTTGACATTAATGGCAAAAATCGCGTCGAAATCTTCTTCTGTCACCTCAGCAATTGGTTTATAGAAGGCAATTCCGGCATTGTTGACCAAAATATCGACTTTAGCAAAACGTTCAAGTGTTTGTTCAAATAACCTTTTGATGTCGGGTACTTTGCTAATATCAGCTTGGATGGCGATCGCTTCTACTCCCAACTTTTCAATTTCTGCTACAACTTCTTGTGCTTTGCCTGCATTCCCCGCATAGTTGACGACAATAGATGCGCCGTTACCAGCTAACTTGAGTGCGATTGCTCGTCCAATTCCCCGCGATGCACCAGTGATAATTGCAACCTTCCCTGTCAAAGATGTCATAGATTAATCGAGTTTAATTTTGGTTAACTAAAGTGATTATCTATTGTTAAAGGTACTGTAGCAAGGTTAAATTTAGCGATCGCTGCTAAAACTGCCGACTTCATTCCAGCCAAAATCGCGCCAGCGAATTCAAGTAACTCTCAGGCGGGAGAAATGAAAATACTTTGCAAAAGGTGAGGATACGTACCCTCTTGGCGGCATTTTCACAGCAGATTAAGATTTGCTACGGCTTGGCGAATATTGTTGAATATGTTGAGCTAAATCGAATTTCTGAGTCTTCATTGAGCTAAACACAATGCCTACGGCAGTAAACTACGCCCTACCGAACTTGACAGAATTTAAGTGCTGATGACACAGGTATTGTCTTGACCATAGTCTACAAACATCTTTTATAAATTGTCTGTTTTCGTTAACCAAAAGCTCATCTGGTTTATCATATCTGCGTGGATTAAATTATTTGAAGAAGGGATTTTCTGGACCTATCTCGGATTCAATCTCAATCGGACATGTTGGCTCAGATAAGAGTGTTCCATTAAATGTATAAGTAGTGCCTTTGGAATTGATAGCATTACCACTTATCCTCCGATCTGGAACAAAGTCTCCTCTTACTTGACCGCTAAGTGCGATACTTTCTTCTGAATTTGGATTTGTTACTGCTTGCCAATTTCTCTGATCCCGACCTAGATTTGTACGGCTATAAGTAGCATCTAGTCCAACAAAACGAAGGCTGCTACCATTGGCGTTAAATTCAAAACAAGCAGTAAAATTATCTCCCTGACTCGAATTAACATTGACATCGTAGCTTTTGCCCTCCACTCCAGCTTGTACTGGCGCAGCCAACAACATTATCTGTCCAAGTAAACAAGTTAAAACTAAACCGCACTTAGATTGGATGATTTTCACTGACATAATTGTTTACCTCTGTTACGTAATCAAGTAATTGCTTACTTTTACTCATTGGTGACAGGTTAAGGTCATTAACCATTTGCCGATAAGTAGTGGTGATCAAATTTAATCAAAATCGAGGTTACAAACGTAAATTTCCAGCCTGTGATGCCTTCACATAGCGTTTTATAGACAAGACTAGCTACGCCTACGCATATTTAAAAGCATCGTTTATCCTTCCCATAAAACTTACTATAAAGCTTAATTAGATACTCGATAGCATAGATAATTTACAGCGTAATCACTATTGACAAAACGAGTTATATCTTAAAATTTCACCAATGCTTTCTTTATTAGGAGAAAAGAATGGAAGTGAGTTCAGAGTGTATTGCATAGATAGACACCTAGAGACTACTCTACAAGTTCTCCAACAAAGAGCGATCGCTATAGTAACGCTCTTGGGTGAAGATTGGTAGGAGACAAGATTGAGACTTCTCCCCTGCTCCTCCTCTCTACTCCCCTTAATTAAAATTCTGGAACGATCGCAACACCATCCCTGAGATTGAGCAACCCTGAAATAATAACTTTATCTTTTGGCTGTAATCCTTCAATAACTTGGTAATTATTACCTTTGATCTCGCCTAGCCTCACTCGTCTTTGTCGAGCTACTTGTTGAGATACACCTTGGGGGGATGTCTCTGTTTCAACTACATAAACAAAAGTGTCCCCACCTACACGAGTCATTGCTGTTGTGGGAATTAAAACTCCGGGGCGCTGATTCCAGAACACTCTAGTCCTGACCAATTGATCTGCACGTAGCTGACCGTTTTTGTTGTCAAAAAGTGCTTTGATCAGTATTGTTTGTGTTTCATTGCTGGCATTAGGTGCAATAAAAAATATCCTACTTCTACCAAGCTTTTGACCTTGTGTGTTCATCACCTCTACTGGCATACCCTTACGCAATTGGGGCCCTTGCTGTAGTGGTACAGAGATATTCACTTCTAAAGGTCGATTTTGCGTGATATTAACTAATGGTGTAGAAGTATTAACTAAATCACCGACTTTTACAGGGATGTTGCCAACTGTGCCACTAAAAGGAGCGGTAATTTTGTCAGACTGGGGCTGTTGTGTTTGAGTATTTACATTAGATTGCTGCAAAGATTTTTCAGCCTCTAAGATCGTGGCTCGTTGTGCTTGAATCCTGGAATCAATTGCATCCAGACTAGTCTTAGCATTGACGAGCCGATTAGCAAACTGATTGCTAGCCTGTCGAGACACGGCTCCTTGTTCAGCTAGGTTGACAAACTTATCGTAGTTCTGCTGGTACAATTGCAGATTCGCAACGTAGGATGGTCGTTCTGCTTCTAAAGATTTGAGTGTGGCGCGGGCATTTGCCAGTTGCATTAAAAATGCTTGAGGCACAGGATTATTCCTAGCGATCGCTGCCTGTGATGTAGGATCTACTTGGAGAATTGCTGCTCCTTCGACGATTGGATCTCCTGATTTGACAAGTATCTGGCTAACTTGACCCTGAATCCTCGGCTGGAGCGTGACTGAACGCAGGGATTTTAGACTAGCAATAAAATCTGAACTTTCCTCAATTATGCCGCTTTGTACTGTTGATATTTTGACTCTTACCCCTTGAGGTTGAGCGTTAGCAGTTGAAGGTGCTGAATTTTGCGGAGTGAGTAAACGCCATAGAGTTGCTCCGCCCCCTAACAATAGAAGTGCGGCTAAACTCAACCAAAGCCACCGCCGTTTTCCAGAAGGTGGCTCAAATGACGTTTGTGGAGCTTTTTCTCCAAAATCAGTTTGAGGCTCAGGGGATGTCATGGCTTTTGAGGAACTTAAGGAACAAATTAACTAAATTCAATCAAAATTTCATCTGTTGATCTTGAAATTACTGATTTAGCATGAGGTTTTGTGGCAGATTATGTGTTAACACATCCAAATATACAATTTTGATGATTCTGTCTAAATCTACCGAAAGGTGAATCCGCTGCTTAAATTTCTGACTTCAACTGTATCCTTCAAAAATTCGGGGATCATTTTGTTCGTAACTCCTGCACAGATTTCTATAGATAGATTGACATAATTTTATCGGAATCACTTTTATCTACAGCAGATTTTAAGTTCGGGAGGTACGCAAGTTAAGTCTGTTACCCAGGTATCAAGCGTATTTTACTCCTGTTAGCGCAGCGGGGCGTAGCCCATTCTGTATTCAGAATTCTGCTGTAAGTATAAATCAAGACTAACTGGTTGCTTGTTTCAGACATTGAAATACAAACTAGCTAGCACAATCAGCTCACTGCATTGAACTCATATTGTATTAAGTAGTAAGAATAACTGTTAAATATTGATGCAAAATCGGGTAATTTCTTGAATTTGCTTCGGAAAGTTTCAGATTATGTTTTCAACCATTAATAAATTTCAGGAGCAAATCTAGGTGTTGACTTCAACCTTACTCGCTGCTGCAACTACACCTCTGCAATGGAGTCCTACAGTTGGACTGATTATGATTATTGCTAATATCGTTGCCATTGCCTTTGGCAAATCTAGCATCAAGTATCCCAACGCAGAACCAAAACTACCCTCAGCCAATTTCTTTGGTAATTTTGGTTTGCCAGCCCTTTTAGCAACTACCGCTTTTGGTCATATCTTAGGAGTGGGAGCTATCTTAGGGTTGCATAACCTGGGAAGAATCTAGGTTCTTACCCAAGTTAGCCTTTATTTGATGATTCTTTTGTCTCCAGCTTTGAGCCAGAGAACTAACTCTCTGGCTCTTTTTTATGAGATACTAAGTAATATCAGTATCTCAACAGCATGACAGATATAACAGATTTATCAAAAAGAATTGCCAGCAAAGGCGATAATCCGCTAAGTTTGTCACCTGTCAACTTGCAGTCACAAGAAGACGTAGAACTTGAGCAAAAACTGCGAGAACTCAAGTTTAAACAAGAACTAAGAAAAGATTGGATTTTATTTATTGTCAGGGATGTAGTAATTTTTCCTGCCGCCATCCTTTTTATTTTTGCTGTCAGTGGTTATTCCCTATTTATGCAGATTCATGGGTGACATATCTGGCTACAATTTTTAGTCAACCGCAGACAGAGGCACAGAGTACACAGAAAAAAGAGATAGAAATAGTTTGGAATTGTTGTGTTGCAGTTAATACTATGGCATCGTCTGCAACCTAGTATAAATCCCACATCTACTACAACGGTAGAATTCACCTCCATCGAACAGATTTGGCCAGATAGTCTATTAGTATTGTCCGTAATTGCCCGTGTCGGACACTCTCAACCTGATGCGTCTACTGAAGACATCGCCTATGCTTTTCGTTCTGGAGTTTTTCGACTTCCCAAAGCCGGAGAGCAAGAAAAACCAGAAATACCATTAAGCTGTAATTTTACTGAACTCAAGAAAAGTATTGAGCGCCTGCGTCTTGCCACTCCTAAACTCAAACAGGCTATTGTTGATGCTTGTGCCCACACTGTATTATTAGATAACAAAGTTACCCCTTCAGAAGGAGATTTACTTAGAGCGATCGCTATGACACTAGACTGTCCCATCCCCCCATTTTTAAACCCTCAGCCTGGTGTTTCAAAACAGAAACAACCTTATCCAAAGCGAAGTTAATGTAACGAATAAGACATGATTAGTTCTAACTCAACAAATAAAGTCCGTTTTTGCGGATTTTTCCATTATTAAATCACCGTTTGCCAGAACAATAACCTATTGCCTTTTGATTTTATTTACAGATAATTAATTTGTTTTTTATCCTGACTATTACATAGCAATCCTATTTGATTTGTGAGAATTGTAACCCGCAAATTCCCGATTTCTTAAATAAGTTGGGGATCTTGTTTCTCATGAATAAGTTAGGATTGCTATAGTCTAAAGAAGATTTCAAGTTGCTGAGGTACACAAGCTAAGTCTGTTACACAGGTATAAAGCGTGTTTTACTCCTGTTAGCGCAGCGGGGCGTAGCCCATTCAGAATTCTGCTGTAAATAATTATCTTGGCAAAGTAGTATCGTATTGTACAAAAATCTTGACATTGCCTATAAGTATTAATTTACCTGAAAAAGTTTAGACAAAATGCCAGCATTCTAGAAATTTGATTGCTATATTAGATTAAAGAACTATTCTGGCAAGGGTTTAAAAGCTGTGCGGGATGATTTACAGGGCTTGGAAATTAGTCAGGATGATCTGCAAAAGCTGACTAATTTACCTGTCAGTGGGGAACTTTTCATCATTACAAATCCTCTCAAGAGATTAGCCAATATATATTTACAAAAAATTAAAAGCTCTGAAGGAGCAACTGTAGTTTTTATTGGATTTTCTACATTTGTCTTCGTCTATATTTTATTTGATATAATTATTAAAATGTTTGTTACGTGGATAACAATTCCATCATGGATATTATTAATTTTCTTAGGTCTTTGGATTGGTGGTCTGACACAAAGCATCTTATATTTTATCTGGAAAAGTAGAAGTAAGCTTGTGAAAGCTAATATGACAAAATCTCTACAAATCCTGTTAAATGAGGTTAATAGATATAATACTGTTATTAGAGTTATAGATATCAATGACCAAATAGAAGAAGCTGGTAATCCAGAAGTGATTATAAAGGAAAGAGAGGATGTAATCGAAGCACTTAAACTCACTAAAGATGATTTAGTTCGCGCTTTAAAGACAGAAAGGATTTTGAGAGAGAATAAGAATTTTATCCTGAGTAATACAGAACTATTTGTCAACAATTTAGCAACTTTAACAGCTATGCAAGTAACTGAGGAGGCTACTGAGCATGGAAGGTTACTCAATGAAGCATTACAAATTGCATTAGATGTACAATACGAGATGAAAAGATTACAGACTCAGCGTTAAGATAATTCGTAATGAAGCTTTCTACGAGACGCTAAAAGCGATCGCAGACTCGCTAACGTAATTAAGTTTTGTAAAAGGAATTTAAAAAGCACTCCTGAGTTCACTCAGCATCGCCTAAACGCCCCGCTACGGTCAACAGCACGAAGTAAGCAGTTGGAAGCGTAGGTGCCTGCTTTTCGTTAGTCCATAGATGCTGCTGGGTGGATTGGTTTCCAACCTACGCACCAAAGATTATCGATGGCTTTTTCCATAATCTTTCCCACGGTTGCAATCCCCGGTCTAACATAAAGAATATTCGTCAAGCGATCGCTTATCGGCATGGACTGGAAAGAAATTAGAGGGAACTGGGTAATCATTCCCCGAAATCCCATAGGTATCGTTCATTTTTTAGGAGGTGCATTTGTCGCCACTGCACCGCACATCACTTATCGCTGGTTACTCGAACAACTGGCAAGTAAAGGCTATGTTGTAATTGCTACGCCTTTCGTCAATACATTGGATCATACTGCGATCGCAAAATCCGTGCTGTTAAACTTTGACCGCACCCTCGAACGATTGCATGATTCTGGGGCATTACGCAAGCTTTACTTCCCCATCTACGGCGTTGGACACAGTATGGGCTGTAAACTCCACTTGCTGATTGGTAGCCTTTTTAAAGTAGAACGTGCAGGCAATATTTTAATATCCTTCAACAACTACGCCGCGAAAGAAGCTATCCCTCTAGTAGAACAATTCAATTCTACTTTGAAAATCGAGTTTACCCCCTCGCCGTTGGAAACTAACAAACTTGTCCAAGAATGTTACAATATCCGACGCAATTTATTAATAAAATTTAGTAATGACACCATCGATCAATCCGCAGCTTTAACCAAAATCTTACAAGAACGTTTTGATGAGATGGTAACAGCGCAAACGTTACCAGGAAATCATACAACACCTTTAGGTCAAGATATTAAATGGCAAACGGGAACATCTTTTACTCCCTTTGACGCTTTAGGGCAATGGTTTAAGCAAGAAGCATATCGTGACTTGAATCAGTTAAAAAGCAATATCCTTTTATGGCTAAATCCTCTGGCAGCACCATAATATTTTATGACTGTTAAACAGTCGTAAATTCGATGGGTAAATAGAAATGAGTTATAGCGCTTCTCATTTGAGTCTAATAGAGACCAAACCCTCAAATCCTTGCACTAGTTGCTACAACTGAGGGAACTCTCTATTTTTAGGAGAGAGGAATCGAAGTAATGTCATCTATTGCATAGATAGACGCGTAACGTCTTCCTCCGGGGTACGATAAGCGCTATAGCAGCATTTCTGTATTGATACTACTTTATTTCCTATTTTGACAAAAAATTATTAATGAGTGTTTTCAACGACTTTCTATGTTTCAAATACTAATAATTGATGACGACTATTCAATAAAAACACTCCTGAAAAGGATGTTAGAAAAACAGGGTTATGAAGTAGTTACTGCCAGTAGCGGCGAGGAAGGAATAGAAAAGGCACTAGCTTATAGTCCAGCATTAATTATTTGTGATTGGATTATGCCGGGGTTGACTGGTCTGGAAGTTTGCCACCGCATTAAGACAGACCCCAAATTTTTCACCACATTCTTTATTTTATTAACATCCTTAGATTCCGTTGCTGATTGCGTCAAAGGTCTAGATGCTGGTGCTGATGATTTTATATCTAAACCTATTGAGCATAATGAATTACAAGCACGAGTAAGAGCAGGATTACGCCTGCATCAGTTGAGTAGAGATTTGCAGGCTCAAAAGTTGCTTCTAGAATCAGAAATGTCAGAAGCAGCAGAATATGTGCGATCGCTGCTACCTCTTTCTATGACTGAACCCTTCAATATAAATTTTCGATTTATTCCCTCGCGACAACTCGGCGGTGACTGTTTCGATTACTATTGGCTCGATGATGACTATTTGGCAATTTACTTGCTCGATACTGCCGGACATGGACTCAAAGCTACTCTTCCTTCTGTTTCAGTGCTAAATCTGCTGCGTTCCCGTGCCCTCAAAGGTTTAAATTATTATCAACCTAGTGATGTATTGAGGGCTTTGAATGATACCTTCCAGATGAATTATCAAAATGACAAATATTTTACGATTTGGTACGGAGTTTACAACCGAATCAACCGCCAGTTAATTTATGCTAGTGCAGGTCATCCACCAGCAGTTTTAGTAACCGGCCCATCTCCAAGAAAATCTGAAGTTCAACTATTGAAAACCCCTGGTATGCCAGTTGGCATGTTTCCAGAGGCAAAATATCTTGATGGGTTTTGCAATATTGAAAAATTCAGTACCCTTTATATTTTTAGTGATGGCGCTTATGAAATAACTAAATCAGACGGCACACTTTGGAGTTTGGATGCTTTTATTCAGCTCCTGGTTAGCTTACAAGATACTGTTGATAACCAACTCGATCGCGTACTAAGTTATTTAATCGCTCTGAACTCCAAAGATGCTTTTGATGATGATTTATCTATTTTGCAAATGAAGTTTGATTAATTACGTATTAGAGACTAAAACCTGATTAAATGCATCTTGACTGGGAAATATTTCAAATACTTTATCCATATTAGTCAGTTCAAATAATATCCTGACTTGCTCATTAATTGAGCAGAGAACAAGCTTAGTATCGGCTGCTCGCAAGGTTTTGAAAGCTAATACTAAAGCTCCTAAACCTGAACTATCCATAAACGTTACATCTTTAAAATCAACTAACACAATTTTCGCACCCGTTTCTAGAATATCAGTGATATTTTGTCGAAAGTCTTGTGAAGTTGTGGCATTCAAATTACCACTGAGCTTAATAACTTTTACTTGTTCTCTCATAATTATGTCACTCTGCGTTATGTAAATAATACTCTGATTTCGCTATTATAGAACATTTGAAAATGCTTGTAAAATAAATTTCAAGATTAAATGTTGAGCAATCATTGATAATTAATCAGTAAAGATAAAGATTAATTATAAAATTTTGACTCTAGTTTTTTGTAATTCTAAAAAATTATTAGCTTAATTAAGTATAGTTTTCTTACTAGAAATAGACCAATTATAAATAAACACGCTAAGTAACTTGGCATGATAAAAAGCTGGTATATTTAGTTTTGCAAAAATATTGAAATGACCAATTTATAAGCCGTTCCTTGATTTGATGTTTTATCATGTATATTAATTTTTTAGCGCCAGCTTAATTGCATCTCATAGATTTAGATATATACTTACTTGTATACAAGCTGAATTTACTGCTTTTCAGATTATTTACCAAAAATTTTTGCAAAACGGAGATTCTCCAATCAATCTCATGATAATAGCTGTCATTGAGCAATTCAAAATTCAACTAGTCGTAGCGATGCCTGGGGCGGGCTACGCATAGCTTAACCGAGTCTAGCAGTAGCTTTTTCTCCCTGAGTGCTTATGATAGTAACTAGGATCTACCTTTATTTATGTCCAATTACTTACATAATTGAAAGAATTTATCTCTGGACTACCGCCCTAGAGCCAAAAATTTAGGTTTCAAGAGCGCCAAGCAAGCTAGAACCGAAACCAAGGCTTTAAAAAGGCGATCGCCTCTGCTATCTTAAGTATTCCCAATATCTCTCATTTCTCGACAGACAATACAAAGAGTAAAGAGTTGTAAATTTCTTACTCCTAACTCCTCACTGCCTCAAACAGGACTTACTTTGGCTCTGTAAAGCAGCTTCTCACCTTGAAGGTAGCCAGTGTAGCGGACTTTGACTGTTTCTCCAGGTTGTGCGGTTCCCTCCAGCAATTGGTGCAGTTGGGGATCGTAAGGTAATTCTACTCCCACAGGTGCGATCGCTTCCACTGCCCACGCCTGTAAAAGCTTTTCCAGGGGTTTCTGCACCAACGGTACTATTTTGACTGCTGCTAGCTGGGGATTTTCCTGCGCTTTCTGTGCTGCTGTTGGCCATTGCAATAATAAAGACTCCAGCAGTTGCAAGCTAGACTGCTGGAGTTCTTGTAGTAATATTTCTCGCTGTTGTTCTAATTGAAGTTGAGAGCGATCGTACTCTCTTCTTAAATCTGTAATTTCTTGTAACAATTCCTGAGTAGGCGCTGTTTTATCTTGTAACAACTCTACGGTTGAAAAAGTTGCGATTAATTCATTCAATGACATCTGTAGCACTGACGACAGCTTGAGCAGCACATCTACCCGCATCTGCTCTAACTTTCCTTGGCGTAAGCGCAAAAGTTGACGCTCTGAGACACCAGCAGCGCGACTCAGCCCTTTAAAACTAGAAATACCTACCTGTTGCATTAAATCTTGCAACTTTTGAGTATGGGGCATTGGGGATTGGGTATTGGGCATTGGGGATTGGGTATTGGGCATTGGCGATTAAGTTTTTTCTCTATCCGCTATTCCCTGTGCCCTATGCCCCATTCCCTATTCCCTAATTCCTATTCTTCCAGTAAACTTCTCAACATCCAAGCGGTCTTTTCGTGTACTTGCATCCGTTGAGTCAATAAATCGGCGGTAGGTTCGTCGTTAACTTCTTCTATCACGGGGAAAATAGACCGTGCAGTTCTGACTACGGCTTCTTGTCCTTCCACTAATAAGCGGATCATCTCCACAGCTTTAGGAACTCCGGGAGTTTCTGGAATCGAACTCAGTTTGGCATATTCGCTGTAGGTTCCTGGTGCGGGATAGCCAAGCGCTCTAATTCTTTCGGCTATTAAATCAACTGCTAAGGCTAATTCTGTATACTGAGTCTCAAACATCAAATGTAACGTTTGGAACATCGGCCCCGTTACATTCCAATGGAAGTTATGAGTTTTCAGATACAGTGTATAAGTGTCAGCCAACAGGTGAGATAAACCGTCGGCAATTTTAGCCCTACTCGCCTCGTCAATACCGATATTTACATTTTTGACTGTTACTTTCGATGACATAATTTTCTCCTAATTAGGTTATATGTAATTGGGGATTGGAAATTGGGGATTGGGCATTGGGCATTGGACATTAGTCAGAAGCTAGCATAGCAATTATTCTCTCCTCTTCCCCTGCTCCCCCTGCCTCCCTACTCTCATTCTCTATGCCAAGTGCATCTTCAAAACACTACGGGGTGCTTTACGGACTCTGGCTAAAACGGTTTCTTTGCCTAAACGCTGGCAAGCTTCATACCGATGGCAACCAGAAAAGCCATAATATTGTCCATCTACTTCTAGAACATCAATAGGTTCTTGCTGCCCAATCGCCGCAATCGATTCCATTAAGGCTTGGACTTTATTTGGATCGTTTGTACGGGGCAATGGCCGTTTTATCTGATTTAATGGAATTTCTTGGACTTTAACCATAAAGAGTTTATCCAACTAGTTCTGTTTTTTGTCTCTAAATAAATCATAGTCATTATGACTTCGTTTTGCAACTAGTATTTAGGGCAAAATTGGTAATGGTATCATTGGAGCATTCATGCGACAAAAAAACCGCGCTACAAAGCAATTGGAAAATCAGCTCCAACGACTCATTAAGGGGCAGAAGACCCTCTCTACGAGAGATTACTCACGATCGCAACTCTTGGAGACGCTACGCGAACGCTATCAGGTGGCCATGAAATTTTCGTTTTGGCGTTTTCCCCACACTGTGCTGACAACATTTTGTCTATTGGGACTGACGGCTGCATCAGGGCCTGAGAGCAACATCCAGGATATAGAACTGAAAATTGGGATTGTGCAGCGATTTGGCGCCGAAGCCACAGCCAAGCTGCAACTAGAACCCATAAAAGGCGATCGCTTAAAGCTAAAATTTAAAGCGGGCAATAAGCAGCAAACCCTAGTTACCAAGAACCCTGTAAAGCTGGAAACAGTCATGCAAGCTTTACCCCAGCCAGCAGTCGAAGAAGTGGTAATTTTGGGCACATACCGCACTTTTGAAACCGCAGAAGATAGTGCGAATAAATGGCGTTCTCAGGGAATGGAAGTGGAAATAGCCCAGCCAGAACGCTGGCAAGTTTGGGCAAAACGAGATGTTTACAGCACTCCTTTACTGCGACGCTTGTTATTACAAAACATCCAAGCTTCTACCAAAGAAAAAGTATATCTTGATACTAAAAATTTAAAACAAGTGCCGCGAGTCAGTTGGGTGGTGGATGGCAATCGCTACAGCCCGAATGATTTGGAAATTAGCACTGAGAAAAACTTGATTCGGGTGAATAAAAGCGAAAAACCAGAAAATGCTCGTCTTTATGCCGGGCGACTGAATTTGCAGCCAAATGCATACGGCACATACACTCTAGTTAATCAAGTACCTTTAGAAACTTATTTGCGTGGGGTTGTGCCTTACGAAATAGGCACGGATGCACCAACAGCAGCGCTGGAAGCCCAGGCAATTCTCGCCCGGACTTATGCCTTGAGAAATTTACGCAGGTTTGCAGCAGATAACTATCAGTTGTGTGCTGATACTCACTGCCAAGTTTATTATGGGTTGAAGGGAGCAGCTGCCAAAACAGACCAAGCGATCGCCTCAACCAGGGGTAAAGTACTAACTTATAAAAATGAACTAGTAGACGCCCTGTATTCTTCTACCACTGGTGGCGTCACTGCTTCCTTTAGCGATGTCTGGAATGGCGACGATCGTCCCTATCTGCGCCCTGTACTGGATGCTCCAAATAATTTTTGGGACTTGTCTAAGCAGAATTTAGCAGATGAAAAGAATTTCCAGAAATTTATTAATACGCAACAAGGATTTAATGAAAGCAAGTGGGATATGTTTCGTTGGCATAAGGAAACCCCTTTAAAGGATATTATCAAGGACTTGCAGAAATTTTTACAGGTGAAAAACAGTCCCCATGCCAAATTTAAAACAATTCAGGCTATGGCAGTAGTGGAGCGAAGCCAGAGTGGACGTATCCTGGAACTTGCAGTTAAAACCGATCGCAGCACCTTTATTTTGCACAAAGACGAAGTTCGCAGTGCTTTTGCAGCCCCTACAAGTACGCTTTTTTACATCCAACCCCTAAACAAAGGCAAACCGGAACTCTGGGGATACGCTTTTATTGGTGGTGGATTAGGACATGGAGTCGGCTTGAGTCAAACTGGCGCTCAGAATTTAGCGAAACTAGGTTGGTCAAGCCCAAAAATTCTCCAATTTTACTATCCTGGTACTCAGATTCAAATTCTCAACAAAGAGATTAAGCTTTGAGCTATTGGCATTCAAGTTGCATCTTGAGCTAGGAGTCGGGAGTTAAGAAGAGGCAAAAAATAGAGAGGAAACTCCATACTGAAAAAATTAAGCAGGAACACAGTCAATCTTGTGTTCCTGCTCACCATAAAATTAGACTTTTTGTCAAAGTCGCTTTCAGAGGTACACACGGTATTGCATTGCAAAGGTGTTAACTCTGGATATTCTGCTTCTATTTCGTCGACATTAGTAACTCTTGCAAGAGGTTTATGTTTGAGTCGCTTAACTCTTAGTAAAGGTCTTCTTCTTTGTGAGTTTCGATTGTTACGTCAGAGGTTGGGTAAGCAACACAAGTCAGTACATATCCCTTTTCTATTTGTTCATCATCTAAGAATGACTGATCGCCCTGATCGACAGTACCCTTGGTGATTTTACCTGCACAGGTCGAGCAAGCACCAGCGCGGCAAGAGTAGGGCAAGTCAAGACCAGCTTCTTCGGCAGCATCTAGAATATAGACATCATCATCAACGTCAAGTGTTTGGTTCAGACCTTCGGCTTCGTTGAGTAGTGTCACTTTATAAGTTGGCATTGAGTAATCCTCTCTTTTGAAAACGGCAGTATAAGTTATCTTAAGGCAAAGGTCACGGCTGTTCTGTGGAATTAGCCGCTGGTTTAAATTTGCTTCAATTCTGATACTACGAGAAAAATTAAACGATGTAACTGGAAATTGAACCCGATTAGTAATGAAATTTAGTTACTTAATCCCGATAAGTTTTCTTTATATTATTTTCTACCCTAGTCAGGTTGTGATTAGAAAAAGTTATATTTCCGAAAAGGAAACATGAGCAAGATTAATGTTACCGATATTTTGTAGGACTTACGTAGAAGAGATTCCCTAACTCCTTTAAAAAGTAGGGCTGTTTCATTTTCTAATCTGATTTAAACGCGCCCGTTCTAAATGAAAGAAACATAACAGTACAGTAAAGATGTAATTTTTCTTTTGCCATTTTTTAGTTCATTATATTGACAAATTTCTGACATTATGATTAAAAAGGGGGGGTTTATTTTGAAGTCTGCCTTTTTGAGTATACGTAATTCTATCTAGCTTCCAATAAAGTCTTATTTGTCCTTGAGGGGGTAGGACGAATGTTGTAGAGTCTAGACTGGTAAACCCCATGAAGAGAGAATCTCACCACTAGAAGCGTGGGAAGATCAAAAACAGAACTAATGAGGATCATGTATAATTCAGAAGCAGCTTTGGAAAAAGCAAGAGTGCGTGTAGGTTTGGTAGGTACTGGGTATGCGGCAAAGTTTCGGGCTGAGGCGTTGTTCCATGATGAGCGATCGCACATAGTCGCAGTTGTTGGTCATACAAGAGAAAAAACCGAAAACTTTGCCAGAGAGTACCAGATTGAAGTCTTGAATACTTGGCAAGATCTGGTAGAACGTGAAGATATAGACCTAGTAGCGATCTCCACTATTAATCGAGATCATGGTGCGATCGCTCGTGCAGCACTTACCAACGGCAAACATGTAATTATAGAGTATCCTCTTTCGTTGGATGTATTTGAAGCTGAGGAACTAATTGCTTTAGCCAAAGCACAACAAAAACTCCTGCACGTTGAACATCTGGAACTTTTGGGTGGTTTGCATCAAGCTTTGAAGCAAAACTTAGACAAAATTGGTGAGGTGTTTTATGTTCGCTACAGCACCATCAATCCTCAAAATCCTGCACCCCGCAAATGGACTTATAACCATGAGTTGTTCGGTTTTCCCTTAATTGGGGCCCTGTCTCGCCTACATCGCCTCATCGATTTATTTGGTACAGTATTTACTGTTAACTGTCATCAGCGATATTGGGAAATAGAACCGGAATATTACCGAACTTGTTTTTGCACTAGTGAACTGTCCTTTAACAGTGGACTTTTAGCCCAAGTAGTGTATGGCAAAGGCGAAAGTATTTGGCAATCAGAACGCAAGTTTGAAGTTCACGGTGAAAAAGGTGGTTTAATTTTTGATGGCGACACCGGAATATTCGTCCAGCCAGGAGAAACAACACCTATAAAGGTTGGGCCTCGCCGGGGTTTGTTCGCCAAAGATACAGCTATGGTGTTAGACCATCTTTTTGACGGGACTCCTTTGTACGTTACCCCAGAGGAGAGCTTGTATACCCTAAAGGTTGCTGATACTGCACAAAGAGCTGCACAGACAGGGTTAACTATGTTTATGAAAGATACTTTAGATAAAAGTTAATGAAAACTGAACTAATTGTTATATTATCCCAACGAGAAATAGAGAAAATGCGTCAAGCTGGGCGTTTAGCTGCTAAACTCCTTCAGCATCTGGAACCGTTTGTGAAACCAGGGGTTAGCACTCTTGAACTAAATGATGAAGCCGAACGTTGGACGCAAGCGCATGGAGCAAAAAGCGCACCTCTTGGCTATAAGGGTTATCCAAAATCGATTTGTACCAGTGTCAATGAGGTAATCTGTCATGGTATTCCTAACGCCAAGCAGATTCTCAAAGACGGTGACATTATTAATATTGATGTAACGCCCATTGTTGAGGGTTATCACGGCGATACATCCAAGACATTTTTTGTTGGCACTCCTTCCCCAAAAACGAGAAAGCTGGTAGAGGTGACAGAGGAGTGTTTGCGTCTGGGTATTGCTGAAGTGAAACCTGGGGCACGCATTGGCGATATTGGTGCAGCTATTCAAGAGTATGCTGAAGGGCAAGGCTTTTCTGTAGTGCGAGATTTTGTTGGACACGGCATCAGTAACATTTTTCACACTGCACCGGATGTTCCTCATTATGGTACTCGCGGTAAAGGCAAGCGCCTGAGACCGGGGATGGTTTTTACTATTGAGCCAATGATTAATGAAGGTACTTACGAAGTCGAAGTTCTCAGCGACAAGTGGACTGCGGTAACGCGCGATCGCAAGCTTTCTGCTCAATGTGAGCATACCTTAGCTGTAACTGAAGATGGTGTTGAAATCCTCACCCTACCTGAAGGCAACAATTACTGGGCTGTATAATAACACCTAACGAAAAAATCTCTTTCGCTTGGGATGAAGCAAAGCCAGTAGTCTGAGGCGATAGCCCATCAGTAGAGCTAGCTAGAATAATTAAAAGCAGCAATATCTGCTCTAGTTCTGAACCTGAAAGGACAAATCTTTATGGTGTCAGCCACTCTTAAGACGGGTGCTCTTAGCTCTGAAACATTCGTTGCTGGCTATCTGGATGATGTACGCTACGAGTTAATCGACGGAGAACTAATCTCGATGGGGGTGCTGGCCCTGATAAACTCATTGGGGATGTTGGCACTGATCAGCTCATTGGGGGCGCTGGCAACGATATTTTCCTGTTTTATTCAGTTTCAGATAGTCAACCTGGTTTGTCACGAGATATTATCAAAGACTTTGTTGGAAACGGTAACTTACCCGGTGACATAATCGATATATCTAACATAGATGCTAACTCCACCATAAAAGGCGACCAAGCTTTCACTTACATTGGAACTCGCGCATTCACCGCAGCAGGTGAGATCCGTTATTCTGGAGGTATTCTCCAAGGTAATACTGATAGTAATCTAGCGGCTAATTTCGAGATTAAGCTTGAAGGATCACCACTACTAGTGGCAAGCGATATTATCGTTTAACGAACTTTGGGGGTTTAAGTCCCCTGTCTCTACAGGCAGCGTTAGAAATACTAACTGTAGGTTGGGTTAAGCAGAGCCTCACCCAATGTTTCCGCGCTTGTTGGGTTTTGTTCCTCAACCCAACCTACAAAAAATTAAATTTCGACCCTTTTTTAGGATGACGTGTACTAAGTTCCTATATTGAATTTGGACAGTCGTTGATTAAATTCGGACAGTCGTTGATTGAATTCGGGCAGTCGTTGATTGAATTTAGGCAACCCCCAAGAATTTACATAAAGCCATTTAATATATTTGTAATCCTAATCAACATTTATTGCATGATAAAGTAAAACATGGAGGTAAGATTATGACCCAAGCGTTGCCCAAATTACTAACCTTCAATGAATTTATCGAATGGTATCCCAACGATGGAAAACGCTATGAGTTGCACAAAAGAGTAATTATTGAAATGCCGCCTCCAACTGGAACACATGAAAAAGTTATTGCGTTTTTGTCGCGGAAATTAACCGTGGAGTTTGATCGTCTTAATTTACCCTATGGAATCCCCAAAACTGCATTAGTCAAAACTCCTTCTGCCGAATCCGCTTATTCGCCTGATCTGTTGCTGCTAAATCTTGATAATCTCGACAATGAACCGCTTTTTCAAAAACAGTCAACAGTAAGCCAAGCAGCATCGGTTCCAATAGTCATCGAAGTTGTTTCAACCAACTGGCGAGATGATTACTACAATAAATTTAGGGATTATGAAGAAATGGGCATTCCTGAATATTGGATTGCTGATTATGCTGCATTGGGTGCAAGAAAGTTCATCGGCAATCCCAAACAACCAACTATTTTTGTATGCGAATTAGTTGATGGTGAATATCAAATGACAGTGTTTCAAGGTAACACCGCGATTTCATCACCTACCTTTCCCCAATTAAATTTAACTGCACAGCAGATTTTTAATGCGGCTAACTAATTTTTTATCTAGTCTTATAATTATCTTCCCAACTTATTAGGAATACCTTCACAACCACCAGGAATAGTAGCTCTAGTTTTTTCGCCACCCCAAGTACAACAGTAGCAACGTGCAGACTCAGACATCCGTTGCACATTACTGAAATCGGCATTTTCCACTACAGCGCCAGTTTGTTCGCCGGTTTCATAATCTGGCGGTTCAGTCCGACTGCGGGGTGATGCTTTATCTACTACACCGTAGAATAGGCGAATGCCGTTGATGTCAGCACCAGTGAGATTAGCATTATATAAAATTGTGCGGGAGAGGTTGGCTTTTACTAAATCACAACCACTCAGGTTAGCGCGGACAAGATTAGCTTCGCTCAGGTCAGTCCAACGCAAATCAGTACCAGAAAGGTCTGCTGCGGCTAGCGTTACGCCTAAATCGATGACACGCACACCTTCTAGGCGGTCTTCTGCATATCCGCCACACCCGTCGAGAATGGCTCGACCTAATAGCCGATCGCGTTGTAAGGGTGAGAGCAACTTGGAACGTGAGAGAAAGCGGAGAATTTTCGCTTTACCACTGCCATCTACGCTACTTAAAATTGCCGCAGTGCGTCCTTCGGCGATCGCTCTCTCTTGGGGCCAATCTTCTAATAATCCTTCTTGATCTAATACTAAGTCTGAAACGCCTTGGAAATAGGAATCAATTGTCTGTTGCTGGGTGATGATGTTTTGCTGAACCGTTAGCAGGTTTTGCTGAATTGTCAAGTCTTTGGAAATAACATATTGTCGCCACGCCACGTAAACGGCGATGACGGCAATCAGAATTTGCCCCAAAGCACCAAACCAATCTGCTAGGGTTCCAGCAATGTCCCAGTCAATCTGGCGTCCCCAAAGCAGTAAACGATCGCCTACACCTGTGAATCTGATCGTGCCGATGATGGCTACTAATAGTCCCAAAAAGGCTACAAACAGGGTGCGTTCTTGGGGTGAAAACCACTCGTCTAAAACTTCTTGGAACCAAGGCAATAATATCGCCAGGGATAACAGCAAAGTTATCAGTGTTCCGATAATGCCAACGATCCAGTTATTGAGGATAATTCCAATAAAGGTGATAGCGATCGCTATTAGAGTAATCAGCAATGCCCTCGGCTTAACTGTGAGTTGTTTGGGAGTGGGTTGCTTGACCTCAGAACGGGCTTGTTGTAAAGCATTTGTATATTGCGGAGATTTTAAAGACGCGATCGCCGCTAGTGCTTGTTGTGTCGCCAGTACTTCTGAGCTTAGGTTTTTCTCAGTTGCACTTCCGTCAAAGTCATCAGGCTGCAAATCGTTTTCGGGGATAGGTTCTGGGGTTGGTAGATTAGAGGAATCGGATTCAATTGTCATGTTTTCTATTTTGCCCCCTCAATCCACGTTATGCAGCGTTTCTAGCGTAGTAAATTCTTAAAAAACAGGCTGAAGATTATTTTTGCTTGTCCTTTTGGCAACTACGACTATTGCCCTAACAGTCATCGCTAGACCTCTTACTCACCTGACTTTAACAGCCTGGAGCGATCGCCTTCAGTTGCGAGTCTGAGATATCCTCTGGACATTGAGACTCTTTGCACTGCCGTTAATTCTTTCCGGAACGCTAAGAGCTAACAAGTCGAGGAACCCACCCAACGCACTGGTTTCTCTGTGCCTCTGCGGTTTTAAAGTGATTTATCTAACCACAGAGGCACAGAGAACACAGAGAAAAGAGAAATTTTTGGACAATAATTTCACCACCTTGAAAGAAAGGGCTACTTCAAAAACTTACGCATTGACAAAAAAATACTAGATATACAGTCTTTGAAGAACTTGGTCTTAGAGGCAATATTCTGTGGGAAGCCGCTTTGCGTCTACACGAATTGCCCCTATAACATGGGTCTATTTACTATCAAATGATAAAAATATATATTGTGGGGTGAGCATCTTGCACGCCCTGATTAATAAGCGTTCAAGATGTCCACCCCACAAAATTGGTAATTTATAATTTCCAGCCCTTTGCCCTCAGTTAAGGTGCAAGGGCATTACCCCGAATTAGACTACCAATGGTTTTGGCAGTAATCTTCAATTGGGTGATGGGATTAGCTGGGACAACCGTTTTATACAGATAGCTATCGAATGTTAGCCGTTGTACATCGAGGTCATCACACATTTCCACAAACGCTTCGCGGGTAGCGTCGGAACGATAGAACACACTTTGCAGAATGTCCAACACCTTATAAGTGAGTCCGTATCTTTTATCCCAACGCTTCAGGTAAACCTTGAGGTCGCCTTCTGTAGGAATACGGCTACCACTGTTAGATGTTTCTACAATGGTTTCGGCACACATCCGCCCAGATTTAGCGGCAAAATAAATACCTTCACCAGAGGACTTGGTAACATAACCAGCAGCATCTCCCACCAAGGCGATGCGACCAACGACACGACGGGGACGGGGATGTTCAGGAATGGGGTGCGCTTCGACTTTGATGATTTTACCGCCTGCCAATTTTTCGGAAGCACGGGCGCGGATACCAGCTTGTAACTGTTTGATGCTGGCTTTATTGATGTGCATTGTCCCAGTACCGACAGCTACGTGGTCATATTTGGGGAAAACCCAAGCGTAGAAATCGGTCGAAACGTCATCACCGACATACATTTCGGCGAGGTCGTTATAGTAGGCCATTTTGTCTTCGGGTAAGCGAATTCGCTCTTGGAAAGCGATCGCATAATTGTAATCCCCAGCGTCCATTTCTTTAGCAACGCGAGAATTAGCCCCATCTGCCCCAATAATTAGATCCACTTTCAGAGTTTTGGCAATACCCTGTGATATACCATCTGTGTGGTCAATGTAATGGATGGTATAGGGATCAGTATTGTTTCCTGGGATATCAAGTTTATGAACAGTTGCATTAATTAAATTTGCGCCTAGTTTGGCCGCGCGATCGCGCAAAAAACCATCTAGCACTTCCCGGCGGCACATTCCTATATATTCATCTTCATTTACCAGATTAATATCAACTTCCCGATTAGAAGGTGAAATCATTTTCATCTTCCGTACCCGGCGATCGATAATCTCTGGTGGTAAGTCAAATTCACTCACCATACATAGGGGAATTGCGCCCCCACAAGGCTTTGCATTGTCTAGCTTCCGCTCAAATAGGTAGGTTTCAATCCCAGAGGCTGCCAGTGTTTCAGCGGCAGATGAACCAGCAGGGCCTGACCCAATAACAGCAACCCGTAGTGTCAAAGGTCTTTCTCCCAATCTTCACATTTACCGAGAGCATACTACCACGGTCTTTCTAGTGATTTGGCGCTTTTCCTCCAGGTTTCTGCACAAATGCAATATTCCTTAATGTTTCGATACGAATTAAGGGTTGGGCATTGGGCATTGGGAAGAATGAAGAATATTGCCTACCTAGTCTCCAGTCCTCAATATGCAGATTTCCTTATTCGATTCTTTTACTAGACAAGTTAGTACTGCCGCAATTACTGGATATCAAAAGCATATTTCCGCACACAAAGGTTTTGCTTGTGCCCACAGAATACTATATGGCGGCGAATCTTGCTCTCAATACATCAAGCAGGTAGTTGCCAAGGAAGGGTTAAAAGCAGCTTTTGTTAATTCCCGTGAACGATTTCAAGCTTGCAAGCAAGCCAACCAAATTTTGCGAATGCATAGCGACAACTCAGAAGAATCCTCAGAGGAGAAAGCAGACAGGCAGCAACGACAAGCATCTGGTAAAGTTACTCAAAAATCCTCATTTATTAGTAACGACAATACTAACTGTTTTGATTGTGCCGATTTGGGCTGCAATTGTGCCGAGATCGTTAGCATGACTCCTGATTGTGGTTCTCTAGATTGTGGTGCTGCTAATTGCAGTTCCCTAGATTGTAGTGGTGCTGACTGTAGCTTCCTTGACTGTGGCAGTTGCGGTAGCTAAATATTGTTCATCTCTCAATAACGATATATGGTATATATAAGACACAGTAATCCTAGCAAGGATCTGTAGATTTAGTTGCAGAGGGATAGCAGCAGTGGGCATAGTAGTTGAGAACGTCTCCAAACAATTCGGGAGTTTCAAGGCAGTCGATCAAGTCAGCCTAGAAATTAAGAGTGGTTCGCTAGTTGCGTTGCTAGGGCCATCGGGATCGGGTAAATCCACGCTACTACGGTTAATTTCAGGTTTAGAAATGCCAGATAGCGGCAAAATCCTGCTTACCGGTAAGGACGCTACATACCAAAGTGTGCAACAGCGAAATATTGGTTTTGTGTTTCAACACTATGCCTTATTCAAGCATTTGACTGTCAAGCAAAATATTGCCTTTGGCTTAGAAATTCGTAAGGCACAGCCAAAGAGGATTAAGGGGCGGGTGGAACAGTTACTCGAATTGGTGCAATTGAGTGGATTAGGCGATCGCTATCCATCACAACTTTCTGGTGGTCAAAGACAACGGGTAGCTTTAGCCAGGGCTTTGGCAGTAGAACCGGAAGTTTTATTGCTAGATGAACCCTTTGGCGCACTTGATGCTAAAGTCCGCAAAGATTTACGAGCATGGTTACGCCGCCTCCATGATGAGGTTCATGTTACCACGGTTTTCGTCACCCACGACCAAGAGGAAGCAATGGAAGTTTCCGATGAGGTTGTGGTGATGAATAAAGGACGTGTGGAACAGGTGGGGACACCAGCCGAAATTTACGATAATCCTGCTACGGCATTTGTAATGAGCTTCATCGGCCCGGTGAATGTGTTACCCAGCAACTCGAAGATTTTTCAAAGTAGCGGCTTTGATACGCCACACCCACAAGTGTTTTTGCGTCCGCAAGATGTGATTTTTGAAAAGGTTGCTAACGGTGCTACTACACCTGCAACAGTGAGCCGATTGATACATTTGGGTTGGGAAATTCAGGTGGAATTAACTTTCGATGACGGGCAAGTAGTGATGGCGCATTTAACACGCGATCGCTTTAATGACTTAGAGTTAGAACCGCTACAGCGGGTGTATGTAAAGCCAAAGGATGCAAAGTCTTTCCCAGTGTCTTATTCAATTTGAAGGAGGCAGGAGGCAGGGGGCAGAAGGCAGAAGACAGTCCCTATGAAACAAGTTTCAAAAGCCTTGGATGAAAGAATAACTGGAGACTGTTATTTTTACTCAGCACTCAGCCCTCAGCCCTCAAAACTCAGCCCTCAACCCTCAGCCTTCAGCATTCAGCACTTTCAAGTCAGGGGGAAGGAGCTAAATAATTAGTGAACAATGAAATCCCCGAATTCTTAGAGAAATCGAGGATCTTGTGATTGCGATTTTTACAAATCAAATCGCATTGCGATGTATTTGAGGTGATTAGTTGCCCTTCGTTACAGCATCTCCAGACCCGGCGGTGACAATCACCAGATTTTCTGGCTTAATTAAATCTTCAATTGCCTGTTGCATATCAGTCATAGTAACTGCTTGAATCCGCTGAGGAAACTCTCGGATTTCAGACCGTGAAAGCCCTAAAACAGCATTATCCAAAATGATACTTGATACACTGCTGGGATTAGCTAAATCCACGGGGTAGCTATTGGTAATTGAGCGTTTTGCTGTATTGAATTCAGCCTCAGTTACTCCTTGTTCGCGTAACTGTTTTAGTAAAGCGAGAGTACTGGCGATCGCTTTTTGGGCATCTCCAGGAGCAGTTTGCATTTGAATCAAGAACGGCCCAGGATTGATCCCAGCAGCAAAACCACTATATATACCGTAGGTTAGACCTTGGCGATCGCGCACTTCTGTACCCAGGCGGCTGGCTAAGGTATCACCACCCAAAATTTGATTTAGCACTAGTGCCGCATAATAACGTGGGTCTTTCCGAGAGATGCCACTGTAGCCGATGTAAGTAACAGCCTCAGCTTTACCGGGAATTACTTTGTTTAGTTGTGTCAAAGTTTTCGGAAATGGTACTGTTGGTATTTTGAGAACAGGTGGCTTACCTGTGGCTTGCCATTTACCAAATACCTGATTTAGCAAAGCTTTTACCTTAACTGAATCAAAATCTCCAACTATTGCGATCGTCGTGGTATCCGGTCGGTAGTGTGTCTGGTAGAAACCAAGCAAATCATCACGAGTAATAGTCTTTAAACTCTCGGCTGTGGGAAAGCTGTGGAATGGATGATTTTCAGGGTAAATTGCCTGCTGAAAGACTTGCCTTCCCAAACCTCTAGGGTCATCTAGCTGGACTTTCAGACTTGTCAGTGCCCTTTGGCGGCTCAGTTCTAACTGATCGGCGGGGAAAGTGGCGTTTTCTAACACATCTGCCAGAGTTTGAATCAATATTGGCAGATTTGCTGAAAGTCCCTCACCGCTGACGTTAACTCCCTCTCGGCTAGCACTGAAGCTCAAACCTGCTCCCAGGTCTTCTAAGGTTTTTGCTAGAGTCAGAGCATTTTTAGTCTGCGTCCCATTCATTAAGTTACTTGCAGTTAGATTCGCTAATCCAGCTTTTTGATTGCCATCAAATTCAGCACCAGCGTCAATTTGTCCACTTAAGTTAATAGTGGGAAGATTGCGATCGCTCAACAGCAGAACCTTCACACCATTCTTTAAGGTAAACTCTTCTGGTAGTGATTGTTTAGTTGAATCTGTTTCTGATGTAGCTGGTGGTAGATATTTCGCCAGTTCTGCTGGATCTACAGGCTTACCAGGGCTGAAATTTTCCACCGTGCGTCCAGAACCAGCGCTAGAAGTTCCTGGTTTACCATCTGGTTGAGTCGGCTCAAAGAAGCCGATGGTTTGTTGAGCCGGATTGAGGTAAGTTTTTGCAGCTTTCTGGACTTGAGCAGGAGTCACTTTCGCGATCGCAGCCAGATACCTTTCAATAAAACGATAATCCCCTGCGATCGTTTGGTTATAACCCAGTTGATTAGCCTGACTAGTGATATCTTGATTACCCAAAATATACGAGGCTTGCAGTTGCGTTTTCGCCCGCTTCAACTCTTCTGAGGTAACAGGCTGCTCTTGCAATTTTATTAAAGATTCTTGGAGTACCTGGGCAATTTTCCCCAACTCTTGACCGGGAGCCGCCGTAGCATCAATTTCATACCAACCCGGTTCGATGAGTTCGGCAGCACCACCACTCACTGAACTAGCGAGTCCAGATTCCACCAAAGCCTGATAAAGCCGAGAACTACGTCCACCTGTAAGAATGGCATCCATCAAATCAATTGCTGGAACATCAGGATGTTTGATATCTGGCAGAGGATATACCACTTGCAATAGTGCTGTACTTCCAGGTTGCTTGAGGACAATCGGTGCTTTTTTCGCAGCAGGCGTAGACGGGGAAGCGTCAGCAATGGAAGAAGATGCCGAGGAATTATCAATTGCTCTCCTGGCATTATTGACTACCGTATTCTTTTTTGCTCGTTGCGATAACTTCCCAAAAGTTTTTTGGACAACTTTGAGTGCGGGTTTTGTGGCAAAATCTCCGGTAATCACCAACGTGGCATTTTCTGGGCTGTAGTAGGTCTGGTAATAATTCCGTACCTGCTCCACCGTGAATTGCTCTACATCGGCTTTTGTGCCTCCCACCGATAAACCATAAGGTCGATTAGGGAAAGCAGCCCGCATCACTGCCCGCTCTAGGCGATAGCCTGGTGAATTTTCGTATCCCTGTAACTCCGAGATCACCACCCGCTTTTCACTTGTAAGTTGTTCAGGTCCTATTAAAGAGTTTTCCATGCGATCGGCTTCCAGTGTCAGCAGTGCTTCCAATTTGTCTCGCTGCACTGTGCCAAAGTAAGCTGTTTCGTCATAACTAGTAAAAGCATTGAACTGGCTACCCAAAGCACTAAACAACCGTCCAAACTGTACAGGACGGTCATTGGTGCCTTTGAACATCAAATGTTCTAGCTGGTGAGAAATACCATTCTCTCCCTTAACCTCGTTGCGTGAGCCAACTTTATACCAAACTTGCACACTCACCACAGGAGCAGTATGAACTTCTTTGGTTAGTACCGTTAAGCCGTTGTCTAATACAGTTTTTTGCACTCCTTGGGTGAATGAGACAGTAGATACAGGTGCAACGGCTGTTGGCGTTGCAGCATTACTGAAATTGCCTGACAAGGGCACAATAGTTAAAAGAAGGCTGAGGAAAAATCCTAGAATCATGTATGGTCGCCGTTTCATAAGCAATACAAAATTTCCAATTTTAAAATAAAACCCCAAAGGGTATTTCAAAATCTAAATCTAACTCAAGTTGCTAGTTATGGAGGGATAAGACAAAAATGCAATCAAAAACTTATTGCGGCACTACTTTTTTGCCTATACCATACCTGGGTGCATTTGTTAAAACTACCCAAGAGTTATCAAGTTCGTAGCTAAAATTTTTACATTAGAAATTATTGCAAATAGATTAACAAGCATTGCAATGTGTTTCACTTTACACGATTGTAGTAATATCTACTTTTAAAATTGGTTTGATACCTATTGTCATCCTATTCGGGTAAGCATCTTTGTCAAACTAGCAAAAACTTTTTTAGATATGCAAACAAGAAACTTAATTGGATCGTTCACATTAGGTATGCTGTTAACAGCAATACCTGTATTATCAGCTAATGCCTCAGAAGTAGTACCAAATTTATACCAGTTTCAAGGTAAGAATGTCAGCATTAGTTACTCAACGACAAGCTTTATTGGCAAGCCCCTTTTTACCTATAAAGATAAGCAACAGACATTAAACTTTCAAGGTACTGAGCAGATCCGTAGTGTAGAAACAGAGATTGGTACACTAGTAACTGTAACTATCCGTAAGACAGTAGATACTGGCAATACCATATTTACTTTGATCTTACCCCGTGTAAACCTTGGAAAAAGCAACTCAGCCGCAGTAGAAACTAAGGGAATCACAACAACAAATCTCTTTTCTGTGATTCCTAAATTCAACCAGGGGCAAAGACAAACTTATACGACAATCCATTTGACTGGTACAGCCCAAGCTGTCGCGTTTTAACTACACAAGCAGGATAAAGATATTAAACTTCTTGCTCGCATCGCGAAAAGCGGTAATACTGTTCGGTTAAGGCAAGACGCGATGAATCGCCGTCTCTACAATAATCATTCCTTGGTAGAAACAGTGATTTATCGCATCTTTAGCTATCTAGAATTTTCATCAAAAAACCTTAATCGAACCGTATTCAGGGTGAAGGTAAATAATTGTTTGCCTTCACCATTATCACTTAACTTTTTGTGAAGGTTAATATCGCGTTATTTATAAAATAGATGATAATTTAAATTAAGTCATGTTTATTTTTATGCAATTTTTAATTAAAGATTATCACTACTTTTAAGATGCATTTTAAAAATAAGTAATTTAGGCGATGCCTACGGCGGTAAACTACGCTCTTTTCGATGTTCTCTACAATTAGCGTTTAATTTGCTTAGGAAACTTAGGAACTAACAAAGATTGCTCTAACTCACCTTGCTCATTATAGAATGTCATTTGACCTTGTTCATTACATAACCACACCTCCACAGCTTGAGCTTCTAAATATAAATTTCTTTTAAATTCCATTTCTTCCAAAGTGTTACCAGTTGATTTGACTTCTACAGAAATTTCTGGTGCAATAGAAGCTGATACTTCATCTTCAATTTGAGAAAATCTTTCTTCTGAACACCAGACAACATCAGCAACTTTCACACCGTCTGATGTGCTGATAGCACATTCTGGCATTACTTCTCCTGTATTCAATAAAGATTCCAATAACCGTTGGATTCTTCCTTGATAAAAAGAATGTTTAATTTTGACTGGACTCATAACGATTTGACCCCATTTATTTAATTCAATTTTGAAGGGTAAATCTTGTAATTGTTTGTGTTCGCAAACTTCTTCCCATTTCATAATTAATATTTGCCTAGAGTGAGGGATTGATTGAATTTTAACTCATCTATCAATATTAAAACTCACTCTCTGATTGCAGATAAGGAGAGTGGAAGCAAACCTAATCTTACTATTTTATGGGCACAATACAATAAATGGTATCCATATTCTAGTTACACTCATTGCTATGGAACGCGAAGCCTTAACAATCTGTTTTCCGCCTGACTTGCTTGCAAAAGCCAGGAAACTCAAGGAAGGTAGCGAATCATTTAATGATTTAATAGTTAAGGCTTTAGAACGGGAAATGCGACACCGCCAGGGATGGGCTGGCGATCGCACCAAGGCTGAAAACCTCTTTGTTGGTGGCGGCGAGATAGGTGCATTGTTGAGATCGCACGATTGGTCGCAAACGCCACTAGGGACCGTCGAAACCTGGTCGGACAGCCTAAAAAGGGCTGTGCAGATCCTATTAACAGAATTAGATCGAGTCCAGCAGCTAGAATCCGATCTGCTGCCGGAGCGCACATCAACAGATGCCTTGCGTCAAGCTGCCCAAGCTGATGCGTTTCGAGTCAAGCTCACCAATGCGCTACGCCCGCTGACTGACGCTAATGAGATTCAGGCGATCGCTGCCTTTGTTCTGGGCGAGTCTCTAGGGGCAAGCCGCGTTATTTACATTGAAGTGTTACCGGACGGCAAAGAGGTCATCGTTCATAAAAACTACACGAACGGCATTGCCGAACTGAACGGACTGTACCATCTAGAAGACTTTGGGCGCAACCTGACAGATGACCATCGAGCGGGACGAACGGCGATCGTTCCCGATGTGACCAACTACTCTAAATACACAGCTAGCGAGAAGGCAAGATATCAAACGATTGATATTGCCGCGCATATTGATGTGCCGTTGATCAAGAACGATCAATTTGTCGCGTTGCTGGCGGTGCATCAGGCAAACCCTCGCCAGTGGACGGAAGATGACGTGAGACTAGTCGAGGAAACAGCAGCGCAAACGTGGGCAGCCGTCGAGCGTGCCCGTGCTGAAGCAGCATTACGCGAGAACCGCACCGAACTCGAAAGGCAACTGCGGAAGTTCGACGCGATCGCCGCTGCAATTCCCGATTTTATTTACACCTTTGATTTGGCGGGACGGTTCACGTATATCAGCCCGGCGTTACTCAATCTTTGGCAGAAAACTTCGGATGAAGCTTTGGGAAAGAACTTTTTTGAGCTGGATTATCCAACCGATTTAGCGACCCGACTTCAGCAACAGATTCAACAGGCGATCGCCACGCGCCAGCCGATAAATGATGAAACACCCTACACTAGCGCAATCGGCACGCGCGCCTATGAATACATTTTCGTGCCACTTTTGGGCATAAACGGCGCAGTAGAAGCAGTGGCAGGTGTAACGCGAGATATCACCAATCGCAAAAAAGTAGAGCAAGCCTTGCGCCAAAGCGAGGAGCAGACTCGAAATATTCTGGAGAGCATCGCTGAAGCTTTCTTTGCACTGGATGAGAACTGGCACTTTACCTATCTGAATCCATCTGCCGAAACACTACTCGATCGCACTCCAGACGATTTAGTTGGCAAGAATTTGTGGTCAGAGTATCTAGGACTGATTGGCAATGAGTTGGCGCAGGTCTACTTGAGCACCATGCGCGATCGTGTGGCTGCGTCAATGACTGCGTTTTACCCAGATCACGATCGCTGGTACGAAGTTCGCACCTACCCTGCCCCAAATGGCATCACCGTTTATTTCAGGAATGTTACCGAGCAAATTCAAGCCGAAGCCGCCCTGCGTCAATCAGAAGAACGCTACCGGACGCTGTTTGAGTCGATTGATGAAGGCTTCTGCATTGTTGAAGTACTACTTGACGAAAATGATACGCCGATCGACTACCGCTTCTTAGAGATCAATCCCACCTTTGAGCAACAAACAGGAATTCAACAAGCTGTTGGTAAAACAGCGCGTCAGTTAAATTTAGAAGATCACTGGATTGAAATTTACGGTCAAGTCGCTCTGACGGGTGAATCCATTCGGTTTGAAAATAGCTCCAAAACCCTGAACCGTTGGTTTGATGTCTATGCCTGTTGCACGGATGAGCCGCAAGCGCGAAAAGTTGCCATTGTCTTTAAAGATATTAGCGATCGCAAACAGGCAGAACAAGACCTGCGGGAAGCGCAAGTGCAATTAGAGTCTGCTTTAGCAGCAGGAGCCATTTACACATGGCGGTGGCAGATTCCTGAGGATCGCGTGATTGTGAATAAAGCCTTTGCCCTTCTGTTTGGTGTTGACCCAGAGACGGCGGCGACTGGCTTGCCGATCGAACTGTTTGTACAAGCAATGCACGAAGAAGACTGTCCACGAGTGGTTGCAGCTATTAACCAGGCGATCGAAACTGGTGAAGAATATACCGCTGAGTACCGCGTTTATACAGCGGCAGGTGAGGAACGCTGGCTAGCAGCACGCGGTCGCGTTGAATATGCGGCTGATGGCAGACCGCTGGCTTTTCCTGGGGCACTGGCAGATATCACTGACCGTAAGCAAGCTGAAACTGAACGGGAACGACTGCTGACACAAGAGCAGGTTGCTAGAGAAGCAGCCGATCGCGCCAACCGGATCAAAGATGAGTTTTTGGCGGTGCTGTCCCATGAATTGCGATCGCCTCTCAACCCAATTTTAGGCTGGACACGCTTACTACAAAACGGCAAACTGAGCGAAGCCCGTAGAGCCGAAGCCTTGAAAACGATCGAGCGCAATGCCAATCTACAGAAGCAACTAATCGAAGACTTGCTCGACATCTCACGCATCATGCAGGGCAAACTAAGCTTAACAGCGGCTCCGGTAAGTTTGACTTTTGTGATTTCTGCCGCCATTGAAACGGTGCGTTTAGCAGCAGAAGCAAAAAATATTGCGATTGCTCTCGATCTTGACCCTGAGATCGCTCTGATTTCTGGCGATGTAGCCCGATTGCAGCAAGTGGTGTGGAATTTGCTTACCAATGCGGTTAAGTTCACACCCAACGGCGGACAAGTGACGATTGAACTGCGGCAATTCGATGGGCTAGCTCAGATTCAGGTAATCGATACTGGCAAGGGCATCAATCCACGGTTTTTGCCCCATGTCTTTGAGTATTTTCGGCAAGAAGACGGCTCAACGACACGCAAATTTGGCGGGTTGGGATTGGGGCTAGCGATCGTGCGGCAAATTGTCGAAATGCACGGGGGCAGGGTGACAGCAGAAAGTCAGGGTGAGAATCAAGGCGCAACTTTCATCATCCAATTGCCCCTCATGCAGCAGGCAAGAGCGATCGCATCTGAGCCAATCCCCACCCAGACAGAAGCAGAAGTGCCTTTAGACGGTGTTCAAATTTTGCTCGTGGATGATGAGCCAGATACCCGCGAGTTTCAGGCATTTGTGCTGTCACAAAGCGGGGCAAATGTGACAGCCGTCGCTTCTGGCTTAGAAGCTTTGCAAGCTCTAGAGCAGTTCACTCCTGACGTGTTAGTAAGTGACATAGGTATGCCTGAGATGGACGGCTATATGCTGATGCAGCAGATTCGATCTCGCTCACCGAATCAAGGAGGAAACATTCGGGCGATCGCACTGACTGCTTATGCCGCAGAAATTGACCAAAAAAGAGCACTTCAGGTAGGATTTCAAACTCACATTACAAAACCTGTAGAGCCAGAAAAGTTAGTAAGGGCAATAGTTAGTTTAGTCGCGTAGGGTAGGCAATGCCCACCCTACAAAATTGATTGCTAAAATTTCACATCCAAAACACGTACCAAAAAAGCCCATTTGTCTGCGGCTTCCTCGATAATTTTAGCCGTGGGTTTACCCGCACCATGTCCTGCTTTAGTCTCAATTCTAATTAGCGTTGGCGCATCACCTGTGTGAGCCTCTTGCAAAGCGGCGGCAAATTTGAAACTATGAGCAGGGACAACGCGATCGTCATGATCGGCTGTGGTAATTAAGGTTGCTGGGTAAGCTGTATTTGGTTTGATGTTATGTAATGGCGAATAAGCATACAGCGCCGGAAACTCTTCTGGATTATCCGCAGAACCATATTCAGAAGTCCAAGCCCAACCAATGGTAAATTTGTGGAATCGCAACATATCCATAACGCCGACGGCGGGTATTGCTGCACCAAACAAATCGGGACGTTGCGTTATACAAGCACCCACTAATAAACCGCCGTTACTACCACCTGCGATCGCTAGCTTCTCAGTCTTAGTATACTTGTTAGCAATCAACCACTCAGCAGCCCCAATAAAGTCATCAAAGACATTCTGCTTTTGATCCTTTATTCCTGCTTGATGCCATTCTTCGCCGTATTCTCCACCGCCGCGGATATTAGGCATCGCATAGACACCACCCATCTCCATCCACACCAACAAACTCACAGAAAAACCAGGTGTCATTGAAGCATTAAAACCGCCATAAGCATAGAGATAAGTAGGGTTATTTCCATCTAATTTAATACCCTTTTTGTGCGTAATAAACATTGGTACTCTAGTACCATCTTTGCTGTGATAAAAGACTTGTTTTGTCTCATAATCATCAGGATTAAAATCGACCACTGGTTGACGGAAAATCTCACTTTTTCCTGTCACCATGTCGTAGCGATAAATAGTGCCTGGTATGGTAAAGCTGGTAAAACTATAAAAAGTTTCAGTATCATAACGCTTACCACCAAAGCCTCCGGCTGAACCGAGTCCGGGTAGTTCTACCTCTCGAATAAATGCACCTTTGAGGTCAAAAATTTTGATTTGACTGTGAGCATCTTTGAGGTAATCTGCAACGAACTGATTATTAAGTATACCGACACTTTCCAAAGTTTCTGCTGATTGGGGAATGATTTCTTGCCAATTTTCTGGTGCGGGGTTTTTGGTATCAATCGCAATAACCCTTCCACGTGGTGCATTTAAATCTGTGCGAAAATAAAAGACGCTATCATCATTGTCGATAAAGCTATAATCTGCCTCAAATTGGTTAATTAGTTCTACAACTTCTGCATTAGGGTTAGTTAAATCTTTGGAAAAAACCAAATTTTTAGAGTCAGTCCCTAGCCAAATTGAAATTATTAGATAGCGTCCATTTTCAGTAACGCCGCCACTAAAACCCCATTCTTTTTGGTCAGGACGATGATAAATTAGTACGTCTTCTGATTGGGGTTTCCCTAGTTGATGATAGTAGAGCTTTTGATAATAGTTGACATCTTCTAATCGAGTTTTTTCATTTGGTTCATCGTAGCGACTATAGAAAAAACCTTGATGATCGTGTGTCCAAGATGCACCAGAGAATTTAATCCACTTTAGGTGGTCTTGAAGGTCTTCACCAGTTTCAACATTGCGTACTTTCCACTCTTGCCAATCAGAACCGGAGGAGGATAGACCATAAGCTAAAAGTTTACCATCCTCGCTAATGGACAATCCCGAAAGAGCAACAGTGCCATCTTTTGAAAATTTATTGGGATCGAGTAAAACTTTGGGTTGGTCGTCGAGGGTTTTCAAGGTGTAAAGGACACTTTGATTTTGCAGTCCGTCATTTTTGAAATAAAAGTAGCGTTCGATGGAACCGTCTCGTAGAGATTCGCCTTCTTTAAAAGGAATACCGTATTTTTCATAATCCCAAAGTTTGGTGAGGCGCTGTTTAATTTTTTCCCTAGCAGGAATTTCACTCAGGTAGCCAAAAGTAACTTGATTTTGTGCCTCAATCCAAGTTCTTGTTTCTTCAGAGTCAGGATCTTCTAACCAACGGTAAGGGTCTGCGACTAAAGTACCGTGGTAATTATCAGCTTGATTGCTTTTATGGCTGGTTGGGTAAGTGAGAGATTTTTCAGAAGAAGGCATAGTCTTAGGTCAAAGTGCTTCTTTACATACTACAAAGATAGACCTAAGACTTGGAGTATACATTCTAGGACTTACGCAAAATATCTCTCAAACTCCTATTTCTCCGTGTCGCGCCAGTTGCTTCTCCCAAGGGGAGACGCTGCGCGAACAAGTCGGGGAACCCGCCCAACGCACTGGCTTCTCTGTGCCTCTGTGGTTCGTTATTCCCTAACTCTTGCGTAAGTCCTACATTCTAATTTTCTCAAAAAGAAAGCCCCGTCAGAAGCCGGGGCAAATACGTGCTATTTTTCTTCATAGAACAATTGTACTACTGAAAGTTAGTATCAGCTTTAACTAAGGTAGAAGCGTGTAGAGTTTTCCCTAAAATCTAAATCTTTTGGTTGATTTAGTTAACGAGTTTCTCTCCTTTCAGCATCCGCGCCGCGGCTTCAAGTAGAGCTTCTTCGAGATAGGGCTTGGTAAAGTAGCCACTAGCACCGAGTTGAGCGGCAATTTGTCTGTGCTTGTCTGCACCACGCGAGGTGAGCATTGCGATCGGTAAATGGTTAAGGTTAGAGTCCTTCTGGATACGAGAGAGTAATTCCAGACCATCGCAACGGGGCATTTCAATATCACAAAATACGATATCGCAAGGTAGACCGGAGCGGAGTTTATCCCAAGCTTCCTGACCGTCACGCGCTTGTTCTACGCGATAACCGGCTTTGTTAAATGTCAGTGATAGTAATTCTCGGACTGTGATTGAGTCATCGACAATCAACACTGTCGGGTCAATCTTCGCCGGAGAGGTATCTGGAGGAGTGAGTTTCTGTTGCCAAGAATTGCCACCAGTTTGTGTAGAAATTCGTCCCTGGAAGATGTCAATTATTTCCAGTACGTCAGCAATGGGCATAATCCGACCATCACCCAGGACTGTAGCACCAGCTACACCAATGGGTTTAGGTGCTGGGCCTTCAAATTGCTTAATTACAATTTCTTGTTCGCTTAACACCAGGTCAATCTGTAGAGCAATCAGGGTATTTGCCGATCGCACCACAACCACAGAAACCATATCATCATCTCTGGTACCGCCATAGACATTACCGCGACTGATTTGGCGATTGAAGGTTAAAAGTTCCTTCAGAGGTCGGAATGGTAGCACCGTATCGCGCCAGGAAATAAATGATTGCCCATTGGCATCATGCTGAATATTTTTGACTGGAATATCCAGCGTATCTTCTACACCATCCATCGGGAAGGCGATTCTGGCGCGATCGGAGACGCAGCAGAGAGCTTTACAAATACTTAGAGTCAGTGGTAAACGAATCGTGAAGGTGGTTCCCTTACCGATCGCAGAATCGGTGTTAACTGTTCCCCGAATTTCGCTAATCTCGGAGCGCACTACGTCCATACCCACGCCACGACCAGAAATTTCATCGGCTTGGTCTTTAATCGTAAAACCAGACTGGAACAGTAGATCGTAGACTTCCAGACGAGACATCGCTTTTGCCTGCGCTTCTGTAATCATGCCAATCTTCACCGCCTTAGCCTTAACCCTGGCGGAATCGATACCTGCACCATCATCGCCTACAGATATGATCGTTTGGTTGCCTTGGTGGAAGGCACGGATAGTAATGATTCCTACAGGTGGTTTACCAGTAGCATGTCTCTCTTCTGGCGTTTCAATACCGTGAGCGATCGCATTATTCAACATGTGAGTCAGTGGATCGGTCAGATGATCCAAAATCATCTTGTCAATTAAGGTATCGCCACCTTCGATCACCAACTCTACTTGTTTGCCACACTTGATGGCGTTGTCGCGTACTCCTCGCCGCCAGCGATCGATAGTTTGAGCAAAAGGCACCATTCGCGCTCTAGTTAATCCCTCTTGTAGCTGGGTGGTTACTTGGCGGAACTGCCTGGCGACTCGTTCGGTTTCTTCGGTAACAAAATCAATGTCACTAGCCGACTCACGCACTCGTACAATGCGCTCAATCATCTGCTGTGAGAGTGTGTGGAAGGGAGTAAAACGATCCATTTCTAGCTCGCTAAAACCCCGATCGGCATTGGAATCAGGCGCTTGGAAGCCGCCGGTGTCTTTCTTTTTGCGTCCAGCTAACAGAGACGCTTCCAGTAGCGATCGCTCGTACAACTCCTGCATCCTTGCCCCTACATCCGAGAGTTGTTGTACCTGAATCAGCAAGTTATCTAATGACTGTCGCAGTCGTTCATGATCCTGCTCTAAGGTATTACGATTTACCACCAACTCCCCAACTAAATTACTCATATCGTCCAGTTGCTTCACTGGAACCTTCATCGTTTCTTCAAATCTCGCAGCCCGACGAGTAGAGGGACCATTAGTTTTGTTGGTGTTCGATTTTACTACAGTAGAATGGGATATTGTTTGATTCGCTTCTGCCAGCAACTTCTCTAAGTCACCAAATTCATCTTTTATGGCTGGTGATGGAATAGCATTTTTAGCTGAGACTGGTTGAGTGTTGAAGGGCTGGCGTTGGCGTAGCCCGTCGTAGACATCGCTGTTGTTATCTGTACTTAGCAAGTCTTCCAGGGCAGCAAAATCTACTTCTGGTATCTTCTTAACTTTAGGGATGGGCGCTACGTCCTCTCCTAATAATGCTGCCAAGTCTGCAAATTCATCTTCTTGAGCAACTATTTCAGTGGTTTCTGTAAACAATAAATTATTTTCAACAACTGTATTTTCTGTTAACTCAAAGGTAGTTTCTAAATTATTATTTTCCTCTGTCTCTAAAAGTTCTGGGCTTGTGTAGGCTGAATCTGAAGTTTCCCCAAAGCTGATGGTTTCTGATAGTTCATCCACATTATTCTCTGTGGTGTCCATCTGAATATAGGTCAAGTCATTTGTAGCGACATCTTCAAACAGCAGTTGCGGATTCTCATCGAAAGAGCCGAATAAATCACTTGGCTGTGCTTCAGATGATGCTGAATCTAAACTTTCTCCAAAGCTGATGGTTTCTGATAGTTCATCCACATTATTCTCTGTGGTGTCCATCTGAATATAGGTCAAGTCATTTGTAGCGACATCTTCAAACAGCAGTTGCGGATTCTCATCGAAAGAGCCGAATAAATCACTTGGCTGTGCTTCAGATGATGCTGAATCTAAACTTTCTCCAAAGCTGATGGTTTCTGATAGTTCATCCACATTATTCTCTGTGGTGTCCATCTGAATATAGGTCAAGTCATTTGTAGCGACATCTTCAAACAGCGGTTGCGGATTCTCATCGAAAGAGCCTAATAAATTAACTTCCAGATCAACAGCAGATATCTCTGGAGTCTGATTAGCAAATTCTGGAACAAAATCTAAAGATTCTGGTTGTTGCGGTCTGAGACTTTCTTCCCCAGGATGCTGTGCGAACAAAAGCGTTTCACTTGTGGAGGTATCGTTGATTACAGGAGAAATAGTTGAGCTACTTGATGTTAATTCATCAAATAAATTATCTCCAGAATCTGATGATAATATTAAATCTAGCTGTTCTTGATTCTGGAAATTAATATCAAAATCTTCTTCTATATCAAAACTGGCTATAGGAGAAGATATGGACTGCTGATTATCAGCAAAAATGTCATCAGCCGCCGCAGTAAACAGACTTTCATCTAACGCCCTCTCCACATTCTGCTCAATTAAGGAATCGAATTCGTCCTTTTCCTTTGTGGTTTCCTGGTTCCAGAAGTTGCTCAGATCATTTTCTGATTCAGAAAACTCAGGTTCTGTTACTGGAGGCGTATCAAATAAATCATTGATTTCTAGTTCACTTGTCGATAGTTGTGGCTGTTCTTCCATTTCAGCAAACAGGTTGTCTAAAGACAAGTCTGTTGGCTGGGGTAATTCCATGTAGTCACTAGGGGTAATTTCTTCTACCCAATTTGCATTTTTAGTTTCTAAGAATAAGTTATCAAAATTATTTTGTTGGTTGGTAGATAGTTCTACACTGGTGAACGGCTCAGTTTCTGGTTGAGTGATTTCGCCTGTTGGCAATAGTTTATCATCTAACCCCAGTGTCAATAAATCTTCAACTAAACTATTTTCGATAATCTCGCCAGGAGTCTGGTTTGTATCACTAGGAATATCAATAAATTCTTGTAAAATTTCGGAAGAGGATGAGTCTAAATTTATATCAAATTCGTTAATTTCGCTCAACTCTAGAGGCGTAGCAGATGTTTGTTGATTTTGCGGTTCTGAATTATCTTTTTCTAGGAAATGGTCGCCAAATAACAGGGATAAATCTTCTGTTGTCGCTGTGGTTGTTGGGTGTAGCGCGTTGCTTATATCTTCATTAAAGGAGAGTAAGTCAGATAAATCGTTATGAATGTCTTCAGCCTCAGTGCTGCTCAAATCAATTCCAAAATCATCAGTAGTAACAATATCTAAGGTTTCTTCTTGATGCCAGCTTTCATCTAGTTCGGGAGTCTCACCGTCAAATAAATCGGCAAGGGTATTTAACTCAGCTATTCCTACTTCTGGCCCACTGGAGTCAAGATTGTTACTGATTGGATGTGCTTCGTCATGTGTGATGAAAGTCAGACTAGTATTTCTACTTTCATTTAGTGGTGTTCCTTGTAACTGAAGGGAGGGGCGATCGCCTTTGACGTTGGCGTAGCCAGACGCTTGTGGACTCGCTAACGCTGCGCGATCGCTGCTATCTTTGTCTAGATTCAGTTCTTCAGTTGTCTGGGCTAACGGCTCGGTGTTACCAGATAGAATTGACTCTGATTCTGTGAAAGCCGCAGACTGTTCATCAAACAAACCAGGGGTAACTTCTAATAACTCAAGTTCTGCAAAGCTCAAAAGTGCTTCTAGTTGCTGACTAATTGTAATTTCGGCTTCTCTACCTTTCAGGACTAATTCTTGAGCTTGTTTGATTTCGGTAATGACAATTTTAGCTAAAGTCAGATAAGTATTTTCGGGATTGCCGATCGCACTGGCTGCTGCTTGACATAAACCACACCATTTGCACAAATTCCAAGTTTCACCAAGTTTGACTAACTGGTGACAGCATTGCTGGAGGTTTTGCCGAGTTGAAGATGTTGTAGTTTGCTTAAATAATTGCAACATTTCCCGCAGTGTTTGCAGCACTTGGGCTTGAAACTCGCTCCAGTTATTATTTTCTTTAGCGGTGACTGGGGATAGCGCAGCGTTAGCGAGTCCGCGAGCGTCTAGTGCCTCTTGGGGTGCTACCGAGTTTGGAGATTCCTGATGGGTGTCTTCTACCAGATCGGGAATATCTCGCCGCATGAAAATTTCTGTAAGTGTGGAGACATTCTCTATAGAGGTTGTAAGTTCTGTTGCGTCAGAACTGCTGCCTACTCCACTCTTTGCTTGTTCTACAAGTAGTGCCAGATGCTGATACAGCCATTGAAAGACTGGCTCAGTTTCTGACATCAAAGTATTAGCTGCATCTTCAGAAAGACCATAAGGCCCACTCAAATGCTCTAACAGGGATTTTAGGGTATCAGAGACACCAAGAAATAAAGACTCTAGCTTTTGGTCAATCTGAACCGGATTATCTTTGAGAATTTTGAAACAATCTTCCAGACGGTGGGAGGTATGCTGGATGCTAGTCAATCCAAGCATCGCCGCTCCTCCTTTGATGGAGTGAGCAGCCCGGAAGACCTCACTGATCATTTCCGGGTCGTTCAGAGTACCCTCTAAATTCAGCAAGCCTTGCTCAATGGTATTCAGGTGATCCCTGGCTTCTTCGATAAAGTAACCCAAAATCCGCTGTTGTTGTTCCGGCAGCATAGTTTTTTAGTCAAGAGTCATTAGTCATTAGTTATTAGTCATTAGTCATTGGTCATTGGTCATTAGCAAATAACAAAGAACAAAGGACAAATGACAATTTATCTGGTTTCCATAGTTTCTACTCGGAAACGTTCAACGGAGGCGATCAAGTCACGGGATACACCTACTAAGTGTTGTAGAGCTCCTGAGACTCGCTGTGCTTCTTGGGAAGTTTCTTGCGCGGTCAGTTCTACTGATTGCATTACATGAGCGACGGCGCGGGAGGTTTCCGTTTGTTCCACAGTGTCGCTGGTAATGGAGCGCACAAGAATATCAATGCGATTCGCCACTTGAATAATATTTTCGAGCGATCGCTTGGCTTCTTCTGCCAATTTTGTCCCTTTAATTACTTGTTGTGTGCCTTCTTCCATCGCGGTCATTACTGAGCCTGTTTCGCTTTGGATTTGCATCACAATTTGTTCAATTTCCTTGAGGGATTTAGCAGATTTATCTGCTAACTGGCGCACTTCATCTGCAACGATCGCAAACCCGCGTCCAGCTTCTCCGGCTCTTGCCGCCTCAATACTAGCATTGAGTGCCAGTAAGTTTGTTCTGGAAGCAATTTGAGAAATCAACGCCACAATTTTAGAAATTTCTTGGGAAGATTCCGCCAACCGCTTCACTTTGCGAGTGGTTTCGGCAACGGTTTCTCGAATTTCTAAAATCCCTGCTACGGTATTTTCTACTGCTTCTCCACCCTTGATAGCGATCGTACTAGCATCGCGGGCGACGGTTTCGGCTTCTCGCGCCGCCTCTGCTACCCGATGAATCGAGTCGGTCATCACCTGTACAGAATTCAGCGTTACCGCTAACTCTTCTGCTTGGCGCAAAGCGTCACTAGATAAGGCTCTCGCAAAGGTTTCAGAGTTGGTTGCACCTTTTGTTACATCTTTCGCGGCGACTTTTACCTGTTGAACGATATCCCGCAGGTTTTGAATTGTCAGGTTAAAGGCGTCAGCTACGGCTCCCAGTACGTCAGCTGTCACTTCCGCTTGAACTGTTAAATCGCCTCTAGCAGCTCCTTCCACATCATCCAAGAGACGAATCACCTGACGTTGTAGGTTTTCTTTGGCTTCCTCTTGTTCATCGGCTTTGCGTTGGGCTTCACTTGTGGTTGTGAAAATTACCCGCGCCATTTCATTAAAGCCAGTGGATAAATGCCCCAATTCATCTTCGGAATATACTGTGGCTTGAGCATTCAGATTTCCTTGACGTACAGCCTCAAACTGGGCTTGGAGGTCATCAGTTGTGCGCCGAATTTGTTTAAGCGCCAGATTCCCCATGAAGCCTGCGGTAGCAAAACCTGCAATCCCTGCTGCTAGTGACATTGCCCAACCTGTGTTTCTTACTGATTCTCGTTGTTGGGGTGGCGAAAATGTGGTGGCGACAAAGCTAACTGTAGCTACAACCAGCGCTGAGACAATGCCCACACTTCCAGCAATTAGCCATTGTTTGCGTTCGATGGAGGCATTTTCTAATGGTGCTAACCATCCCTGCTCGATGCTGACGTTGGGTTCTAGTTTCGAGATATCTGTTTGGCTAAAGACTGGAACGGCTTCATGGGAACCAGTCATTGAGAATAGTTCCTCTTCGCGATCGGCTGAATTACTTGCAAAAGCCTCCGCTACTTGAGGGCGTCCAGTGTCACTAGTTGCTGATGGAGCAGAAGGCATTGCTGCATTACCAAAGTTAGAATCTCCTTCGAGCAGGTCAAACCCCGGAATATTGCCTAAATCGTCAAATTCCTCAAAGTCATCTAAAAATTCGATATTACTCTTAGAATTTTCTCCATTTAGTATAGTGCTTGAGTTTTCATAAGAGTTTAAACCCTCTGAGCCGAAGGCAGACTCAAATGCTTCCATATCAAAATTTTCATCGTCATCGAAGCTATTTTTACCGATGAATTCACCTGATTTAAACTGCTTTTCTTTCCGAGGCAAATTACTATTAAAAGATGAGCTATTATTAGGTAAACTCGTCTGGGAATTTGATTCTGCCTCCACTTGTTCTGGTGTTAACCAGTTATGTGATTCGGTTTCAGAAAAGTTATCTTTACTGCCATATTCCAATTTATTTGTTGTTGGCGAATCATTTCTCAGTTCTTCTGCAACAATCAGTAAAGTTTCGTCTTCAAAACTAGATTTTTTATATTCTAAACTTCCCATACTCTGCTCTGGAGACTTTGGCTCACTGAACGAATCAGGGAAATTATTCTCGTTATTACCAGTTTGTGAATGAGAAGATGAAGAGTTATTATTGTCAATAGCTGAATTTCCGTGAGGAGAATTTATCCCATTATCTGAGAATTGACTATTTGCTAATGATTCTTCGGAAATATCTTCTGAGATACCTTCCTGCCAAAAAGCAGGCAACTCTAATTCTGTGTTCTCCTCCCAGCTTTTATTTGACTCTTCTTCCTGCGATTCTTCATTCATGGCAAAAGGATCATCACCAAAAGCCATAGAATAATCTGATATTTTTTCTGTTCCAATACTATCTTCTGTGGGCAGATCAAATGGACTTTTTGAAGATGTATCTTCAACGCCATTCATACTTTCTTGCTGCTCTACAAAAAAGTTTAAATCAAGGTTATCGCTGTCAAAGTCCTCATTAGCAACCAAATTTTCTAATTCTGGTTCGCTATATGCAAGTACGTCAGATATCTCTGAGGAATTTATTTGTTCTTGACTTTCTGATGTATCAATCTGCCCACCGAATGACTGTAAATATTGATTGATATTTTCAATTCCATTATTGGCAAAAGCAATAATTTCTTGATCGTTAGTCAAGCCTAACACCTGTTGATATTCTTCTTTTGCTACATCGTACTGCTGTAAAACATAGTAGATGTGACCCCGCAATAAATGGGTATTGGGGTCATCTGGTAAATTTTGCACCACTTGATCAACTAAAGTGGCCGCAACCTCATAATTTCTTTGAACATAGGCGGTCATCGCCTGTTGATATGTTGGCTCGTAATTATCAATACTTGCTGCCATTTCCTCCTCCAATTTCATCCTGCCCACCTAGCACTTCGTACAATTGCCATTTGATCGAGCAGTCGTAGACACTGATTCTTTTTAGCACCTAATGACCACTCTCCACGTAAAAAGGGAGCCATAGTATCTGGAACACTAGTTGGTGGCATAAGATTTTGGACATCCAACCAGTCCATACCACCGATTTCCTCTACTGCTAAACCCACTATTGTGTCTTGCTCTTCAATGGCAATCACCGAAATTTCAGCTCTATCCGTGTTTAATGCACCTGCTTCCCCCAGAAATTGACCCAAGTCGGCCACCCAAATAACTCGACCTCGTAAATTTAGAGTACCCAAAAGTAAAGGAGAAGCATTAGGAATCGGGGTGATTCTATCAGGACTTAGTTCAATTACCTCTCGGATGCCAGTTGCTTGTAGTGCAAACTCCTGATGCGAGGGAATGTAAAACCTCAAATGTAACTCACCTTCAGGACTTTCTACTTGTAATTCTGGTCGAAAGTGGTCTTGACCGCTGCCACTTAAAAAGTCCGGTTTGCTGACCATGTTGTTTTTATCCTTATCCTCGCAGCAGTTGTTTGACTGTTCCTACCAACTCGGTTGGTTGAAACGGTTTGGCTATGTAAGCGTCTGCACCCTGCTTCATACCCCAATAGCGATCAAATTCTTCGCCTTTGGAAGAACACATAACCACTGGGACATTTTGGGTTTTTGGATCGGATTTTAACCGCCGACAAACTTCGTAGCCGTTCATTCTGGGCATGACAATATCTAATACCACTAAATCTGGAGGTGCTATTTGAATTGCCTCTAACGCTTCTAATCCATCACTAGCATGGGTAACTGTTAGGCCAGTTGCTTTCAGGAGGTCTGTAATCATCTCCCTTTGCGCTATACTGTCTTCCACAATTAGAACTGTGCTCATAAGTGTCTATTTACCTCCTGATTTAGACGTTCCTAATTGGAACATTCCCTGATTCCTCCGCAAGTATTAACTGTATAAATTAATTTTATGTCTTCACTATTTTCCCGGAGATTGACGTTTCACTCAGTTAACTGACTCTGTGATAACATCTTTTAACTCATCTTTTAGTAGATCAACAAATCTTTGATCTCTTTATATGCCCCATGATGAGAGGGATGAGGGAGAAATCAATTCAAAATTCAAAATGACGCTCTCTACGAGACGCTAAAAGCGAACGCGGACTCGCTAACGCTGCGCTAACAAAATTCAAAATTAAAGAACTCCTGTCTCCTGCCTCTTCTCCATGCCCAATGTCCAATGCCCAATGCCCAATTTTCATTGGTTGTTGATATATTTTTCTACGAGCATCAGTAATTCAGTGTCTGTAAACGGTTTTGTCAAATAATCTGTTGCCCCGACCATCCTAGCTTTGACTCTATCCATAAACCCATCTTTCCCAGTAAGCATAATAATCGGCGTGAGCCGAAATGCTGTTGAATGTCGCAGCATGGCACAAACCTCGTATCCTTCCAATTCCGACATAGCAATGTCGCATAAAATTAAATCCGGTTTGAGTTGAAAAACCAGACTCAGTGCCTCTAAAGGATTGGTGAGAGCGATCGCTTCATAACCTTGTGGTTGTAAGATGGAATTTATAGTCTCACCGATGGCGATCGCATCGTCAATACATACTATCCGCCCCATCGGTTTTTCTTTCAATTCCCAGCTATCCGTGTGTGTATCTGGGTGATTAGTCTCTGAATATACTAGTTGTAGCCAACTTTGTTGCACATAAGGGTATATTGCCTTAGCGACTGTCAAAATGTCTCGGTTGAGATGGCGAGCTAGTTGTCGCAAGGATGTTTTACCATCAGCCCAATGTTGTAGCTTATTCACGGTTGCTTCTGGTAAAGAAGATTGTAGCTGAACTTTGTCAGATAACACTGGCAATTGCTCTGGAGACTGAATGTGTGGATAGAATTGCTTCCACTGTTGCAGCTGCTTGGTGATTTTTGTCACCAATGGAGCAATCTCATAAGTGTTTAATTGCGGGGCAAGTGCTGCACCCTGATGGAAAATGAAGTTACCTTGGCGTAAACTCAGCAAATCAAAGAGAGTTTCATGCACCAAACCGTAAATGATACTACCAGCTATCTTTGGGTTGATAATATTCCGCTCCAAGAGTGCCCAAAGATAGGCATATTCTGGTGCATCGGTTGGTGGTAGGGAGGCAATTTGTTTGTCGGTGAGTCGCATCTCAACTCGATAATGACGTAAATAATCGCTAATTCTGGATAAACTACTCTCGCCTTCTTGGCAATAGATAATTTGTCCATTAAGGAAAAAAACGAACCAAGACTGTTGTTTAGGGCGATAAATGTTTACTCCATCTCCACCCAGTTTGTTGTTATGGTGAGAGCTATAAGCTTCCACCCATAGTTGCCCAGTTCGCTGTCCCAATTCAATCAATTGCAGGATACTGCAAATATCAATTTCATTTAAATTTCCCTGCATTTAGCTAAAAAGTACTCCTTAAGTATTGCTGAATTGTGAATCGTGAATTATGACTTATTCTTTAAGTATTGATTATGGAGTATTGAAAAGATTTTTACTCTATTCTGATTGTCATTAGGGAATACATTAAGCTATAAACCTTCATCTTTCGTAATACACTTTGACAAAGCTAGTGTTAACACGGAAGTCATCATCACTGTCATCAGTACAGAATATAAAGGCGCGATCAGATCGCTTGTATAAGTATCAAGACGTAACATCTTGCGTCTATAGTTTTGTCTGTCTTGTTCTGCTAAACCAAGGTTTAGTGAGACAAGTTAACAGAATTATTTAAGGTATATCTCAAAACACGAACTTTAAGTGCATCAATAAAGGACTAACGGTGTGCTGTATTTAGCAGAAGTACAAAAACAGAAAGGTGGTTTACTCAGTGGCGGTGGCAAAACCGAACTGAAACTGCTAGCTTGTCAGCGAACTGACCAGAATTGGAGTACTGTGTCGGAAGAGGTGATTGCCGCTGAGGACGCAAGCAAATTAAATGATGGCGCTTTGGTATTGGTTGAACTCAATCCCAATCGTCAAGTGCAGCGGATTCAAGAAGCAGGGCGTCCACTTGTCAACATTTTGCAGAATTTTTCCCGCCAGTTGGAGAAATTTAAGCTCAAGGAAGATGAGATCGATCAGTGGAAACAGTCACTCACATTTCAGGCGCAAGAGTTGAATCGCCGTGAAATGGACATGGAGGTACGAGCAGAACAGTTGCAGCAATTGGAGGATGAGGTACAACATCTAGAGGAGCAAAAACAGGAAGTTGACACCTCCCGCCAGGAAATTGAACGATTACAAGGAGAAATTGAGCGCAACCGCCAAGAGTTGGAAGGCGCTTGGGAGCATTTACGGGGTGAGCAGCGTCGCCTGGAAGAACGCCAAGCGGATTTTCAACAAGGGACGGTTTTGGATGAGGAGCAAAGTCGAGTAATGAGTGAGTTACTCGATCGCTTGTCTAGTCGTGTTACTCCTACGGAAAAAGTTAGAGAACACCTGCATCTAGCCTTTGAATTAGTCGAAAAGCAGCAAGCGACTCTTACCCCACACTGGCAAAAACTGGAGGAGCATAAAAGTGCGATCGCACAACAGCAAGAAGAAGTTGAGCGTTTATCACAAACTTTTAGCGATCGCCAAAATGCGTGTCAAGAAGCGCAAAATTCTCTAGTTCAGCAAACAGCACAATTGCAAATAAATACAGCAGACCTTACCAGTAAGCAAGAGTATTCTCGGCTCGTCAAAGAGCAGTTACGAAATGCCGAAGAGTTATATCAACAGATTCACTCTTTAGCTGCAACATCTAGTGACGTAGTTCTCGGCAAGCAAGCTGATGTTGAGGCTTTGGATAAAATGCCTTTAGAAGAACTACAAAAGATAGTCCAAGACTTGCAGCATAAGTTAGAAATTGATGCTAGCTTTGTTCACGATCAAGAACAAGAACTGAAATATAAACAAGAAGCTATAGAAGAACTCCAAACTAAATTAAATCAAGCATCTGACCATGACCACATCAATTTGGAACTAGAACTAACTGATGAAAAAGACCTTTATCAGATGCTAAATTCCAGTCTGGTGGGACAACGCCGCAATATGCTACAGCACCAGAAGTTTCTCAAACAACATCAAGCTGTACTGCTACGGCGGCAAGGACATAATGTTACTGAAGAAGAAAGTAACAACAAAATTAATTTAGAACCGATTCTGTTACAAATTGAAACCCAGCGACAACAATATTCACAGGAAATCCAAAAGCTGGAACGTGAAATTGAGCAGATTCGTTCTGGTGTTGAGCTAAATCAGGGAATGATTGACAATCAAACTCACGATCTAGATGAAAAGCGCCAAGAACTGAAAGCGATCGAGAAAAATTTGCTATCTTTACGAAGAACAACTGCTGAATTATCTGGTCAAGTGAATCTTTATCAAGAAGCACTACAACCAATTCAAGATTCTCTAGATGGATTACGGCAAAAGCTGCAAGGAATTGCAGAATCTTTGGATCAATTTGAGGAAACTGGTGATTATCAAGTCCAAGCGATCGCTCAGTTGCGTCATACTCTCCAGAGTTTAATGCCTCAGCCAGTATTACTAACGTCTTAACAAGTTTTGGGGCTTTAGCTAGGCTAAAGCCCAAGTACGAACTACTAGTTTAGTTATTACTCTATAAATAAACTAGATTCTACATGAAAAAACTCTCCCAGTTTCCGAGCTTGTTCTGTATTTATCTTCTCTTGTTCATTTAAAATATTATCAACCAAATTTTCTGTCCCTAAAACTGATACTAAATCATCTCTACTTCTCTCAGATTCTTCTAAAAGAAATAACAACATAGACGTAAGATTATTTTGCTGGCTTGGCTGATAATATTCTTGTTCAAACTTTTCAATTAAAGTAATTAATAACTGATAAAATTCCTCTTCCTATGGGGTGCGTTCCCGGTGCATTAAATCTCCTACTATCCCTAACGCTTGCTCGTTTTCAGCTTGACTTTTTATAAGTTTGGGAAGATACGCTGTTAATAATTCCTTGTATTTGTCTGGATTAAAAGTAAGGGTCATTTTTCCAATTCTTTTTATCATATTCTGTAAAGCCTTTAAATAACTATTTCAAACAGATCCAGTCGCCTTCTACTTGAGCGATCGCACCACCAGGAAATGGATCGGTTTGCGATCGGTTGGGCGCTATAATTAAAGCCGTTAATTTTTCAATATGTTCAAAACTAGGGGCATCAGTCAGTATTTGCTGCAATACCTGACGCATCACGCGACGTTGCAACGCCAGTGGTGCTTTCTGCAATACCCGACGATTTAACCGTAAAGGAAGAAGAGAAGTAAGAGAATCTTCTTCATGCCCAATGCCCCATGCCCAATGCCCCATGCCCAATGCCTCATCCCGCAACTCCTGGGCAGCTTTTTCTAAATATTCCACTTCTGCTTGTAAAAGTTCTGCTGTTTGGGCTAAGGCTGATTCTACTTGGGGGTTGAAATTATTTTGCAAATATGGTATTAATTCTTGGCGAATACGATTGCGGGCATATTGCAAATCTTGATTGGTGGAATCTTCCCACATAGGTAATTTAAGTTCTTGACAAAATTGCGCTGTTTGTATTCGAGTAATTTCTAAAAGTGGACGCACTAACACAATGCCTGTAGTTAGAGGCCGTTGCCAAGTCAAGGCTTGTAAACCATCAGCACCAGTACCGCGAATTAAATTGTAGAGGAGAGTTTCGGCGCGATCGCTGGCGGTGTGTCCTGTAACTATATATTGATAATTATTTGCTTGTGCGATCGCACTTAAAGCTTGATAGCGCCAATCGCGTGCAGCAGCTTCACTATTTATCGGTTTGTTCGCTGTCTCTAAATAAAAAGATATATCCCAAGTTTTCGCTAAGTTTTCGACGTGGTTAGCATTAGCTTCGGAGTCAGAACGCCAGCGATGATCGCAGTGAGCAATACCTAAATACCATTCCCATTTGGATTGTAAATCTAAAAGTAATTTTATTAAACACAGAGAATCTTGTCCGCCGGAAACAGCGATTAATAGCCGCTGGTTGCGCTCAAATAAGTGGCGCGATCGGATGGTGCGATGAATTTTTGCATGTAGGGGAGTCCATACCATTTTATTTTTTTCAGCACACACAGACACAGATAATTTTATATTATATCTGTGTATATCAACTTGGGTATTAGTTTTTACCTTCCTTTAGTTGCTGCCGAAGGTCGTCAAGGGGAGAGTTTTCGTGTTTGATGTCTAATCGATTATCTTCGATTTCAGTTTCGTCAGGGCAGAATTCTAGGCGTACTCTAATTTTACCTGTCCGCCATTGTTGACTGGGTATTAAAACACAACATTCAAATCCTTCTCCAAATACTCTTGATCCTGATGATGTACAGTGTTCTGCCCAAATTTTTTTGATTTCCTTGAATAACTGAAACACTATTTGAGTGCGGGGTAAATTTTCAAATGCTTCTTGATGAAAATGCACAACATCATCATCAGGATTTAAAGGTTCCCATTCATCATTCATAATCAATTTCCTGTAACTAAATTTATAGTTCCCAAGAGATTGAAGTTAATTGTTTGGATTTGACTGACAGCCGCAACTTATTTAACTATCACTGCTAGTTGCGGGAAACTAATGAAGAGTCCTGAGTACAGTTAGCGGTAGCGGAGCGTTGAGCCATTGCTGAGTAGCGATCATCACTATGAAGATGGTGTAACAGAAATAATTTACTTAAAGGAGATAGTGCTAATTAAAACTTAGTATCTATCTCTTACCCAAGGGTAGGGGACATTATACATCATAAATTTCTGTTGTAATTAGTGCCGAGTAGAGCTAGCGTAAAGTGGACAATTTGACAATCTTTAATACTCAAACTACTTGGCGTATAGTCATAATCTGTCCGCACGCAAGAAGAACGCAAGATACTTAATATATGGTTCAGAATCTCGAAAGAACACGCCAGAGTGCAAGGTTTCCAGAAACTGCACCGGCTGCTAATCCCGTATTTTTTAGAACTTATAGCCGCCGTACAAAGGCGGGACTTAGGGAAACATGGGATGAGGTATGCGATCGCACTATACTCGGCTTAGTCGAGTTGGGAAAGCTAACTCAAGAAGAAGCTGCCACATTGGATAAGATGCAGCGTAACTTGAAAGCTATGCCTAGTGGGCGCTGGCTATGGGTTGGTGGCACAGACTGGATAACCAAGCCAAAGAACTTTTCCGGGGCATATAATTGCACCTCTACCAATCTCGAAGACTGGAGTGCCTTCGGCTTAATGATGGATTTGGCAATGATGGGCTGTGGTACTGGAGCTGTCCTAGAACCACAATTTATTAACCAGTTGCCTCCGATTCGTAATCAACTGAATGTCACTGTCCAAGGTGAAATTGGCAGCACTCCTGTCCAACAGCGACGTGAATATACTGAAACTCATATAGAAGGCAATAACGTCACTATTCACGTTGGAGATAGCCGTGAAGGTTGGGTTGAATCATATCAAGCCTTATTAGAACTCTCTACTGATGAACAATTTTCAGCAGAAGTTGAAGTATTAGTTGATATCAGCGATGTCCGAAAAGCAGGAGAAACTCTCAACGGCTTTGGAGGAGTTGCAAATCCTGTGAAATTGCCCGGACTTTATCAGCGTTGTGCTTTCATCCTGAGTAAAGCTGTAGGACGACAATTAAATTCAGTTGAATGCTGTCTGTTAATCGATCAAGGTGCGGTAACAATTGTTGCTGGAAATATACGCAGAAGTGCGGGGATGCGTCAGTTTGATTCTGGCGATAACCTAGCAGCCACCGCCAAAGATAATTTATGGCAGCAAGATGAAAATGGCAACTGGCGAATTGATCCAGAGCGTGATGCACTCAGGATGGCAAACCATACGAGAGTTTTTCACCGCAAGCCAACCTTAGAAGAATGTCTTGATGCTGTTCGCAAACAGTATTATAGCGGCGAGGGAGCGATTCAATGGGCTGGTGAAGCCGTAGCGCGATCAAACATTGATTTGCTGCCAACACAGGCTTTGAAAGTTGAGTTTTTACAAGCTTATGAACAAGGAACAGCAAAACAGTGGTTAGAAGAACGTTATTCAAATCTTGATGCTAATGAGTTAGAACATCGTTTAGCTCGCTATGGGCTAAATCCGTGTGGTAAGTGATTTTGCCTCACGTTAAAAACCTCGCAAAAACGGGGAAAGCTGAGATGCTAATCCCGTGGTAATCAAAGAAATTAAAAAGTCTTTGACACCGTACAGCGTAGAGAGTGAAACTAGATGACATCAGAAATTTGTGTCTAGAATATAATCTCTCCAAGAGTGCGGGGGCGGATGTGAAAAACTCTTTTATTATCTGAAGTCACATCTGCAAAATGTACGCGGAGCTACTGCAAATAATCAAGCAGTAGAACTAGGGGATAAAAAGCCTCTAGGGTAACAAATATGGAAATCATCGGTAGTAACTTCCACTGCAATTTGTCTGAGGTTCACCTTAATCAAATCGACCCACATAATTACAAAGAACAGGAGGAAGCTTTCACTGCTGGGGCGTTATCTGTAGCAGCACTTTTAAATCACAAATTCCTTGAACCACGCTATCAATACAGCCGTGAATTAGACCCAATTGTGGGAGTTTCTTTTACAGGTTTATTTGATTTCTTTGTCCATGCTTTTGGTGTTAATTGGCTACGCTGGTGGGAAGCAGGAAGACCAGCAACTCCACAAGGATTAGCTTTCAAGCGTGAGGAAGAAAAATATCTAAGTTCCTGGAGAGATATTGTACATCGTGTAGTTTGGGATTATTGCGATCGCCACAATCTTAAGCGTCCAAATCGTTGTACCACAGTCCAACCCAGTGGTACTAAGGCTTTATTAACTAATGCTAGTTCAGGATGGCATCCCCCGAAAGCCCAAAGATTCATTCGTCGGATCACCTTCGGTAAAAATGACCCAGTAGCTTTAGCTTGTATTGACTATGGTTACAACGTCATTCCCTCTCAATCAGACAAAGACGAGCAAGGCAATTTGCTTAACGATCCCTTTGATCCACGGGTGAGTGAATGGCTAGTGGAAATCCCTGTTTCTGTAACTTGGGCTGATTTACCTGGGGCTGATGAAATTGATGTTTCTAAGTTTTCAGTCTTAGCCCAATTTGATTTTGTCCTCCAGGTTCAACGTTGGTACGTTACTCACAACACATCAGCAACTTTAGAACTTCGCTCTGATGAAATCGAACCTTTAGGACAACGGATCTACGAAACTATCCAGAATGATGAAGGATATATTTCAGCTGCTCTTTTAGCCCGTTTTGACGATTTGCAATCATTCCCACGTTTGCCGTTTGAACCAATAGACAAATCAACCTATAACCGCTTGAATCAAGAGGTGAAAGCACGACGCAAAACAGATGATTTCTGTGCAGTACTAAGCCGCTACGATTTAGGCGAAATGACAGAGGCTGGCCCTAGTGGTTGTGATTCTGATAAGTGTATGTTTCCCGATCAACAACCAACCTCATAAGGTGAAGTGGCTGGGGAGTAGGGAATGGGTAGCAGGGGAGATAAGGTGAGACAAGAGGTGAGAACTTGCAACAAGTCTTTCCCCTTGTTCCCAATTCTCCTTGTCCCCTTGTCCTCTTCCCCATATCCAATGCCGTAACACGTTACGATCAATTAAGAAGTAATAATTTTTTACGGCAGTGCCAGGAGTCTTTTTATGTTCATTGATGAATTGTCACCTATATTCAGAGAATTTACTCGGCATCCAGTCTCATTTGTGGGTGGGTTTTTCTCTGGTGTGCTTCGGCTTAATCTTGCTGATGATCCGGTTAAAAGCTGGCTGGATAAACAGATCCGCTCAAATAGTTACATTAGTAACACAACGGATGCACATAACGGCAAAGCCACTGGTCCTCAGCAGATTTCTATTGACTAAAAACACCAACGATATCTAGTTAAATTTACTACAAAATAGGGAGTCAGTGCCGCCGTCGGCAGCACTGACTCCTAATTTTCTACAATAATTATTTTATTTTTTGGAAGTTACTTACTGGTTGATTGGCACTCTAAGCATGAGCGCACCCACTCGGTCTGGCGTAGGGCCGGGCTTGATCAATTGTTAAAGGTAGGTAACTTCCACCGTGCTGTACTAGTTGGTTGTTCACCTATTAAGAGATACTAAAGGCAGGTATATAGGCAAGAAAATATGGAATCCCTAACCTCTCGTATGCAGGCGGTGCAATCGCCAATTATTCCTGTGGTTGGGGAACTGATTAAAAACTCTCCTGGAACCATTTCTCTAGGACAAGGTGTTGTTTCTTACAACCCACCAGATGAAGCAATAGAATTTTTAGCCAAATTCTTAGCCGAACCCGCAAATAATTTATACAAATCAGTTGAGGGAATTCCCCCTTTACTGACAGCACTGGCGGGACAATTACAAGCCTTCAACGGGATTGAAATCAACGGGGAAAACTGCATCGTTGTGACAGCAGGGAGCAATATGGGATTTATGAATGCCATTCTTGCTATCACTAACCCAGGCGACGAAATTATTCTGAATACACCCTACTATTTCAACCACGAAATGGCGATCGCAATGGCTGGTTGTCGTCCGGTATTAGTGGCGACGGATGAAAATTACCAACTGCGCCCAGAAGCGATCGCTCAAGCAATTACTCCTAAAACACGGGCTGTGGTGACGATTTCACCAAATAATCCCACTGGAGTTGTCTATTCTGAAGCCGCATTGCGCCAAGTAAATCAAATTTGTGGGACTGCTAATATTTACCACATCAGCGATGAAGCATATCAATACTTTACCTATAACGGTGTCAAACACGTTTCGCCTGGTTCATTTGACAATAGTAGCGAGTACACCATTTCTCTTTATAGCTTTTCCAAAGCATACGGTTTTGCGAGTTGGCGCATTGGCTACATGGTGATTCCCAAACATTTACTTGTCGCCGTTAAAAAAGTCCAGGATACAATTTTGATTTGTCCGCCAGTCATTTCTCAATATGCAGCTTTAGGGGCATTACAGGCAAAAGATGAGTATCTGAAGAGTCATATAGGAGCGTTGGCGCAGCCCGCCGTAGGCATCGCTCAAGTACGCCAACTAGTATTAGACTCCCTTAATCGTCTACAAGGCTTATGTAGTATTATTCCTGCCAATGGCGCTTTCTATTTTTTCCTCAAAGTTCATACCCAGATGAATGCTTTTGAGTTAGTCAAAAGACTGATCCAGGAACATAAAGTAGCAGTTATTCCAGGTACAACCTTTGGCATGGATGACGGATGCTATCTACGTATTGCCTATGGGGCGCTGCAAAAGGAGACGGCAAAAGAAGGTATAGAAAGATTAGTGCAAGGTTTGGAAACTATAGTTAGGAGTTAGAAGTCATTCAATTCCGGCCTCCTTCAAGAAGACGTTAAGCTGTGTTAGCCTACCTAGCCCACAATCCCAAGTATAAAATTCAACAGATGCCAATTATTAATAAGTTAATTGAGATTGAAACTGAGCCAAAAATTAATATTCATAATATCACCACACAAATTCAAGATTTTATTGCTTCAACACCAATTAAAAATGGACAAGTTTTAGTATTTTCTCAACACACTACAACAGCGTTATCTATCAACGAAAATGAAGTCAGATTATTAGAAGATATAAAAGTATTCTTGCAAAAATTAGTACCTGAATCAGACAGCTATTTGCATAATGACTTGCATTTAAGAGATGTCCCAGAAGATGAGCCGATTAATGCTCACTCTCATTTAATGGCAATGATACTGAACACTAGTGAGATAATTCCCATTGTGGATGGTAAATTAGCTTTGGGAACTTGGCAATCTGTATTGTTTTTTGAGTTGGATGGCCCGCGTAAAAGAACGGTATTTGTACAAATCTCTGGCGAATAATCCAATTTCAAACCTGCAATCCTCGCAAAACAACCTAAATCTGAGAGAATTACGAACACGACTAATAAGTACATCAGTTGAATTTACCTACAGCAATTAAAAACCTGAAAGAATGTTTTCCAGCATCACCTTCCTTTCCACAAACCAGGACTTTCGTTGTGTCAAAGGCAGAGGCCATTAGTTATGAAAAATAACGATAATTTTGTATTACGTAATACTTGGTACTATGCTCTGCCTAGCGATCAAATCAAGCCAGGTATGATGATCAGCCGCATTTTCTTAGGAGAACCAGTGCTGTTAGTTCGCAGCCAGGATGGTAAAGTGTCTGCAATGACGGACATTTGTCCCCATCGTGGTGTCCCCTTGAGTTGTGGGAGATTTAATGGGCAGGAAGTTGAATGCTGTTACCACGGTTGGCGCTTTAACTCCGCTGGGCGCTGCACTGCGATACCTTCTCTTGTGGAGGAACAGCAAATGGATTTGAGTCGCTTTGACGTGCAGTCTTATGCAATTCGCGAAGCCCAAGGGAATATCTGGATATATATGCCCGATCCCGAGAACCCTCAACCTGCTTCTGAGATGGAAATTCCGGTAATTCCAGGGTTTGACGATCGCTCCCATCAGTTCGTAGAGGTGGTAAAATTCCCTTGTTTTATAGATCATGCAGTGGTAGGTCTGATGGACCCGGCGCATTCACCTTATGTTCATCGTGCTTGGTGGTGGCGAAATGAGCAATTACACGAAGAAGTAAAGCAGTTTGATGCTTCGCCCTACGGCTTCACGATGCGACGACACCGATTACCAGCAAATGGGGGTCGATTATACTGGCTGATTGGCGGTGGTGTCCCGGAAACAGAGATTTCTTTTCGTTTACCTGGAGTCAGAATTGAAGAAACCACCATTGGTAATAATCGAGTCGTTAATTTGACGGCAGTTACACCGATTTCAGACACCGAAACTGAGGTAACTTTTGCTCTTTACTGGACACTTCCTTGGGTAGGCTTTTTCAAGCCACTGTTACACGTGCTGGCGCGGACTTTCATTGGCCAAGACCGAACGGTTGTGGAAAAACAACAGATTGGTTTGAAATATAACCCTGTGCTGCGGCTGATTAAAGACTCAGATATGCAGGCACAGTGGTATTACCAGTTAAAGCGCGAGTATGCTCGATCTGTCGCTGAAGGACGAGAATTTGTCAATCCTGTCAAGAGTCAAATACTCCGCTGGCGTGCTTAAATTACTCCAAAGAAAATTCGGCAAATTCTCTTTGTCCAAATAGCATATTTCGGTCTACGGCTGACAATATTTTATTATTGGCGCGATCGCTATTTAAACAGCGACCAACTAACTGCGCCACATCTGCACGATTAATGCTACCAATAATGTGCGGATCTTCAGTCAAAACGCCATTACCCGTTGCTGGTTCTGACTTGAGTCCACCAGGACGGATGATTGTATAGGTGAGTCCACTGGCAATTAAGTGTTGTTCGGCTTTGTCTTTTTCAGCTAAAACTTTTCCCAGTACCTCTAAAACTTGGGGTGAGGCAGCAACAACACTACTGCCAGCACCTATGGAAGATACAAGAATAAACTTTTGTACTCCAGCTTTAACTGCTGCATCGATTAGATTTTTGTTACCAGGGTAATCCGGCCTTTCTACATCTGATGGTACACCGCCAATTGTACTAATAACGGTGTGAATCGGTTCATCTGTCACGATTGCGCGTTCGACATCGCCAATATTCAAGGCATCTCCCAAAACTACCTCAATACCGATTTTCTCTATTTCACTAGCAACTGCTGCTTTTCTCAGGAGTGCTTTGACTTTTAGCTGTTGCGCTGTGAGATATTGAGCAATTTCTCGACCAACACCGCGACTTGCTCCAGCCAGAAAAATATAAGATGCACTTGTCATAATCAGCTTAACTATTTACGCTCAAAGGATTTTATCAGAGGATTGGCAGTATTTAATAATTGCTCGATCAACTGAGATGCTTCTGGCTGGTGGCGAACATAAGTGTCAATAAACAGACCAATAATTTCACTCATCAGCAAACGCAAGTTTTCTTGAGATTGAGTAGCTTTTAAGTCGAGAGAGGATCTAACTGTAGTGGAGTCTGGCTCATCAACTATCGAAAAGTGATTTGCTCCCTCTAAGATTACCAGATAGCTGTCATTTCGTCCCCCAGCGATTGCTTCTTGGAATGTACGTGTAACTGGGATAGTAGCATCCCCAGCACTTATACCATAGAGTTCGCTACTGGTAAGCATAAATCCATCACGGGTTCCTCCCATCAGTAGCAGTGGTAGGGAATCTGGTAAAGGCAAGATAGTTCCTGGTTCATACCCTATGGTTAAAAGTCCTCTGCTACTTGCGCCATAAGAAAAAGATGCAGCAACTCCAGGGAAAAACCGAGGGTCAGCATTTGTGAGCGATAATAAACCACCCGCAGAGTGTCCACCGAGAATGATGCGTTGTAAATCCAACATTCCTGCTAAAACTCCTTGATTTTGTAACTGTTCGAGTTTAGTTAGAAGTGCTGGCAAAGCCAAAGCTGTAGGAGCAGTAGGATAAATTGTGGGCTTCAGCTTTTCAAAATCAACTCCAGGTGTGAGGCTAATTACGCCTGGTAGATTTTTGGCAATCCAATTAAAGAGAACCACTACCAATCCACGTTCAGCCAATTTAACCGCTAACCATTGGTATTGTTGAGCATCACAGTTATAGCCATTGAAGAAAATCACTACTGGAAAAGGTGTCTTTTCTGGATTAGCTGGCTCAATTCCCATACTTTTTTCTAGCTGACTCTCCGGTATCTGTGCTGGATAGAGAATTTTCAGGTGAATGGTATCGTAAGGTGACTGGACACCCTCAACTTTGGCAGCTTCAAAAAAAGCACGAACTGTCATCTGTACCTTCCTTACTATGACTTCAAGAAAATCTTCCTCTCAGTGTACAACTGCTCCTCGCAAGCAAAATCTAATGATCTAAAATAACGAAGTAACTAAGTAGAAGGAAGAAGGCAGCACTAAAGACGCAATTAATCGCGTCTGTATAGGAGTCAGGAAAATCATTTCGCTGATTGGCATTTTACGTTGAATTATGTTTACCTACTGGTAATTAAAAATACGAGCAAAAAAATATACTTAACCTAATTGCAGTAAGTATCGTAATAAACAATTGTGCCAATCTAATAAATAACTTTTCTTTGGATAAACTTATGGCTAAAAAATCTCAACCCAATGTAGAACCATACCAAGATGTCAGATTATCTGCTACCACAAGAATTTGGGTAATTACAGTAGCCATTCTAGGAGTTTGCGTCCCATTGTCAGCCGTTACTAGAAGCGGTGCTATTCTTCCTTTAGTTGCAATTGGTGGCGCAGCTGTTGGTACAGTTGCTGTTTGGCGTTCTGATGAGCAAAAATCCAAAACTAACTATTTGCAGCAGCAGCAAATAGAACTGCTAGAGCGGAGATTAGCGAATTTAGAAACAATTGTTAGCAGTGATGATTTGAACTTACAAATGAAAATTAAACAGATCGAAGCAAGAGATACTTTTGGCGACTCATCTGATGTAAGTACTACACCCAGACAACCAAAACGCAAAGGTTAAAATTAGCCAATCTTCACCATTTATTTCGATTTCAGAGGATATTTCCGAGAATTATCGTTACTAGGTTATTTTTATGTAGCTATTTGCTGACTTAACGTTACTGCAATCTTTAAATCCGTCTCAAATTTAACTTTCCTTTGCAGCTAGAAGTGTTTTTCTAGAAACAGTATCTCGATCTCTATCTCCGTTAGAATTGACTGGTATCATCTAATTCTATATACTTCAACTGCATCAGTTCATGAAATGTCTAAGTGCTATCCATCTATCTCTTTCCCGGAAACATTTGTCAATGGCTGTGTTTTATTAGACTGTTAATATTACTGAATTTTTAATTAACTAAGGTTATAAACTTGAGTAATTGCATTTGTATAGCTTACCGTAGGTATGCAATAGTTTGCCGCAGGAATGCAGATGGATTGGATTAGCTTACTCAAAGCTCAACAAATTGACTTCCTTCAACGTGTGAAAAAACCTAAAACTTATGACTTATCTTTGCTGGAAAGTCAAGTTAAAGGTTGTCACACTGAAGTTATAGCCTTTTGGGGCGAGCCATTGGCTAGACTCCAAGAACTTTCTCGTCAACAAGCAGAAGTTCTCGCCAAAAATCCGCCGCCGACGCCGCCGGAATATCCTGAGCCTCCTGACTGGACGATACCTTTTCCCAAATACTTCCAACAACAAGCCCAAGATTATCTTTTCCGGGAGCATATTGTTGACAGGGTAATAACTGAACGCTTGGGCAAGTTAGTAAAAAAGGTGTCACAAGATACTTTGCAAAACATGATTTTAGATGATGAGGGAAATTTGGGTGGCGAAAGTAAATTTCCTTATATACTCAAAGATCATCCTCAGCTAAGTGTTCAAGTTTACGTTGCTGATGGAGAAAGTTTTAATGGTATTAAGAAAGACAAAATTAGGTGGTCGGTTACTCAAGAAGATTTAAAAAATCACCAAGTATTAATTTTTCTCTGTTTATTTTATCCATCTACAGGTAATTTAGGTTACGAGAAACAAAGTATCATAACAGGCTTTTTACCTACAAATCAACTTGAATTTAGCGAACCAAAACTGTATGTCACTCCGAGTAATTTGTTATATGCAGGGGGGTTAAGTTGGTATTTAGAATCACTGATGGGTAAAAAAGACACGTCGCCAGTAATTAATGAGAGAGCGATCGCAGATACAATACAGACTCTACCATCAGAACATTGTCTCAAGGCTATAGTCGGTGACTGGGAATGCTGGCAGACTTTGCAAGGACACACCAGAGGGATTAATTGCCTAGCTTTCAGTTCCGGGTGTAATAATGGCAAAGCCTTACCCATTTTGGCAAGTGGTAGTCGTGGAGAGACGAAACTCTGGGATTTAAGTAAGGGTGAATTAATAGAAACCTTATCAGAGTATCCTTGGGTAATATCTGGGCTGGTGGATGAAGTGAATTCCCTAGCTTTTAGTTCCGATGGCCAGACTTTAGTGAGTTGCGGTGCAGATTCGACAATTAAGCTTTGGCACGTAGGCGCTTTAGACTTGATAGATATTTTGCACAAACACAATGGAGTAGTGCGTTGTGCTGCCTTCACCCCAGATGGCAGAATGTTAGCGACAGGCGGAGATGACAGAAAAATTCTGTTTTGGGATTTGATGCATCGTCAGGTTGCGATCGCACTTTCTTTAGATGATACAGCTGCTCATTCCCTAGTTTTAAGTCGAGATGGCGAAACTCTAGTTACAGGTAGCTACCGTAAAATCAAAGTTTGGCGCACTTCACCCCAAACGGGAATCAAAAGCTTAAAAGATACACAACCACTACACACCCTCATGGGTCATTCTCACATCGTTTGTTCCTTAGCAATCAGTGCAGATGCTAAACTGCTCGTGAGTGGTAGCTGGGATCAAACGATTAAAGTTTGGCAATTAGAAACTGGAGAATTACTTCATACCCTTAAAGGGCATAGAGATAGAGTCTATGCGATCGCTTTAAGTCCTGATGAACAAATTATCGCCAGCGGTAGTGCTGATAAAACCATCAAGTTGTGGCATTTACAAACCGGGGAATTGCTAGGTACATTTACAGGTCATGGTAATATAGTCACAGCATTAGCCTTCACAGCTTCCGGTGAAATGTTAGTCAGCGGCAGTTTGGATAAGACAATTAAAATTTGGCAACGGAGTTAATGGTAGTTGGTAATTCATCCTCACACTTTCTACATAGCTTGCTTCTTTGCAGGATTACAATGACTTGCTAACGTAATTCGTAATTGTGGAGTCTTTAAGGCTCGTGGACAAAAAACTTTAAAAACTCTCTTGCTCAAACCTTGTTCAAGCTGGAGACAACAGTTAATGAGCAAAAATCTAGTTTATATTTTTATCTTAAAAGAGAATAATCAATATTTGATTATAACAATTTAAATAAAGTGGGAAAGTTGGGAAAAATAGAATAATTTTTCAAGGGTATTGCTTTTCTATTTCAATTTATGTAGCTTGAGAACAAGCAACTACCATTCAGAAAAAGCATGTAGTGGCAATAATTCTAGCTGTGAATTTACTCTAACAGCAGCTACTCGTCGTTTAGGCAAAATCAAAAAATAAAAACTTTTATTTTCTGAGCTTTCGACCTCTCATTAGATTGTAGGTTGATTTTTGTATATGAATAATATTATCCAGGGCAAACAATATATAGTAGCTAGAGCTTGGAATATAATTATTTTGACTTTTGACTTACGTTGTGATGTACTAGATTCTGGCAGTGATTTGAATATCTATCAAGTTAATAGATGTAATAGAAATCAATTTTATACATTTAATTTTAGGGTTAGATGAATATAAAATCCGATATCTGTGTTGTTTTTTGCTGCACACATCTCTTTTTTTAACCTATCTATACATTTAAAATGTTGTTTTAAAGGCAATCAATCAGGTCTGGTTAAACAGCTAGAAATAAAATTTAGACTATACTTTACGGACACTTTACAGAGAATTTAAGCTTGATTGATATTAGTAGATATCTATCCTTTGGCGTGTAAGTTACAATGCAACTAGAAAGCTAAAGCTTAATTATTGTTAATTAATAAAAATAATGTTTATTTTACAACGTGGCATTATCACCTATGCTTATGGAGCATCTTATTATCTAGAAATGGCAAAGTCATTAGCACGTTCTCTACGTCTTCATTCACCAAATGTTCCGCGTGCGATTGTTACTGACAAGGAAAATGATAAAGATTTACTAGAACTTTATGATTACGTTATAAACATTAGACATGAATACGGTTCCAACGTAAAACAAAAGCTTCACCTTTTTGATTATTCTCCATTTGAATATACACTTTGTATTGATAGTGATTGTATAGCAGTGAGGGACATTAACTTTATTTTTGATGATTTTAAAGGCAGAAGTTTTAGTGTGGCAGGTAATGTATATCTTCAAGCAGGCGATAAAGATACATTTATTGATGTAGATGGCACACTCAAGCGATTTAATCTGACAAAATTACCTAGATTTAATGGAGGTCTTTATTATTTTGAAAAAAACGATACTGCTAAGGCTTTTTTTGCAACAGCACTAGAATTGGCAAAGGATTGGAAAAATTTAGGTATTAGTGAATTTCGTGGTGATGGCCCTAATGATGAACGTATTTTTGGTCTAGCTATGATGCTACACAATCAAACTATGTTTGAAGATAATGGTCAGATGATGCGAACACCTATCGGTCTTCGTGGTTCTTTTAATATAGATGCTATTAAAGGTAAATCTACTTTTCAAAAATACAATCAGGTGGTGTCTCCTGCTCTTGTACACTTTGCCTGCGTTTGGGGAGAGCATCCCGTATATTATCGTGAAGTAGCAAAGTTAAAAAACCTAGATAAAGGTTCAGTTAAGCAGGTCAATTCTAATATATTTTCCGCAATTCAATATAAGTTTGGCTATCAGATTGCTTTATTAAGATATATAGCTAAACGTGTACCTAAAAATTATAAATATATTCAAGCTAGAGTGAAAAAACTTTTGATACAATTGCCTGAGCTGATTAAAACTAAATATAGAATTGAGCCAGTTCGGAACAAATAAAGTTTGGTAAAACTCTGCATTCCTTTGTGCTGAAATTCAATTACTCAAAGGCTGCTTTAGTTACTTTCTGTATAGCTTTAATAGTGTATAATGTGCTGTCTGAGGTTCAGGCAGCACTAACAAAGTGTAATAGCGATCGCGTCTCGCATTCCTTCGCTCCTGACAGGTAATAGAAATTATATTTTTGTGAAAATTACAAGGATTGTATCTGTGGGTTTATTCTAGAAACTACACGGTACAACGCAAATTTGTATGTACCACAAAAATCTGTATTGCCGTACTTGTATGGAAAATCAACTAGGATTAATTCTGAAACTGCTTTTACTCTCGGCTTTGTTATCGGTATTGATTAAGTATGCAGGGCCAAGTGTATCAATTCCAGCGACAGCAACCAACGCGCTGATTATAGTATTCTTGCCGATTATGATCGTAGCGATCGCTCTACTATGGCGATTTCAAGCACAAAAACAAAATTAACTCAAACCATTTACGCACAAGTTCCTAAAATCAGCTAACCTAGCTTAATTACAAGAAAATTGCATCTCGCCAACCGTTGGGAGTTAGCCTGTGAACCTCGGTCAATGGATCGGCTTAATCGCCATACTTCTTTCTTTATACATCTTGTGGCAAATTCGGGAAGTACTTTTGCTCATGTTTGCCGCAGTTGTGTTAGCCACCACCTTAAATCGGCTAGCGAAACGCTTTCAAAGCTTTGGGATGAGGCGCGGATTCGCCGTCCTCCTAGCAGTAGCTATCTTTTTCGCAGGTGTCGTGGGTTTTTTCTGGCTAATTGTGCCGCCATTTGCCCAGCAGTTTCAAGAACTAACCTATCAAGTTCCTAGAGGGTTTGGACGCTTTAATAGTTGGCTTGATGCCCTGAGAACTCGTATTCCTGACCAGTTAGTTCCTTACATTCCAGATATTAATAGTCTCATCCAACAAGTACAGCCCTTCGCCAATCGGCTACTGGGAAACTCCTTTGCCTTTGTATCTGGCTCTTTGGAAGTTGTCCTCAAGATTTTGCTAGTGTTGGTTTTAACAGGGATGCTCTTAGCCGACCCCGTGGCTTACCGCAAAGTATTTGTGCGGCTTTTCCCTTCATTTTATCGGCGGCGGGTAGATGGGATTTTAGATAAATGTGAAGTCTCATTGGAGGGATGGATTACAGGCGCTTTCATTGCCATCTTTGTAGTGGGAGTCATGAGTCTCATTGGCTTATCAATTTTGCATGTAAAGGCAGCACTTGCTTTAGCGGTTTTAGCGGGATTTTTTAACTTGATTCCCAATCTGGGACCAACAATGAGTGTAATCCCAGCAATGGCGATCGCTTTCTTGGATGAACCTTGGAAAGCGATCGCTGTCTTGATTCTCTACTTTATCATTCAACAGGTTGAGAGTAATTTCATCACACCCGTTGTCATGGCGCATCAAGTATCATTGCTGCCAGCCATAACCTTAATTGCCCAGCTCTTTTTCGTAACGTTCTTTGGCTTTTTAGGATTATTCCTAGCACTACCTTTAACTGTTGTTGCTAAGATTTGGTTGCAAGAGGTGTTAATTAAAGATGTTTTGGATGAATGGGGGAATAACAATAGAAAAGAGACTGAGTTTGTAATAGTTTCTGAATCTCCTGGAACAGATGATAATTGGACGGCAGAAAATCCAGATATAAATGAGAATCCCTCGATTGATGATGATATTTTGAAAAAATAAGATTAGTCACTCGGCTTTCAATACGGTTCGCTTAAGGTTTTTTGATGAAAATTCTAGCTCACAAAGATGTGATAAATCGCCGTCAAAGCGAAAGACTGATTATTGTAGAGACGGCGATTCATCGCGTCTATTGACTTAACTCCATGACACGAGTTATATGAAGTCTTAGAAATTTGGAAGCGATTGGGATAATGAGTGCTGGAGTGCAAAAACAATAAGATTCCCAACTTTTTTTAGAAGTCGGGAATCTCATACTTTTGAGTCAGTCTGAATAAATCCTATTTGAAAGAATAACCATGAGCATGGACAAAATTAACTGATTAGCTATTGTTTGTTCTGCTTTGTTACCTCTGCTTCTGCTTTGTTTGACTCATTAGATGAAGCAGATTCTGTCTTCTCTGATTGCGTGTCACTAGTTTGTTGCAATTGGTTGAGATGAATATTGTTCACTTGAACAATAAAATATTCTAATGCCTGACTTGCCTTTTGTTGCTGTTGGGTTTCGTCAGAGACATCATAGCAACGATAAGGCGGAGTCACGCCCAATATAAATTTCTCTTGTTCCGCTTCTAATAATTCAACAGCTGTATTAGCAGCAAGCGAACTTTTCTGAAAAGGAAAAGAAGTAACTATACTAGCAACTATAGAAGCAATAGCTGGGCAAAGCACAGGGAGCCACTTCAGCCAAGCTTGTCCTGCTTCTAATTTGTCTACCAGAACTAAAATCGGTGTGACTCCTGATAAAATCACTGTCGCAATTTGCAAACTATAGTAAAGGTTCCTTGATACACCCCTAATTCTTTTATAATCGTCAATCAAGTCTTGGCTGTATTGTAAAGCCTTTCCTCTTGTCAGAGTCAGCGTATCTTTATTCCAGGAATTAGAATTTGTTAATAAATAACTATAGAGTTCAGCTTTTTTGGTGAGTTCAGACTTATAAGCGGCTTGCTTATAAGTCTGAAATACTTGTCTATTGATAAGCAACAAAAAAAATAGAAAAGTTAGAGATACTGCTCCAGAAATTACAACTGTTTTATCATCTGAAAGAAAAATAATAAAGAGTCCGGCAGAGATAAAAGCTGCAAGTAATAAATACTCTATTACCTTCAAGTTAAACAACTTTTTTTCATCTGATGGAGAGGATAAATTTTCAATACTATCGGAAATCTTACTTTGGTTTCTTTGCTCAAGATTAGTTAATTCAGAAGTAGTCATTGCCTCTTACTCAATTCGTTATCGGGTGAAATGTTTCTTTCGATTGACGTAAAATTATTTAAGTCCAGTAAATCCACTTAATCCTAACCATACATACATTTGATTGATAATGCAAGACTTTTTTATAGTAATTTTACGTAGGGGTAAAAAATTTTTGGATACAGGTAGCTTGTTTACCCCAAAAAATATATCATTCATTTGGACTTTGCAATACTTGAATTGTTTTTTGGAATTTATCTTTATTCGGGGTGTTAAGCTGTCGTGCAGAGATTGGCAATAACTATTTCGAGATGAAATTATACAAGAGTCTCGATAATCTGCATTCACAAGGAGCAATGAAAATTTCTTTCCCCTAGTAGAGACGCGATTAATCCCGTCTCTCCCCATTCCCCATTCACCAGGAAGCGCAAGCACTTATAAGATGCGAACAATTGCAGAAATTAACGAGAAAATTAAGCGTCAACGTGCGGTGGTGTTGACAACTGAAGAATTAAAAGCACGAGTTGTAGAAATCGGTGTTACTAAAGCTGCTAAAGAAGTCGATGTAATTACCACTGGTACTTTTGAGCCTATGGAATCAAGTGGTGCAATTATCAATCTGGGACATACTGACCCGCCGATAAAAATTCGCCGCTGTTGGTTAGATGGTGTGCCAGCATACTCTGGTTTTGGGGCAGTAGATTTATATTTAGGTGCGAGTTGCGCTGTGGAGACGACGGACGGGGAAGAAGTGCGAGAACGTGGTGGCGGTCATGTAATCGAAGATTTGATCGCTGGTAAATCTATACACGTGAAAGCCCAAGGACAAGTAACAGATTGTTACCCCAGAGCAAATTTTGAAACTACAATTACCAGTGACACAATTAATCAGTTTTATTTATTCAATCCGCGCAATCTTTATCAAAATTTTATTGTTGGTGTAAATGGTGGCGATCGCCCCCTCTTCACCTATCTCGGTCCTTTACAACCGCGTCTGGGGAATGCTGTTTATTCTAACCCCGGTGCGATTTCACCCTTACTCAACGACCCTGATTTGCAACTCGTTGGTATAGGTACTCGAATTTTTTTAGGCGGCGGTATTGGCTATGTCGCTTGGGAAGGCACTCAGCACTTCCCCTTACAAAAACGTTTAGCTAATCGTACACCGATTGGGCCTTCTGCCACTTTAGCTTTAATTGGTGATGCCAAGCAAATGGATGCTCATTGGGTGCGAGGGTGTTATTTCAAAAGTTATGGCCCCTCATTAATGTTAGGGGTTGGTGTACCACTACCTGTATTAAATGAACAAGTAATTGAACACTGCGCCGTCCAAGATCAAGACTTAGTAGCCCCAATAGTGGATTTTTCCATTCCTCGGCGCGTCCGTCCCACCTTTGGTTTGGTGAGTTACGCCCAACTCAAATCTGGGCGGATCACCATAGAGGGCAAAGCAGTACGCTCTGCCCCCTTAGCGAGTTTGTTTTTTTCTAGGCAAGTCGCCCTAGAGTTGAAAAAGTGGATCGAAGCAGGTACGTTTACCCTTACAGAACCAGTTTCTCCAATTCCGATGGAGCGATCTTTTCTACCCCAAGACCGTCGGACGGATTTTTGATTGGAGCAGGGGAGCAGAGGAGCAGAGGAGCAGTAAATCTTTCCCCTCTGCCCCTCTGCCCCTCTGCTTTTTTTGCCCCATGCCCAATGCCCCATTCCCTACTCTTGAGTCGGTTTCGGTCGCTTGATGGGTTTAGGAGCGGGTGTTCTTGGTATAGGTTTTGACACCACTGAAGTGTCGCTGCCTGTACTTGTTTTCTTGATGGGACGAGGGGTTTCGCCAGTGCGTCTGGGGGGGAATGGTTTTCTACCACCAGCACCACCAATGCCAGCACGAGGCCCACCTTTAAATGGTGGTTTGCGTTTTTTGGGTAAATCAGCGATCGCCTCAGCTTTTTCTACTACCAAAACGTCTGCTTCCCGTTTGGCTTGGAAGTCCCAGAATTTGCCCACTGCTTTGGTAGTTAGCACACCCCTCAATTTCAACTTAAAATACTTGGGTTTGTCAGTTGATTTGCGTGGAGCCTGCCTAATTTTGACTACCAAGCTTTTAGCATCAAAAGATTGGTATACTACTTCACCACGAACAGAAAAACCACCATCTGCAACTTCTGATGAAGGTCTGGGGGCAGTTGTATTTAGTTCAGAGTTCTCGGATAAGCCATCATCGAGTGTCTCTAACTCTTGCAACTCCAAATCCGATTCGTCCTCATCTGTTGAGTTTTTAGCCAGATTTTCTGGCTCCCAAACTCCGACGATTTGGATGTGCAAGGTGTCATTTTCTTGTCTAGTACGTGGATATACTACCCACAAGTGTTCTTTTTCTAAGTCTAGATGATTCTTGACTAAGCTCATAATCCGGCCTAGGAGGACGGCATTGAGTTCTACACCATCTGGAGTCAGCAGCGTACCTTGAGTAAATTGTTCGCTGCTAGCATGATAGCGACCCCGGACTAAGCCGATCGCTCGATACTGCATCGGTTCACTGGGAGGCGGAATCGGTTGCTGGCGATTAATCAAGTTCCCATTCGAGTCAGTCTCGCTGGGGTTGACAGGCAAATTGTCAACTTCTTTAGAGGAATGGGCTGCTATATGAACATTAGCGGCTGCCTCTACGTTAGTTGGGCCCTGGTTAGAGGCAGAAGAATTGGAAGATTCAGGCAACGGCATCAGGTCGGAATTCATAAAAACTCCTTGCGGCGGAGACACATCCCATTGTGGGATTTTACAAAGGCAGCTGGAAAGAGCATTTGTGCGACTGATGAAAGTATATTGGCTTTTCACAAAATCACACTAGGGTACTCTATACAATCCTAAAGGCGCTAAATTTAATGTATAAACACTAAATGTCTAATTTAGCGGCTTTACACTAGTTTCGGAAGCATATCATAGCTACAATTCTGACGGCTCCTCCTAAAGTCATCACTTACTTTAGCAGTGTGGATAGTTAATTGTTATAAAATTCACAGGCAATTGGCGGTATTCCGCAAAGTTTTGGAAATTTTTAACTTTACGATTTGTGTAAATGATAATGTCATTAAAATTTAGGAGAAAGACAAAACCGTGTCTCAACCGCGCAATCGTTGGATAGTTCAAGTCGTCTTAGCGGTGGCAATTCTTGCTTTTGTGGGTGTTTCGGTGATTCCCATAATTGGAGCATTTAATAATACGCCACCCTCAAGTCAGAATACTGCTAGCACCAGAGGCAGTTTGTCCTCCGCTGACCAAAAATCAAAACTGGAAGACGAAGCACGGGGTTATGAACAGGTTTTGCAAAGGGAACCAGAAAATCAGACTGCGCTTAAAGGTCTGTTACAGGCGCGGCTGCAATTACTGAGTCAAAAAGATAAAAGTGAGGTAAAACCAGCTGATATCCAAGTTGTCATTGAACCCTTAGAAAAGCTAGCAAAGCTGAATCCCGAACAGTCAGAATATTCAGTGTTACTAGCTCAAGCCAAACAGCAAATTGGCGATCGCGAAGGAGCCGCTCAAGCTTATCGTTCGATTTTGTCCAGCAAACCGGGCGATTTGAAGGCTTTGCAAGGAATGGTGGCTCTATTGATCAGTCAGCAACGCCCCGAAGCAGCCATTGGTTTGTTGCAAGAAACCCTCTCTAATGCAGCCCAAGCAAATACAATTCAGCCTGGAAGTGTAGATATAGTAGCCGTGCAGGTGCTGTTAGGTTCTGTTCATGCTTCCCAGAAACGTTACGCTCAAGCTAGCTCTGTATATGACCAGGCAATTAAGAAAGATCCCAAGGATTTTCGCCCCGTCGTGGCAAAAGCGATGCTCCTGAAACAACAGGGCAAAGATGCAGATGCAAAACCTTTGTTTGATAGTGCCGCAGCTTTAGCACCTGCTAAGTATAGAGACGAAATTAAGAAGGCAGGAACGGTTTCCCCCATTCCTAAATCTGCTTCATCTCCCGCATCTTCATTGGGAAATACTCCCAAGTAATGGGCATTGGGCATGGGGCATGGAGAAGAGACAAGGTAGACAAGGAAGAGGGGGGAGACAAGGGAGAGACTTGTTCTAATAATTCCCCCTTGTCCCCTTGTCTCCCCTGCTCCTTCTGCTCCCCTGCTTCTTCCCCTCACGCTCCTTCAATGGCTGCAACGACACCAAAGACTAAAAACAAACATCCGCCAATCAGGGTGAGTTGACGCTCAGAAATGCGTCCGGCAATCATTTTGCCACCGATAACTGCGATCGCAGCACAAATAGAATGTCCTAAAATCGCACCTATTGTCACTCCAATGGGGTTATTACCTGCTGCTAGGGCAATAGTGGCAATTTGGGTGCGATCGCCCCACTCTGCCATAAATGTCAACACAAAGGCTTCTATGACAATTGCCAACCCAGTTTTTTGCTTTGGTAACTGCAAATCTGCTTGTTTCACCGCAGCTTCAGCTTCTTCCACAACTTCTGTATCACAAGCAGCTGCGGACATCTTACTAGCGTCATACAACAGCTTGATACCGAAGGCAATAAATAAAGCTATTTCGGCGTAATGAATATAAACTTTTGGCAACAAAGATACCGCTTGTCCAAATATCACCGAAAGGATTGTCATCGCGGCTAAAGCAGCTGTCACACCTATAAATACCAGCCGCCGCGGGTGGTGCATTGCCAAAATTACAGCAATAAAAAATGTTTTATCGCCTAGTTCTGAAACTGTAATTAGTAATAAACCTGCGGTAAAAGCTGTTAACACTCTCTCAAGCTCCTGAAGAATCGTTTACCGATGTGAAGCTTGATGAGAGCCAAAAGACCTCACCAAGTTTACACTTTTCGGTGTGAACTTAGTGAAGGTCTCGCTTTCAAATATTGGTTACTTGCCATCTGAACCAGGCTCATCGCCAGTATGTTGATTCAGATGTACTGGCTTTCAAGTTTTCTGCCAGCAGCTACTCCCCTTCTATGCGTTCACGATTATACATATTTTCTATGTATTAAGTCAAGAGAGTAGGCAATATAGAGGTATAACTGTAGAGTGAAGCGGTACATACAGACCGATTCAGGGCTTACTGAGGTAAAAACTCATCATCTGTGACTTCTGCTAGCTGGTATGGACAGTTCAGAGGAAAGGATTCTATTGACAAGCCAGTTTCAGCTTTTGCTTGCTTAACCGCTTGTGTGTAACACTCAGCAAAAACTATCTCAAGATAGGATTTGAGACTAGGTGAATCATCTAGAGCTTCTTTGACACGTCTACGATGTTCAATTATGCTTCCTTCCCAGCTACCGCTTCTTTTGTCGGGCTGAAATTGCCATTTGAGCAAATGCATCAGAATTACAATCAGATTACTCTTGAAACTTCGGCGCTCACTCCTTCCCATATCGGCAATTTCTTCAATTAGGTTCTCCCACTCAACGTTTGCGTAATCCTGACTTTGCAATTTTTCTACAGTCGTTTCTATCCATTGCAAGTAATCAGTCTCATATAGGGTTTGGGAATGTGCCTTTAGGGAAGACATAGCAGTTTCCATCAGAAATCTTTAGATAATATCTCACATATCTTTACAATTAACATCGGTGCGTTAGACTTTAACGCACCCTACGGCCTAAAGTAATTGCCAATTGTCTATAACTTTACTAAAGTCAGAGGTGACGTAATAATCACCTCAAGCATTACTTACCTGCACAATAATGCCAATTCATTCCAAAAAATGAATTTATGAATCATGCACAAGGGTAACGCCACCTCCTGTTCTGTCATGCAAGTCCAACTAACTTGGCGCTTAGTTCCCACATACGATCGCCTTTGTCGTCATCACGGGCTTGAGGAGAGACTTTTTGCACAAAAGACTTGCCATCTTTCTTCTGGCGATTTCCCCAACTCCAATAAATACCGGATTGATTATACTCAGGATCGGCAACCACAGCAGCAACCCGTTCTCCCGCCAACTCTTGAGACACATATCCCCCAGTGATATACTTCTGGAATAAGGGGAAGATTTTCTGAAACAGGGGATAGTGGTTTCTAAATAGCGGCGTTTCTGCAACACATCCCGGATAAAGAGAATTGAAGACAATACCGGTCGACTGGTGATAGCGATCGTGCAGTTCCCGCATAGTCAGCACGTTGCAAACCTTGCTGTCTTTGTAAGCTTTGACTGGTTCAAATTTCTTGCCATCAATCATCGATATTGGCTCTTTAAACCCTTCTGCAAAGCCTTGCAAATCGCCTAAGTCGGGACGTGGTGGAATCTTTCCACCCAGTTCGTCTGGATTGTGGGTGACTGTTCCTAAAATTACTAGCCTTGGCTCTAAAGATGATTTCTTCAAATCCTCTATCATCAGGTTGCACAATAGGAAATGACCCAGATGATTGGTAGTGACAGTTAACTCGTAACCTTCGGGACTGCGTAAAGGCTCTTTAATTAAGGGCATATAAATTGCAGCGTTGCACACCAAAGCGTCTAAAGACTTTCCAGTAGCTCGGAAGTTCTTCACGAAGTGTCGGACACTTTCCAAGGAGCCAAGGTCAATATGTATGCTGGTATAACTGTTGTAGGGGATTTCCACAGCTTGAGCAGCTTTTTGTGCCTTTGCTAAATCCCGACATGCCAGTACTACATACCATCCTTTATCAGCAAGAGCTTTTGCAGCATACAAACCCACCCCCGAAGAGGCACCCGTAATTACAACCGTTGGCTTCTGATGTTGTTCCATTGTGTTCGCACTCCATTGACTGTCTCTAGGATCTCATACCAGTGAGCCATGATTGTCATTAGCTTTTTCAAGGCTGCATTAGAGGATGTTTGAAAAGTCCTATTGTCGGTATCAAAAGTTTTAGATCCTTCTAAATCACCCTTAAAAAGGGAGAATCACGTGAAAAGTAGAGGCGCAAAGCCTTGCGCCCCTACTGCGTGGTCTTATACCTAAAAATAGCTGTAATGTCAATCCAAAGATTCCATAAGCTCAATACACTTGTGCATCTGCTGGCGCATGGTTTCCCGATCGGCATGAAACCTTCGCCCATGACCTGGTAGTACCCATTCAAAAGAGTAATTAGCCAAATTACGCATTGATTTAGTCTGTTCTGACCAAGAATACCAGCAAGCACCGTGGAATGCAGTCAGTTGGTGCAAGCTTTCTGACCAAGCGAGATGATCGCCAGTGAACAGAAACTTATTTTTATAAAGTAAAACTGTGTGTCCTTTGGTATGACCGGGAACTGGGATAATTAATAAATCCTCAGTCAAAGTAAATGCTTCAGAACCAGTTAGCTGTATTTCTACATTGCGCGTATCGGCAGTAATATCATCAATGTGGAGGATGCGATCGCACTGAAAATGCTCGGCAAACTTTTGATGATCTGCCACATCATCCTTATGAGTTAAGTACATGTAACGAATCGGCCCCAGTTCTTCTAAGCGCTTGACTAAAGGCGGCGTAAACCGGGGAGAATCCACCAAAATATTACCTTCTGGAAGTTGAATTAAATAGCTAGCAGCACCGTAAGATTTTTCCGAATGATAACCACAGTGGTAAATATTTTCCACTACTAATATTGGAAAACTTTGTTGAGCATCTTTGATATCTTTTGGTTTTTCAACTGTGCCGATAGAACTAGTAGGACAAGCTAAAAGTGCTTCCAGGGCTGCTAATCTTTCTGCATCATTGGTTGGTTGATGATAAACCGCCGACTGTTCATCAACACGAGAAAACACTTCAGGAGTCATCCAGCGACAGGTATCACAATCAATACAGGTAGTATCTACATAAAAATCGCCGTTGACATTTTGGGAGCGACGCTGATTTAAATGAGCCATATTAATCCTTTTGCTTCCAACCCCTTACTGGGGAGCGAGAAATCCTATCCTATGTCACTACGCTAGCAAAATTGATTTGAGATTGTAGACATAACTAAAAGTAAATCTGTTCAAAGATATAAAAACTCTTGAAACGATTTTTTATTACAAGTGATAAATTCGGGTTCAGTGGCTTCAATGGGTCGAATTATGCTCCAAGTGAGCCTCCTATCTCCTTTAAGTATCGCCTGATTTTAGGAATTGGTATAGCTTATGAGTTGCTAATGGGAACAATCAAGAATAAATCCCTTTGCCAATAAAATGTTTAACCGTCTCAACCCATCAGAACTGAAATCTGCGCTCGTCCGTCATCCCCTGATAGTTAAAGGGGATACGACGGTGATGGACGCGATCGCTCAAATGAGTGGTGTGCGGACTCTTTGTGAGACAACTAAAACTGTGGATGGGCAAATGGATGAGCTTTATTTGGAAGCACGATCGAGCTGCGTATTAGTAGTAGAAGAAGATAAATTACTAGGTATCTTCACGGAACGGGATGTGGTGTGGCTATCTGCCCAGCAGTGTTGTTTAGAGAATTTGACAATTCGGGAGGTGATAACCCATCCAGTCGTCACCCTGCACGAGTCTGATTTTACTGATTTATTTTTTGCTGTTAATTTGCTCCAACAGTATCGCATTCGCCACTTACCGATCCTGGACGATCGGGATCGGGTAGTGGGGCTGGTAACTAATGAAAGTCTGAGGCAGTCCTCTCGCCCCGTGGATCTGTTGCGGTTGCGACTGGTGTTTGAAGTGATGACGAGTGAGGTGATTTGTGCTACGCCAAATAGTTCCATGCTGGCGATCGCTCAACTGATGGCAAAACACCGCCTTAGTTCCATCATGATTGTACAACCAGGTGGTAGCCAAACTGAACCTCTGCAAATTCCTGTGGGAATTATCACCGAGCGCGATATTGTGCAATTTCAGGCATTGAGCTTGAACTTAAAAACTTGTTTAGCAGAGGCGGTAATGAGTACGCCGATTTTTGCCGTGAAACCTGACGATTCGCTGTGGGTGGTGCAGCAGATTATGGAACAACGCTTAATCCGCAGGTTGGCGGTGACGGGGAAACAGGGTGAACTATTGGGAATTGTCACTAAGGCTAATTTGCTACAAGCCCTCAACCCGTTGGAGCTATACAAGTTGGCGGAGGTGTTGGAAAAAAAGTCAGTGCGGTTAGAGGCAGAGAAAATCGAACTCTTAGAAACCCGCAACGTTGAACTAGAACAACAAATTGAAGCCCGAATGACGCTCCTAATAGCTAAAGCCGAACGGGAGAGATTGGTGCTAGCGATCGCCTTACAAATCCGCTCATCCCTGAGTCTACAAACTATTTTGGATAGTACCGTCATAGAGGTGCGGCAATTGTTGGGCTGCGATCGCGTCAATATTTGGCAGTTTGAAGCAGATTGGCAAACCATCGCCGTTGCCGAGTCCACTGATTCTTCACTGTCACTGATAGGTCAGCGCGTTAGTGATAACTGTTCAAAACAAGGCTACACTGAAATTTACCGCCAGGGGCGGATTCGCATCGTGTCGGATATCTACAAGGCCAAAATCTCAGACTGTCACCGAGATATGCTGATTGCCCTCCAGACGCGAGCCAAAATTTTAGTGCCGCTCTTTTGCGGTGATGAACTATGGGGTTTGCTCAATGTCACCGAAAGTCAGCACCCCCGCGATTGGGAACCGGAAGAAGTCGAACTGCTGCAAGCCTTATCAGTGCAATTGGCGATCGCCCTTCAGCAAGCCACCACCCACAAAAAATTGCAAGAGCAACTAAGCGAGCGCCAGCAAGCGGAAAATCGACTGCGGGAAAGCGAACAGCGTTATATTATTCTCAATCAAGAACTAGAAGCCAAAGTCGCAGAACGCACAACTAAACTCCAAGAACGAGAGGCGCAACTCCAGTCTGAACTGTTGGTACGGCAGAAAACCGAAGCGAGGATTGCCCTGCAACTGCGGCGACAGCAAACTTTAGGGGCGATCATCCAAAAAATTCGCGAGTCCTTAGATATTAACGAGATCCTGGCAACAGTGACTCAGCAAGTTAAAGATGTACTGCACAGCGATCGCGTCATCGTCTTCCGGCTTTGTGCTGACGGTAGAAGTCAAATTGTCCAAGAATCCGTATCTGGTGAGTTCCCCGCCCTCAAAGACCAGCACTGGGGCAATGAAATGTGGTCTCAAGAAATCCACGATTGCTACTGGCAGGGTAAGCCCCGCATCGTTCCTGATGTGACGAATGATATCTGGGCAAAGCGCCTAGTAGAATTCTCCCGCGAAAGTCAAATCCAGTCCAAAATTGTCGCACCGATCTTACAAGACGTGCGAGGCAGCGAAAATCATCGCTGGGTTGCCCCTTGCGTAACTAACAAGCTCTGGGGGGTTTTGGTTGTCCATGCTTGTCAAGAAAAACGAGTCTGGAAAGACTCTGAAGCGCAACTTTTGCAACAAATTGCCAACCAGTTGGCGATCGCCATTCAGCAAGCGAGTCTGTTTGAGCAATTACAACAAGAACTCGCCGAACGACAACAGGCGGAAGCAAAGCTCACTGACAGCAATCAACAATTGGCAGTTTCTAACCAAGAACTCGCTCGTGCCACTCGCCTCAAAGATGAATTCCTGGCCAACATGAGCCACGAACTCCGCACCCCCCTTAACGCTATTTTGGGCATGACCGAAGGGCTACAAGAGGAAGTCTTTGGTGTTGTCACCGAGCCACAACTCAAAGCTTTACGAACCATTGAGCGCAGCGGCTCTCATTTGCTGGAGTTGATCACCGACATCCTTGATGTGGCAAAAATTGAAGCCGGAAAAATCGAACTGGACTATGCCTCAATCTCAGTGGCTCGTCTGTGCCAATCCAGCTTGGTGTTTATTAAACAGCAGGCATTGCAAAAACGGATTCAGCTTGAAATCAAACTTCAGACAAATCTACCTGAACTGCTCGTGGATGAACGCCGTATTCGGCAAGTGTTAATTAACCTGCTCAACAATGCAGTCAAATTCACTCCAGAGAGGGGGCGCATTACCTTAGAAGTTACCCAACTTTTCCCAGACATCTCAACTACCGATTTAAAAAAGCAACATTTCTTGCACTTTGCTGTCACCGATACGGGCATTGGCATCTCGCCAGAGAATATCAAGAACTTATTTCAGCCCTTTGTGCAAATCGATAGCGCCTTAAATCGTCAATATGCAGGTACAGGCTTGGGACTGGCATTAGTGAAGCGAATTGTCGAACTTCACGGCGGTAGCGTAGGGCTAACTAGTGAACTAAGTGTGGGCAGTTGCTTCACTATCGATCTCCCCTATACTCCCAGTTTTCGCGTTTCACCAGAAATTACCGCAGACGATCAACCAGCCGTGACTCCAGAATGGGACTCTCCAAGCACCGACGAATCAGCGAGCCTTACCCCCCTAATCTTGCTAGCAGAAGATAACGAAGCCAATATCAGTACAGTTTCTAGCTACCTCAAAGCCAAGGGCTATCGCATTGTGTTGGCACAGAATGGTCAAGAAGCCATCGACGTTGCTAAAACTCGCCACCCTGACTTAATTTTGATGGATATTCAAATGCCGGGAATGGACGGTTTAGAGGCGATGAGACAGATTCGCCTCGATTCTAACTTGGTTGATATTCCGATTGTGGCGCTCACAGCGTTGGCGATGACGGGCGATCGCGATCGCTGTTTAAAAGCAGGAGCTAACGACTACCTGAGTAAACCCATAAAGCTTAAGCAACTGGCCATCAACATTCAACAACTTTTGAATGCAACCAAGGATGACAAATGAATCAGCCCTCTATTTTAGTCGTTGACGATCAACCCGATAACTTTGATGTCATTAAAACAATTTTAAGTGAGCAAAATTATCTGCTGCACTATGCTGTCAGTGGTGAAGAGGCGATCGCATCTCTCAACCTATTATCAGCCAGATGTAATTTTGCTAGATGTGATGATGCCAGGAACCGATGGCATAGAAGTGTGTCAGCAAATCAAAGCCATACCAAAGTGCGACTTAATATTCTTACCTCTCTCCAAACCTCTCTCCTAAAAGGAGAGAGGCTTTGATTTTTGCTCTTCAACGCAGTATTAGCCGATTAAGAAATGCAGCTGATTGATCGCTGCACTAATTAGATTATGGGTGACAGGAAGACTATCCACGACCATCCCCAAACACAATAGCATCATGTAGGAGATGGAATAAAGAAACAACTCTTTAGCTACAGCGCGATCCTCTGGGTTGTGCAATAAGCGCCAAGATTTGTGGATAAATAATCCTCCCAGACTTACAGCGATCGCAGCATAAAGAATTCCACTTGCGCCCAAGGGATAAACTAATAACACGGTTGCAATTACTGTTAACAGCGTGTAATACCAAATCTGCTTTACAGTTGCCGTAGTACCTTCAATCACAGGTAACATTGGTATCCCAACTTTTGCGTAGTCATCTTTAATCATCAGAGCTAGTGCCCAGAAATGGGGTGGTGTCCATAAAAAGACGATGGCAAAAATCAGCCATGCTGACCAGCTTAATGTCCCTGTGACAGCAGCCCAACCCACTAAAGCCGGAATTGCCCCAGCCGCACCACCAACAACGATATTCTGAGGGGTGTGGCGTTTTAGCCAGTGGGTATAGACCAAAATATAAAAGACGATGCCAGAGAAAGCTAGCAGCGCGGCTAACAGGTTGGCAAATACTGCCAAGAGTGTAAAAGAAATCGTTGCTAGTGCGATCGCAAAAATTAGAGCATCGCGTGGCTGCACCTTACCGGAAGGCATCGGACGATGACGCGTCCGCTCCATGTCATAATCAATATCCCGGTCATAGATACAGTTAATCGTCTGGGCGCTTGCAGCAGCCAAAGTGCCACCAGTGAGAGTTACTAGCAACAGCAATGGGTCTACTTCTCCCTTAGCAGCAATCCACATACTTCCAGCCGTGGTAATCAAAAGCAACGGAATAATCCGAGGTTTGGTTAGCTGGTAATAACTTTGAACTACCTGGAAAAATGTTTCGTGGTGGCGAGAGACATTAGTCTCGATCATTTTGGCTCTGGTTCCTTATTTTTCAACAACTTACAGCAGAACTCAGAATTCAGGAGTCAGAATTCAGAAGTAAAACAGGCTTTATACCTGGCTTTGAGACTTAGCTTGTGTACTTCACTTTCCTTGAAATCCGCTGTATATGCAGCCCCCGCTCAAGCTGGCTCTTTCAGACAAATGAAAACTGATGCTGAGTTAAGAGTAGAGACGCGATTAATCGCGTCTGTACAAGAGTTAGGAATTAGGAGTTCTTTTCCTGCTCCCTCATCTCCTCCACTCCCTACTCAGCACTCAGCACTCGTGACTCAGCACTCAGCACTCGTGACTCAGCACTCACTGAGTCACGTAGTGATAAAACTGTGAAAGCCACCAAAGTACCAAGCAAAGTAGCTCCTATAGCTTGGTGAGAGACTGTGAGAGGCTCGACTTGGAGGTGTAATTTGAAAGTGGCGACTCCCAACAAGATTTGTAAGATTAACAACGCACCAGCCATATTTGCCAGTCGCCGCAAGGCTGGATGTAGTGCTGGTGTCCGCCAACAGATAAATACCATAGCCAAGGTTGCCACTGTTGGCGGCACCAAACCAGCAATATGGCTGTACATCACAGTACAAAGTTGAGAACCGCCGAGGCATTGGTGTAGCGCCCAGCGAGAGCCTACCAAAGCACCTAGCAGACTTTGCAGGTAAACCAGAACAGCGGCAGTTAAACTGACCCAAGGCAGCTTACCAACAGTTCCATTACCCTGATAGGGTGTGAGTGCTGTGCCGATAATCAAAAGGGTGGTAAAAAACAACAGCGCCGTTCCTAAATGGGCGGTAACGATATCAAACCGCAACAATTCGGTAACGGTGAGTCCCCCTAAAATACCTTGGAAGACGATTAAAAATAGGGCGAATGTAGATGCCCAAGGCAGCCAAGAGGGTAAGAAACGACGACGCCACCAGGACAAACCAAAAAGTGCGATCGCGCTTACACCAATTAAAGCTGCATCCAATCTGTGAAACCACTCCAAAAACACTTGGAGATTCATTTGCTTGGCTGGCACGAGTTCGCCATAGCATAAGGGCCAGTCTGGGCAAGCAAGCCCTGCATTCATGACGCGGGTGGCACTGCCTATGGCCATCAAAATTAAGGTGGCTATGCACATTTTCCACACCAAGCGCCGAATCATTTCCTTGGGCTTTTGCTGCTGAAGCGCCGCTTCATTTTGTTGTTGTAGGACAAATTCGCTCATGAACGATACCTTCTGCCCGCTCTTGGTGGATCTCTTAAAATTTTCAATTTTCTTTTAGTGTCCTATCTCCACCCTAGCGTATAGGCTATGGGTTTATAGATTAGCACTCACTTATACTTTGAATCACTCCAGCAAAGTTTTGCCTGAAGCTTTAGGTATTTTTCAAGATGTCAAAAATTGATTAATCACAATTAATTTAAGCATTCTAAATTTTTCCTTAAATTTTTTCACTGATTTGCATCTATTTTTGGCGTTGTATGATAGTAAACTCATACTCAAAATTAGTGAAATAGGCAAAAAAATTAATAAAAATTTCAGACCTTTGTCCCCTATGTCTGACAGCCTAGACTACCTTAGTAAGTGAGTAGCTTCGAGATAACATAGTAAATTCAATTAAGTAAGCCGTGAAGATTCCAAGTTCCATCTGGACATTACTCATTGGCATCGTGCTAACGCTAGCCAGCCTTTGGTACGGTCAAAATCACGGTCTGTTGCCAGCAGCCGCCACTGATGAAGCCGTCTTGGTGGATGGTCTGTTCAACGCGATGATGATCGTTTCTACAGGGATATTTCTGCTCGTTGAAGGTATTTTAATTTACTCTGCATTTAGATATCGTCAGCGTGCAGGTGACAATAAAGACGGCCCACCAGTTGAAGGTAATATACCTCTAGAAATTCTCTGGACAGCGATCCCAGCAATTATCGTTATCGGTATTTCTGTTTACAGCTTTGATGTCTACAACGAAATCGGTGGCTTTGATCCCCATGCTATCCATGAAGCACCGATGAGTCAGGAGTCAATGGCAATGCCTGGAACCGCGATCGCTGCAACTTTAAGCGATACACCTCCTGGCACTGAACCCAACCTCAATCAAGAAAAATCTGATGAGGCAATGCAAGATCCAGCTACGGCAGAAGTCCGCAATGCTGACCAAATTCCCCAACTGCGGAATGCCCCAGGTGTAGGTATTGTTGCTCCGACAATTGGGGGAACTCCTGATAAAGCAGGCAAACCAGCAGAATTACAAGTCAACGTCACTGGTCTACAATATGCCTGGATTTTCACCTATCCTGAAACTGGTATAACTACAGGTGAAATGCACGTCCCCATTGGGCGAGAAGTGGAAATCAGTATGACAGCTAACGATGTCATCCACGCTTTCTGGGTGCCAGAATTCCGCCTAAAACAAGATGCGATCCCCGGTAGGCAAAGCGAGATTCGCTTCACCCCCAAAAAAGCAGGAGATTATGTCCTAATCTGTGCTGAACTTTGCGGCCCCTACCACGGTGCGATGAGAGCGCCAGTAGTTGTTGAGCCACAAGAAGCCTTTGATAAATGGATGCAAGAACAGCTAGTTGCCAGCAAAGAAACGCTAAATCAAGCGATCGCTGTTAATCCTACCGATTTATCCCCAAATGAATTTCTTGCTCCTTACACCAAGGACATGGGAATTAAGCCAGAAATCCTTCATCAAGTTCACCATTAATCAATATGTTCATTAGTCAAAATCCAATGACTAATGACTAACGACTAATGACTAATGACTAACGACTATGACACAAGCTCAGTTGCAAGAAACTGCCAATATCCCCGCCCTTAGTGAGGAACCTGGGATCAGAAAATGGCAAGACTTCTTTGGCTTTCAAACCGACCATAAGGTGATTGGGATTCAATACCTAGTCACTTCGTTTATTTTCTACTGCATTGGCGGCGTAATGGCTGACTTGGTTCGCACAGAACTGCGAACTCCAGAGGTAGATTTTGTTACCCCAGAAGTCTACAACAGTCTGTTTACGCTGCACGCCACGATCATGATTTTCTTGTGGATTGTGCCAACCGGGGCAGGGTTTGCTAACTATCTAATTCCCCTGATGATTGGGGCAAAAGATATGGCATTTCCTCGGCTGAATGCTGTTGCCTTTTGGATGATCCCGCCTGCGGGTATATTGCTGATCGCCAGTTTAGCGGTAGGCGATGCACCGGATGCCGGTTGGACTTCCTACCCTCCCCTGAGTTTGGTAACAGGACAAGTGGGGCAAGGCATTTGGATTATGAGTGTCTTGCTGCTGGGTACATCATCTATTTTGGGGGCGATAAATTTCCTGGTAACATTGATCAAGATGCGTATCCCCAGCATGGACATACACAAAATGCCCTTGTTCTGCTGGGCAATGTTCGCCACTTCGGCGCTAGTTTTGGTATCAACCCCAGTCTTAGCAGCAGGTCTGATTCTGCTTTCCTTTGACTTAATTGCCGGGACAACATTTTTTAACCCAACTGGCGGGGGCGACCCGGTAGTATACCAACACATGTTCTGGTTTTACTCCCACCCAGCGGTTTACATCATGATTTTGCCCTTCTTTGGCGCAATTTCAGAAATTATCCCCATCCATTCTCGCAAGCCGATTTTTGGCTATAAAGCGATCGCTTATTCGTCTCTTGCCATTAGCTTTTTGGGGCTAATTGTTTGGGCGCACCACATGTTTACCAGCGGTATCCCCGGTTGGTTGCGGATGTTCTTTATGATCACCACCATGATCATTGCCGTACCCACAGGAATTAAAATATTTAGCTGGTTAGCAACGATGTGGGGTGGAAAAATCCGCCTTAACAGTGCCATGCTATTTGCCATCGGCTTTGTTGGCACTTTTGTAATCGGTGGGATTAGTGGCGTGATGCTGGCAGCAGTGCCCTTTGATATTCACGTTCACGATACTTATTTTGTGGTTGCCCACCTGCACTACGTCCTATTTGGCGGTAGCGTTCTAGGAATTTTTGCTGGTATTTACCACTGGTTCCCGAAAATGACGGGACGGATGGTAAACGAATTTTGGGGTAAGGTTCACTTTGCCTTGACAATTGTCGGTCTAAACATGACCTTCTTACCCATGCACAAGCTGGGTTTAATGGGCATGAATCGCCGTATTGCCCAATATGACCCCAAATTCACCACACTGAACGAAATCTGCACGTATGGTTCTTACATACTGGCAATTTCGACATTTCCCTTCATCATCAATGCGATTTGGAGTTGGTTGTACGGTGAGAAAGCTGGTAATAATCCTTGGAGGGCACTTACCTTAGAGTGGATGACAACCTCACCACCAGCGATCGAAAATTTTGATCAAACCCCAGTACTGGCTACAGGCCCCTACGACTACGGTTTGGAAAATGCTAATGAAGGTGTACCTTTATCTGATCCCAATCCCGTCTTATCTGGTGGTCCAAACTCAGTATTAAGAGCAGAACCCGATCCAGCCGTTGCTGCCAATCCCGAAGACCGGAAATAGAGTTAGGAGTTATGAATGATGAGTTATGACTTTAATAAAGTTGTTAGTTCAAAATTTTTAACTCCTAACTTTTAACTCCTAACTTTTAACTCCCCATTCCCCATTTATCAAAATTCATGCAAAGTCAAATTATTGACCCAGCTAAAACCGAACTGAATCATCACCACGCGGCGGAAGCATCCGTCGGTCATCATGAAGAACATCCAGACCATCGCCTGTTTGGGCTAATTGTCTTCCTGATTGCTGAAGGGATGATTTTTATGGGACTGTTCGGAGCCTATTTGGCTTTCCGTGCGACCTTACCTGTGTGGCCGCCAGCAGGTACCCCAGAATTAGAACTATTGCTACCTGGAGTTAACACCATCAATCTAATTTCTAGTAGTTTTGTCATGCACAATGCCGATACTGCTATTAAAAAGAACGATACACGGGGTGCGCGAATCTGGTTAGCAATTACCGCTGCAATGGGTGCTATTTTCTTGATGGGTCAAGTATATGAATATACCCATTTAGAATTTGGTTTAACTACCAATTTATTTGCTAGTGCATTTTACGTTTTGACTGGTTTTCACGGATTGCACGTTACCATAGGCGTTTTGGCAATTGTTGCTGTGTTGTGGCGATCGCGCGTTCCGGGTCACTATAGTAACGAAAAGCACTTTGGTATTGAAGCAGCCGAAATCTACTGGCACTTCGTTGACGTGATTTGGATTATTTTGTTCGGATTACTTTATCTACTGTAAGTATTAATTAACTAGTTGTTCAATCCACGCTGACAACTTAATAAGCCCCCTAGTGGGGGCTTTTTTTAATTAACAGAATAAAGATATGAGTCAAAAGATTGTAGAGACATAAGTAGTCAGACAGAATTAATTACACAATGTCATTGCGAATGGAGCGTATCCCTACGGGGAAGCAAGCTACGCGGTAGCGTCTCCAAGAGTTGCGGAAGGAAGCAATTCGCTTGCGGCTGGGATTGCTTCTCTTGGAGACGCTACGCGAACGCAATGACTGTAAATATTTTTGTCCGATTACTTAGTAGTGCTACGTCTCTGCAAGGTTTATATATAATGCATATTTATCCTTTAACTAGAAAAGTTAAATAAAAAATATATCAAAATAAGCGTATAAGACCAGCCCTTTCAAGGTGACTCGTAAAATCTCTGTTTTTCTCTCTGCGCTCTCTGTGCCTCTGCGGTTTAAAAGTAATTTATTTAACCACAGAGACGCAGAGAACACAGAGTTAAGAGATTAAAGAGGAATTTTTTGAGCAAAATTTTTACTCACCTTGAAAGGGCTAGTTCTAGCGTAGACCATTCTCACTATTACTTTTGCTAGATGCAATTGAGTTATTGCAAGTGATAGAAATACAAGTAAAGTAAAAGGTGGGAAAAGTTGGAAAAGTAAGATGTTTTGAAGGAAGTATTGAATAACCAGTTAAGATACTGTAAATTGATATTCTAAGAACTGAGTAAACCAATAAATAAAGAAAATTCGCAAATTTATGCGGATTGAATTTCAGGAAATGCAGTCCTAATATTTTTTCTAGTCGTAAAAGTGGAAACTTGAAGTTATTCGAGAGATTGCAATCATTGCAATTCTCCATTTGGCTTTCTCATTTAAGTAGCTCAACGCGCACTCTCGCCTTGCTAAGGGTAGGTAAGTGTGGATTCTTTTTTAACTATTGGTATCACATATTAATTGTGGTATTTCGTGAAAGCGAATACGCATTCCAGATTTGTCAGAATTATGAGTAGATCGAGATCGTAAAATGTGTGAGTGATTGAAAAGTCACACCTAATTTAACTCAAAAACCATTACTCGATACTTACCTCAAAAACTTACCCGATCTTTTTTAGGCTTTTCGTTGAACTCACATTGATCTGACAACACGATCGCGCTTAGGAATGACTAAAATCTGGTAACAAAATTGTGATGAATACTGTAAGGGTATTTGTGCCTTTAAATTTTTACTGTTCAAAGTTTTGTCAGTAATCAGACTTAACAGTTAAAATAAATAAGTATCCTAACTCCTGAATATTATTTTCTGCCCACAGTTTAAAGACTGTGAACTAGTGTTAAATTTACTTAAGTGATAAAATTACAGAAGTATTTCATAAATTAATCTGGTATTAAAATACCTATAAAGGTATTAAATAAAGCAATTAATCAACTAAGTATCACATTTATCCAAAACATAGGTTGCCCAATGGCTTACTGCCGCAAATACTAGCAAATCTAGCAAATCTAGCAGTTATTTATAACCTCACCCAAGCTCTGAATGGTCAGTAAATTAAGAAGTAGTATACGCCACATGAGCCAGAACCCTCTAGTCAGAAAAACACTCCGAAGTCGCTTTGAAACTGTCAAAGTGATGGGAAGCGGAGAATCTGATAAGACTTACTTAGTAGGGGGTACTATACGTAACAGACACCGATACTCTTTCAACAGAAAAACACTTCGGAATCGCTTTGAGATTATCAAACAGTTAGGAAGTGGAGGTTCTGGTGATACCTACTTGGCCCTTGACTTGGATTTACCAGGACAACCCCATTGTGTCGTCAAACATTTCCACCCAAAAGATTCCAATCCTGCTGTTCTACCCATCGCTAAAAAGCTATTCGATCGGGAAGCGGAAGTTTTATACCAGCTAGGCAACGACCACGACCAAATTCCGAGACTGTTTGCCCATTTTGATGAAGATGGAGATTTTTATTTAGTCCAGGAATTTATTGACGGTCATGCCTTGACTCAAGAAATTACACCAGGTCAGCGTCTTAACGAGAATACAGTTTTAAATTTATTAAAAGACATCCTAGAAGTACTGGCTTTCGTCCACCAACACGATATCATTCACCGAGATATTAAGCCTCAAAACTTAATGCGACGGTACTCAGATCAGAAGATTGTGCTAATTGACTTTGGCAGTATTAAGAAAATTGGTGCTTTGGGAGCAGGCTTAACAATTGCTGTTGGAACTCCTGGCTATATGCCAAGCGAACAGGCTAAGGGAAAGCCAAAACTTTGTAGCGATATCTATGCAGTCGGGATGATTGGCATTCAAGCTTTGACAGGTTTAATGCCTGAACAACTACCAGAAGATCCTAGTACTGGAGAAGTTATCTGGCGCGACAAGGCAGAGGTAAGTGATGCCCTGGCAAATATTTTAGATACAATGGTTCGCGATCGCTACAACCAACGTTATCAGTCTGCCACAGAAGCTTTACAAGCGCTTAATTCGGATGGAGCGTTGTCACAGTCTTTACAATCTGCTGACATCAACCACAAGGCTGATGATAGTTATTTGTTAACTTATAGAAACTTTATTTTACTGCTGGGTATCGGTCTTGGCGCAACCACGAGTTTGATAGTAATAGTTTTAATCTATACATTCATTAATACGGGGACATCGCTTCCAAGCCAACCTACTCCACTAAAGAGTTTTCTAGAAAGATTTGTTGAGTTTCCGTCAGCTAAGACGAATAGTCTACTAGCTAAATCAGCACTTAACAGAAGAATCTGTCAAAGCAATTGCACCATTGCAAAAAACACCAAATAGCAAGTTTAATTTCACTACATTAGAAAAGTTAATCATCTAGCAGCAATCATAAGACTGGCTATTAACTAGCTATTAAAGATTTATTTTTAATTTAAATATTTCAAGATGACTGTAGGATAAATACTTAGATATTCCTGTAAGATAAATACAATAAACAAAATTTAAAAATATGGACAATACAAATCAAAGGAAAGCTTTAATTAACAGCGAAATCGCCCTCTTTCTTAAAGGTTTGATTATTGGTAAAGTTCTAACACTTATGGTTATTGGCGGATTACTTTGGTGGTTATTAAAGCCAACTTTGTTGTCCCGCAACAGTGCTAACTCTTCCTCTAATCAAAATTTCAACCGCGTCTCTAATAATGCATCAACTTTTCAGACAGTTGCTGATGTTCCCCCTGCCTCATTCAACTACGGAGGTAGTACCGCTTGGGCATCTATTCGGCAATTGGTAGATTCTCAGATCCAGAGCGATCGCCCGGAACTACAATTACGTTATGTAAATCCTGTTGATGGTAGTCCTGGTTCTAGCTCCGGTATTCGGATGTTACTTGATGGCAAACTAGACTTTGCTCAATCCTCCCGTCCCCTCACAGATGAAGAACAAGCTACGGCAAAAGAGCGAGGCTTTACCCTTGAGCAACGTCAGGTGGGTATGGATGGGATAGCAGTGGTTGTAAATCCATCACTCAATGTATCGGGTTTAAGTGTTGAACAATTGCAGCAGATTTATTTGGGGAAAATTACTAACTGGAATCAAGTCGGTGGGCCAAATCTACCCATCACAGCTTTTTCTCAACGACCAGAGGACGCAGATACAGTAATATTCCCTAGCAATAGCGACTTAAAGGGGCAAGCATTTGGCTCTAATGTGCAATATGTCTACTCCGCTACAGAAGCAGTGCGCCAACTCAGTAAAACCCCTGGTGGTGTGTATTACGCCTCTGCCCGTTCAGTAGTCTTTCAATGTAGTGTGAAGGCTTTGCCATTGGGTAACACTTCTGGTCAGCTAATTCCCCCTTATCGGGAGCCGATGGTTTCGCCTGAGCAATGTCCACGTCAGCGCAACCAGCTAAATACTCAGGCGATCAAAAATGGCAGCTATCCGATGATTGCTAATTTGTTTGTGATTATTAAGCAGAATAAAGGTCCAGAACAGCAGATTGGAAATGCTTATGCCAATCTTTTATTAACTGACCAAGGGCAAAGAGCAATTGAACAAGCTGGATTCGTTGGCGTTCGCTAGTAGATTTGGAAAACAATTAAGCTTCCTTTCCCACAGCTCCCTGACTTATTTAAGAAGTCGGGGATCTAGGGGAAGCGATCGCTTTTCTATTTATTCACTGCTTGTTCAATATTCATGTATTCATCACTTGAGTTGAAGTTCTCCCTACTTAATGCTGAGTTTTGAGTGAATTAAGAATTACTCAATAATTATTTACTTGCTAGATGCCCGGCCCTTGTGTGCGGTTTTTCAACTCAGCACTCAGCACGGGCTAAACGCCCCGCTACCGCTAACAGCACTCTTCACTCGACAGCATAAGAGGTAAATTGGCGCTTAAAAGGAGAATGGAATCCAATAACAATATCAGAAGGGGGTACACCTAACTCAACCAATCGTTCAGCAACAGACTCTTCCGTACCGTTATACTGTATCCATATTTTCCCATCTTGAATATCAAAATGCATGACCGGGCCAAACACCCGCTTATCTCCTTGCCAGCCAACGTAAGCTAGTTGATAATGGTCGTTTTCGTTGTCTAAAATTAATTGTGATTTGACAGTATCGGTATTAGACGTGATTTGTTGATGTTCGCTCAGAATTTGTTTGATAAATTGTCGATAGCGTTCTATTTTATCCATAGCCGAATTTCCTCACGTTTTGGATCGTAAATTATCAACTTAACTTGGTAACGATCAAGGGTGCGTTGGACAAAAGAAAGTTGGAAAAAGTCTTGATATGTTTCGATAGGAACAGCTAAATAAAGCACTCTGTCTGCTTCTTTTTCTTCAATAGCTTGGGAGTAATTGAGATATTGTCCGAGTGCAGTATGAAATTCACTGATATCTGAATCTGCAATAAAACTCTTAATTTCAACAGCTATTTTCTCTGCATTCCGTTCTGCGGCAATGGCATTTTCAGCGGCTAAGTCTATTTGTAGTTTAATCGCTTCACTAACACGAATTGTAAAAGGGTCGTGAGTAATTATCCACCCATCTTTGATTAATGCTTTTTTTACCTGTAGATGGAAAACATCTTTAGCCATTTTGCTATCTCTAGATTAGAGTCTCAAAATGAAAATATTCTATTTTTATGATATTTTAGCGTTTAGCTTAACCCAAAATTAGATTTTTGCTCTATGCAGTGCGTTCTCCAAAGGGGTTGTCGTTCGCGCAGCGTGTCGTAGACAAGACATCGCACTCTCCATTATTCTGCATTGCTGCGGCAAGTTTTTCTAGATTTTGACGAATAGAGACAGTACGGTGATGATTTACACCCCAGACTTGCTCACAAATATCTAAAGCTTGCAAATAAAGCGGTTGTGCTTCATCGTAACGTCCAGTTGCACGATAAATTTCTGCCAGATTATTGAGACTTTCGGCAACATTGGGATGATTTTCTCCCAATAAGTGCCTATCAAGCTCTAAGGCTTTTATACATAAGGGTTCTGCTTCATTGTAACGTCCTTGTTCTCTGTACATATAACCAAGAGCATAGATAGTATCTGCTAATAGCGGATGCGCTTTTTGTAATACACGCTGCTTGAGTTCTAATGATTGCAAAAACAAAGATTCCGCTTCGCTGTAGCGTCCTTGAGCGCGGTATATTAAACCTAAATTGTGCAAATCTGTTGCAACATCGGGGTTCTCTTCTCCTAAAAATTGCTTATCTAGTTCTATTGCTTGTTGCGACAACGGTTCAGCTTCACTGTAGCGTCCTTGATGATAATAAAGTAGCGCTAAATTATTTAGTATGAGAGCGAAAGAAAGATGATTTTCGCCAACCAGACGTTTTTCGAGTTCTAATGATTGCAAATACAGAGGTTCTGCTTCGTCATAACGTCCTTGTTCATCATATAGTAATGCCAAATTGTTGAGACTGACAGCAACATCGGCATGGTGTTCTCCCCACAGACGTTTCCTCAGTTCTAAAGCTTGTTGATATAGAAGTTCTGCTTTACTATATTTTCCAGTAGATTTATAAAGTCCTGCCAAATTATTCAGGCTAGTAGCAAAAGCCGGATGGTTCTCTCCTAACAGGCGTTTCCTCAATTCTAAAGCTTGTTTATATAAGGGTTCGGCTTCAGTGTAGTTTCCGATTGCACGATATATTCCTGCTAAATTGTTGAGGCTATTAGCTAAGTCTATCTGCAAACCTAATTCATTTTGTAGCTCACTCGCCTGACGCCAATATTTAATTGCTAATTCCTGTTCTTCTTGATAATTTTGAGATTCACCGCGATCTAATCTGCTGTGGTAAATATCGCCTAATCTTGAGTATAACGTAGCCAAGCTAGGATCTTTTGTTCCCTGTTCTTGTTCTACTTTCTCGATTAACCTTTGTAAATCTTGAATGGGTAAGAAAAAGCGATTAGTTTCATTAGTATCTGTGCTAGCTAATTCTGTGTCTCTAAAAACAAAGCGGATATTTTCTAATTCTTTACCAGGAATAGCATTTGTTTTTTTAGATTCAAACCGAAATACACCATTGCGCCAACTCCAAAAATCAGGGGCTTTTTTAATCAGGTTGACTAAAATTTGGTTAGTTACCCAAAGCACGATCGCAAATGGAAATTCTCGCAATCCTTCCCTTGTCCACTGTAAGTAACCAAAAAACTTTTCCTGTTCTGATTGCTCATTTCCCAACCGGAGAAAATACAATTGTTCAGCACCCGTGACAGTTATCACCGCCAGGTTCTGCTGACGGAGATATTCTTCTTGTTGTACTAGTTGGTTAAGAGCAGCTTTGAGGCTTGGTTCTTGACGTGCTAAAGTTACTCGATATGCACGGAAGGCGGGTTGTAGTTCAGCTTCATATTGAGCAATAATCTGATCGCGAAAGCTAGCATCATCGCAAACTGCAATCAGTAAATTTAATCCCCGCTTTTGAGCTTCAATAGAAACAATTAAATCATCATACGCATCTTGATTTTCTCCTTCATCATCTAATAAATCTTCATTTAACATTAATCGCTCCCTGTCTTCTCAAGCTTTCGATAATAATTGGATGAACATCATACCAAGTCTCATCAGTGCGATATTCTAAAACATACAGCCCATGTAACAAATCTAAAAACTCTGCTTGTTTGGGATCGTTGGGCATAAATTGTTCATAAACGCTCTGCAAAATATCGATATCAATTTTTCCTAAGCGTATGGAAAAATCATTGCGAATTTTATTGATTGCTTGCAGAAGAATTTTATCATCTATAATAACTTTGCCTGAAGGATTTCGTCGAATTGTTCGCAAACATATACGGCAACATTCCTTAGAAATTCGAATTAACTCTCGCAATACGCCACCACTGTAAATTACGATTTTTTCAGCTGTTTCTGCTGCGATTAATTCATTAGGAATCCGTTTTTGCAAAACTTCACCGAGAATCTTTGTTGCTTCCGGGCGAGGTTGGGCATTAGAGAAACGATTTTTACCTTTATCAAATATTTTTAAGACAGGCATTGCCACAACTTGATCGTTGGTTTCAGTGGCAATTATTGTGCTAATAAATGTTTCTCGAAGGACTGCGATGGGGATGGTGTAGATAATTTGAAAGTTAGGCTGACAAAGGGCTTTAATGTTATCTCGATAAATTTCGTTAACTCTACCTAAGTCAAGCTTATCTAAATCATCAATAATTACCAAAACATTTTGTTTAGTAGCAGCTTGAATTAGAGCAGCAATTTCATTAATTCTGGCAACTAAATCTGATAACTTGCGTTCAAACTCTTGCTTAATTTCATCCCGAACGCTGGCATCAGCTTTTAATTTAGAACTAATCAATTTTAGGAGGTCAAAACCGATACTAACTTCTGCTTGCAAATTTGATTCCTCAGTGCGAGTGCGGGTAGCAAACCACTTATAAAGAGCTTCTTTAGTAGATTGCGGAATATCAACTTTGCGGGCTTCTGCCTCTGTCATTAAATTAACTGCGATCGCAAACAGGATATTAATATGATTAACAGCCGACATTTCAATTTTGTCAGCAATAGAAAAGAGAACTACAAAATATTTATCTTGAATTTGTCGGCTAAATTCAGCTAACAAAGTAGACTTACCACATCCCCGATGTCCTGTAAAGACAATTTTGCCATCTCCATTAGGACTATCTTCCACTAATTGGTTCAGGTCTGCAATTAAATCATCACCATATTCGACTCTAAATCTTTCCATTTCGTTCCGTTCCATCAAGGGGAACAGTTCGAGATTGCTGTATGCTTCTTGAAAGGAGTTTAATAAGTCTTCAGACATTGGATAGTGCCGTAAACGTGCTAACTATTCATATAATGGCTCATGATTTTTGAAGCACAAGTTCAGGCAATGTATAGGATAAAGTATGCCTACATAACTTCTCAAATTCCGTTAATAAATAACTACTAGGTGAGTGGTATGTTATGTCTTAAAAAGAGATACCCTAATACCCAGATTTCAACCTATCAATAAGTAACAGAGGTCAATAATCAATCAGACTGAATGATAGATGATACATTCGATAATTTAAACTGAATGATAGATTATACAGATAACATCCTGAAAGCTACCTAACACATAAATAAAATAAAATTTTCAGTTATAAAAATAAATTTTTAGTGTGCTTCGTCTCATCCCCCTCTAGCAATGCTCCAGTTTTGCTCGTCAAGGGTGTAATTAGGATGTCTTGAGAAACATGTGGCACACTTACAACAATAGCAGGTATAACTTTTGAACTGGACAAATCTGAAAAGGGATACTGAACCAATTTTATGCTTCGATTGTTTATGAGGAGCGATGTCTACGACGGGCTACGTCTACGCCTTGCAGAAAATCTCAAAAACAAAGCGTAGACTCGTAGCGGCTTGTCGTTAGACATTTCTCTAGCCACCTTTGCCGTTAGTTGTAGTTTGGGTGGGTTGAGTGACGGGAACCGTTACAACTGTAAGAACTTGTGAAATAGATTTTTTACTCGTACTCCGCTTTCGGCTAGAGCCACCTGCCTTTGAATACTCCATGCTGTTTTTGCCGTAGACAGTTGCGACTGCACTAAGCATCCTCTCAGATAGTTCCGAGAGGCCTTTGTCCATCTGATTCATCGTCTTACGAGATTCCTCAAGATTAGACAGAAGGGTATTATGGGCTTCTAGCGTGGCACGGGTATTATCAATGAAGCGGGTATAAGCTTCAATTGTTAATCCATGCCCTAAATCCAGGTTCAGGGTAACTGAAAGTTTAATCTTTCAAAACCCTCCATTTGCATGAAGGGTTTTAGCATCAGGTCACGGGAATCACTTTACACAATTCTTGGAACAGTAGGTTATACCAATTCAAAAAATGTTTGCGACAGATAGAGCATTCAAAATGAAATCATAGC
>NZ_JABXKO010000006.1:0-8410 GCF_017114965.1 Nostoc sp. JL31
GCCATTTACTCCCCTTTGATGAAGTTGGCTAAAGATGACATCCGTGCAGGGCAAAGTCTGCTAAGTACCAATGGTAATGGCAATGGTAAAGCAACCAAAGAGGTATCTGAGGAAGTCGTTTCTTTAATTCAACAGCAAGTTAAGGAAGCCACTTCACAGGTCAAACAGTCAGCTAAGGAAGTTGCGCCACAGGTTCAACCCCAAGCAAAGGAAACTGCAACACAGGTTCAACAGCAAGTTAAGGAAGCCACTTCACAGGTCAAACAGTCAGCTAAGGAAGCTGTACCACAGGTTCAACCCCAAGCTAAAGAAGCTGTACCACAGGTTCAACCACAAGCTAAGGAAGTTGCACCACAGGTTCAAGTGCAAGCTAAGGAAATCGCGTCATACATTCAAGATCGAGCTGCGGAAGTCACAAAATTAATTCAAGAACGTTGTTTGTGGCAGTTTCACTCTCGTGCATGGGATCGGGAAGAAAACATCAATGGTGTTCTCAATATGGCCGCCCAAATCTTGACTGGAGAAAAGGTGGTTCTAGAAACCTTGATCGACAGGGGTTTTTATGCAGATGCGAAGATCCTCGCAGCTGACCTAGAAATTAGGTTTGCATGGTTAAATAGCATGGAAAACTCGCAAAAGAAGGCAGTACTGGAAGCTGTTAAGGGAATGCTGGTCGATATTGTAATAACCAAGTCGAAGAATGGTGAGTTGCATTATTCGCTTTATTAAAGCAATTAGATCGGTAATTCAACCTCTGGGTGACGCTCTATGATTTGCGATCGCTTTTAGCGTCCCCTTCTCCCATTCATTCCTTAAGGGAGAAGACCAGATTGCCTCACTAAACGAACGGCGTTGTTGAATTGGAGTATGAAATAGAGTCAAGTCATCCTGTTAGTGTTTGTGCAGAAATTTTCTTACAGAGTAGAGACTTAGAGAGTAGAGAGTAGAGAGTAGAGAGCGATCTCACCGACGGGCTACACCAAAAGCATTTCCAAGAAGTGTAGTGTCCGCATACCGTCTGGCTACAGAAGCATCTCATTTAGCTTTCAAGATTTTCAAGAAATTCAATTCTACTTTCCTTCTGTAATCGATGCTATCAGTAGCTTGCTTCTTGGTTGGATGCAGCGTTAGCGATCGCTCGCCACAGACATCGCTCCACTTTTTTAAGCTCAAAATGACACTTCATATCTTCGTTCAGCAACGCCAAACACGCATCACGCAATTTTTTACCACATAGGAGTCAAGAGAATGTCTTTAGTCGTAAAACAGAAAGAACGCAAGGGAATCATCAATCCTATATTTACCTGTCAGCCGGCTGGGGCTGAGTATGCTTCTATCGGAATCAAAGATTGTATTCCCCTAGTGCATGGAGGACAGGGGTGTAGTATGTTCGTTCGTCTCCTGTTTGCCCAGCATTTGAAGGAAAATTTCGACATTGCTTCTTCTTCACTCCATGAAAATAGCGCTGTTCTTGGAGGACAGCCACGCATTGAGGAAGGTGTAAAGACCTTAGTAGCACGATATCCCGATTTACGGATTATCCCAATTATTACGACTTGTTCAACTGAGACAATTGGGGACGATATCGAAGGAACCATTAACAAGCTCAACGGCTTTTTAAAGGAGGCTTATCCCGATCGTAAGGTTATCCTTGTTCCTGTACATACCCCCAGTTACAAAGGTAGTCAAGTCACTGGCTATAATGTCGGCGTACACGCAATCATTTCTACCCTAGCAAAAAAAGGCGAACCAACTGGCAAGCTGAACATCATTACTGGGTGGCTTAATCCTGGAGATGTCACAGAAGTTAAGCGCATCTTAAAAGAGATGGATGTTCCAGGAAACATTTTACTGGATACAGAAACCTTTGATGCGCCCACCATGCCTGATAAGACAAGTTTTGCTTTTGGGAATACAACCATTGAAGAAATTGCTGATTCTGCCAATGCGTTGGGAACTATTGCCTTATGTAAATATGAAGGCGGTAGTGCAGCCGAATTTTTACAAGAGAAGTTCAAAGTTCCGGCAATTCTTGGCCCAACACCAATTGGTATCAAAAATACCGACATCTGGCTGCAAAACATCCAAAAACTAACTGGTAAAGCAATACCAGAATCTTTAGTCAGAGAACGGGGTAAAGCTATTGATGCGATCGCAGACCTCGCACACATGTTCTTCGCCAACAAGAAGGTTGCTATTTACGGAGATCCCGATTTAGTAATTGGTCTAGCAGAGTTCTGCTTAGAAGTTGAGTTAGAGCCAGTGTTGATGTTGTTGGGAGACGACAACAAAGCCTGCACCAAAGACCCAAGAATTGCCGAGTTGGAGAAGCAAGCAGCCTGTGATATTGAAGTCATTTGGAATGCAGACCTCTGGGAATTGGAGCGCCGCATTACAGATAAATCCCTCGAAATTGACTTGATTCTAGGTCATTCCAAGGGTCGGTATATTTCTATCGACAACAAAATTCCGATGGTTCGGGTAGGCTTCCCTAGCTTTGACCGCGCAGGTCTGTGGAAATATCCTGTGATTGGCTATAAAGGAGCAGAATGGCTAGCAGATAACATTGCCAACGCCATGTTTGCAGATATGGAGAACAAGCACGATCGCGAGTGGATCTTAAACGTTTGGTAAGAGGAATTGAGGATTTAATTTTAACGCAGAGGAACGCAGAGTAAAACGCACAGGAGCGCAGAATTTGAGTGCTGGAGCCTCTATTCAAAACTTTGCGTTCCTTTGCGCCAACTTCAGCGACCCTCTGCGTTTAAAAAAGATGAAATATTTGGAGAACTATGATGATAGATCAGAATGTCGTATTTTACGGAAACTTGAGCGAACTGTATCGCTTGGCAAAAGAGGGTAAGATTAAGACCAGTTTACAAGGTAGTCATACCCGCCCCTGTAAATTCTGGACTGCAACGAAGATTTTAAGTGGGATTAAAAATGCGATCGTCATTTCTCACGGGCCGAGTGGCTGTGCTTATGGAGTCAAGCGGGCATACAAGCTGACTAATAGCCGCAATAGTGGTTCACCTTATGAACCCGTGGTGACTACGAACATGAGTGAGAAGGCGGTAATTTTTGGCGGGGAAAAAGAATTAGCAGGCGCGATTCGAGAAGTAGATGAAAAATACCATCCTGATGCGATCGTTGTTGCTACTAGTTGTGCGTCTGGTATTATTGGTGATTGTGTTGATGACGTAGTGAATAAGGCCCGCAGCGAAATCGATGCTGAGATCATGACGATACATTGTGAAGGATTCGCCGGGGAGTATCGCAGTGGATTTGATATCGTATTTCGGCAAATCGTAGACTTTATGGAGCCGCCAACTTCAGAGCGGAAAGCACAACTAGCCGATGCTGTCAATATTGTGGGCGCGAAGATGGGCCCTGAAAGGACGGAAGTTGAAACTGATGTCAAAGAATTGGTGCGATTGATAGAAGCAATGGGGGCAAGAGTTCACAGCGTCATCGCAGGTGATTGTACACTAGAAGAACTCAAGCAAGCACCGAGTGCAGCAGTCAACTGTACTTTATGTTTGGATCTTGGCTATACCATCGGCAAAGCCATGTCAGACAAGTTCGGTACTCCGCTAAATTCTACTATCCTTCCCTATGGAATCAGCGCTACAGAAAAATGGCTCGAAGGGGCGGCAAAATATTTAGGGATGGAAGAACAGGCGGCTGCCCTAATGGAAAAAGAATATGCCGCAATCAAGACTGAATTTGAAGCAGCTAAGAGTTATATAGAAGGGAAGTTAGCGATTATCGAAGGACATGATGCTATCAAGTGCTTATCCCTTGCTCACATGTTGGATCGTGATTTTGGGATGCGTGTAGTAATCTATAACTTCCATCCCTGGAGTACAGAAGCACGAGAAACCAGTGTAGATTATTTGTTGGAAACAGGGTTAGACCCAGAAATCCTGATTACGAAAGGGACACTGGCCTTTGGCAAGTACGAGTCCATGAAACAAACGGAAGATGAATTACTGGATTTCATTGGTGGTCTTGATGCAGAATCGGTAGTTTATTTTGGTTCTTCCTTGAGTTTCCCCCATATTCCCGTAGTCGATTTAAATGCTATCTTAAATCGTCCCAGATTTGGCTATCGCGGAGCCTTAAAGGTCGCAAAGTGTATTAAAACAGCACTCCAATATGGCTTTAGACCTCGTAGTGCTTTAACCAAGCAAATGGTATTCCCTAAAAATTCCGGGTTAGCATCTACTCAATCACTAAGTGGAAAATTAGCTCAAGACATGCCTGACTGTACCGTATATGCAGAGAAGAAGCGGGGAAAATGTTTTAACGAGTAATAAATAAAATGTGACTTTGCTGAATCAAAGTATGGATTTGTCGGGCTACGCCCCGCTTCTCTACGAGACGCTCCGCGAACGCTAACACGTAGAAAATTGTAGGTTGAGTAGAACGTAGATGCCGGAGGCGGCCGACCACAGGGTAGTGAAACCCAACAAACTCTCGAAAATGTTGGATTTAGTTCCTCAAATGCCACATGCTTCAAGTCGGCAGAGCCACCCAACGCAGTGGCTCCCCAACCTACGTAGACTATTCCAGGTTGGTGTAACGAGTAAAATTTTTACCATAGTCAAGCCTTAGAGAAACAGGAGGAAAAATGTCTGCTGAAACGACTTTTGATAATTGTAACCATAGTAAAGACCCAGTAGTTGGCTGTGCCCTTGAAGGTATTGCAACTACAGTTGCTGGTATTAAAGATGTTAGTATTGTGATTCAGTCTCCACAAGGTTGCGCGTCCACTGTCGCAGCTGGGTATGATGCTCATGAGGTTGATTTCACCAAGCGGAAAGTAGGTTGTACTCGTCTTTTTGAGTCAGACATTGTGATGGGAGCGTCTGATAAACTCAAAGGGATGATTAAAGAGGCGGATCAATCTTTTGATTCTAAGGTGATGTTTGTCGTTGGGACTTGCGCGGCAGACATCATTGGTGAAGATATTGCGGGATTGTGCAACCAGCTTCAGCCAGATATCAAAGCCAAACTCGTTCCTTTAATGGCTGGTGGATTTCGGGGCAATGCTTATGATGGCTTGGAGATGGGTTTAGAGGCTTTACTTCCTTTTATCAAAAAAAGGCAGACTAAAAGAAGGGGCAGAAAGCCGAGGATTGTAAATATCATTGCGCCACAGGCAAATCTTAATCCTACTTGGTGGGCTGACTTGCAATGGGTAACGCAGATTTTAAAATCTTTGAGGATTAGAGTACAGACTGTTTTTTCTCATAATACCTCATTTGAAGAACTGGAGCTAGCTGGTGAGGCAACGGCCAATATTGTTCTTAGTCATGATGTTGGGTATAAGTTTGCTCGGAAAATGCAAGAGACCCACAATATCCCCCTTATCCTTGATGATATACCTTTACCAGTAGGTGTAAACAACACTACTCGATGGTTGAAGGCATTAGCGGCACATTTTAAGATCGAAGAAAAAGTCGAACCGCTAATTAAACTTGGCGAAGAAATGGTCGTAGATACACTTCGCAAACGAGCATTGATGATTATTCCCCGATATCGTAACTGTAGAATTGCTGTATCTGCGGATGGAACGCTTGGCATTGGACTGGTTAGAATGCTCTTTGAAGAATTGGAGATGATTCCTGAAGTCTTATTATTTCGCTCGGCGATGCCTGATTCTCGTTCAATCCTGGAGCGAGAACTAGATAGTCTTGGTCTTGCTCCCCGCGTAGCATTTTCGGCAGATGGCTATCAAGTTAAGCAGACCTTGCAAGAGTTGGATGTTGATGCTGTGATTGGCTCGGCATGGGAAAAATACATGGCAGAGGAACTAGGAATCAAAATTGCTTTTGATGTATTTAGCCCCACTAACAGAGAAACTTATGTTGACAAACCATATTTTGGCTATGAAGGTATGATCAATATGATGGAGGTGATTGCTAACGATTGGGATAGAGCTTTTCGTTCCAAAGAGATTCATTGGACATAGAAAGGTATTGTGTCAAGAATGTTTTGATATCTTGATGTAGAGTTATCAAGAAGTGAAGTATTGTGCTACACGTCTGGAGTAACGGCGATCGCTACAACGGGGAGTAACTGCCTACTGGTTAACGTTAAAAACAACGTTAAAAACGCTGAAACCATCTTTTTCATTTCCGCACAATCGGTTACTGTCAATCAATTGTGACAAGGCATTCCTCAAGTAGAGAACACTCTTTTTCTCTTTGCCCCACTTGCGGCTGTTTCTGATAGCTGCAAAAGAAGTTGGAGGGCTAGCAGTAGCTGCAATAATCGCCACAATCTGTTCTAAATCAGCCTCAGAAATACTACTCTCTTCTACTTCCAGAAATTCCACTTCCTGATAAGGCTTTGAAAAAATGGACTCCAGATGATTAACTGCGTCTGATGGCGCAATCTTCTCCCCTCTCGGTATGAATGCCCTTTCATGCTCTTGAACTAATTCCGGGAAGAACTGAAGTAATGTTCTTGCTGGATCTGGTTGCCCATTGCCTGGGTGCAAATGGGTCTTTAGCCATTCGGGAATCATGCCCAAGTTGCCACCGCTAACAGGTTCTCCAAAGTTATTAGGGTTGGCTTTGAAATATTCTCCACTAGCAACATTCATTTTGCGTAGACCACCAGCACTAACCGCTTGAGCTACACAGCCAATAAAGTTAACCGATTGCTTAAAGGTATCTGCCAGCCCAGCCGTAGCTTTACCGACCACGCTTGTCAGGTTAGAGCCATGCAACACGATAATTAATGTACCACCAGACTTAGCGAAGCGAGAAAGTAAATATTGAATAGCCCAAGTGCGATCGCTCTCCTCTAACAATGACAGCAACCGCATCGCCTCATCAATTACTAGCAGTAAGCTTTTATGGGAGTAAGGTTTGCTTCCATCTAAACCCTTAAGAAATTTCAATAAATCACGAGCGACGAGTTGATCAGCCCCATCCGCATCAATATCCGGGTACTTAAGGGCAGAGGTCAAGTTGCAGGCAAAGGGGTAAACGTCCACCCCAGCTGTAAAGTATTGGGTGTTCAATCCGGGGTCAAGTGCAGTTGATAATGTTGCCAAGATTGCTGCTAAGGTTCCCTTGCCACCTCGCTGAGTACCAGCGATCGCTATCACCTGAGAACTCATCATATCCTCTACTTGGAATCCACTTTTCGTTAAAGCAGCGATCAGTGCGTTTGCTCTATTAGTCAGAGGAAGATTAATTAGAGTCTCTGGTACAAGCCCATCAGCTGATGGCTGTAACTCTGTCGGTCTAGAAAGTTCCACAGCTTGGTTCATCTTCCCAATATCAACAATTGGCGATTGAAACTGCTTGATATCTACAGTCGGTGGTAACTGGACGTTTGCCTGTGCGATGGCATTTACCTCCGACCGCTTCAGCCGGCTGTCAATCGTCACATCCTGTAAATGGAGAGCCATGCTTTCATAAGTGGGTAGCTGACGACCCTTGAGCTTGCCAAACCAACCAAACATCCAACGATAAGCATAAAAACGTTTTCCTGGCTCAACTTGCGTTAAGTACTGGACAATATTTTCAAACTCAGCATGAAGAAAGGCGTACTCTTCTGCTGATTGTCGCTCTAGGAATTTAACGGTATTAGCAAGATGATCCGCTTGATAATTGCTCCTAGCATCGTAATCCCCAGCACGAGTTAGAGCGTCTATAAAGTTGCCACGTATAAAGGGTAAGGGGGCAATCTCCTTGGTTCTGTTGGAATGTTCGACAACAAACCATAGCCATGCAGCACCACCAATTAAACCACCAACTACTGCCAGTGGGTTGACCGCATAACAAACCGCTCCAATCCCAGAAGCCAACAAACCAAGTACACGGGTCATGTCTGCTTCATTCTCAGATGCCCGTGCCATTTTAAATAATCCATCTTTTCTCTCTTGCAGCCATTGGGCAATATTTCCGGCTTCCAAGTGAGACAAGCTAGGATATGATTCGCGTAAATGTTCAGTTTCTTTAGTTGTAATTTTTGGGATATTGTTACTTTGCATAAAAGAAATGCCCTGTTGAATAGTGAGTGCCGCTCGACTCAAGAGTTATGGAGCGGCGCTCACTTTAATCTTTCGTCAATCGCCAAACGGCAAACCCAATTTCACCAGCCATCATTGTGCCGATGTTAAATAAGATGCAGCCCAAAATCATGAATGGGGCTGTAAATTAAAATGGGTTACGAGCCGCAAAGGTGGTGATAACATCAAATACCTAAACCGCAATCACAACCAGCCCTGCACTAGAGCGATCGCGTATACCTGCGGTCTTGTAGTCCGCCCAGAGTTGGCCTACCAAGTCAATCTTGCCACTAGGCTTAGTTTCAAGCTCATAAATGATATGGCTTGAGGGGAGACAAAATGGTCTAGAATGCTTATATTACAAAGAGTGTAGCAATT
>NZ_JABXKO010000060.1:0-7843 GCF_017114965.1 Nostoc sp. JL31
CTCACGTCCGGTTTTGAAGACGAGCGGTTCTCGTGAGGGAATCGTTTAGTTCAACTGATAACCCCACTCAATTTCTGGACATTTCTGCAAAACCTCAAACCAGTCGCTTGGTGTCCACATCTTTTCGTTATCTGGAGTTCCTCCAGCTTCTAGTAAGAGAATACTTACATTCTGGTCACTTGCAGCGAGTTTTGAGGCCACTATGCTCCCCGCAGAACCCGCACCAATAACAATGTAGTCATAATGAGTGATTTTTGTCATTTTGCTCGCACTTTTGACTTAAAGTTTCAAGCAATGCTACCCCACTTATGGAAAATAGCCTATTCGTGAGAGGTTAAGGTAATTGCGAAATCAAGGAAATGGGCTTTGATGTCAATCAGTTTGTCATCTTTCGCCACCAACATCCTGCCAGCAAGTAGATTTCAGCTTAACAAGCGTACCATTCGGCTAAATCCTCTGCAAATATAAATCCTCAACAATGAGCGAAACTACACTACCTGCAAGTATGCTTAAACCTTAAGCCAGAGATATTTATAGCTTTTTGGGCTACAAGTAAAGATTAGAAACGCATACTCATCTAAAATTGTCAATGTTTGTATAGATTGCATTTTTAGTATGTGGAATCCCAAAGAAGTATCTTTGTCAATGATGAACTTTTCATATATCTGGTTAAAACAGCATCGTATGATTGTTGGAGCAATGCTATTTGCAATCACGATCGCAGGCGGTAATAACTCTGCCAAATGACAACAACCTGCTGCGAATACTCCATCGGTTGCAAATCTCATTGCGTCTAGTCCAACCCCAGCACCAGCCTCGACCACAAAAAATGCTGCTGATACCAAGCCGCCTGAGCAGAAAGCAGTTCAAGCAGGGGTTTGCTAACACCACATCTGTTGCTGTAGAGGTTGGAAAACCTGGGAGACCAGACCCAGGTGCAGGCTCAATCTACATTGAGATTCCCGTTACTGTGACTGCGGTCGCCACAAATGGAACTCCACAGCGATTTCGCGGCAGCTATATACTGCGGCGAGTCAATAATGTTCCTGGCTCAACTCCAGAGCAGCAAAGATGGCATCTCTACTCGGCGAAAATTACTCAAGTTAAGTAGCCTGCTGTAAAACGCATAAGCCAAGACGTGGAATGATTCCTCCAGACCGATACGACGCAAGACGTATCGCCATCTAGACCTCCACAAGGGTAATCTCGCCACAGCCTCAATATATGTAGCTTAAAGGATAAAGTTACCGCAAGACAAAACCTAAAACCTATTTGAGCCAATCGACTTGTATCAGATTGTTAGGGTTTTTGTTGTCTAACCTGGATAATGTGAAATAAACCCAACATTTCTCACGCCATCCATTCAGCCCACTGTGGCGCATTGACAGGCAGTTGAGCAATTTGGTCTGGGTCAATATCCTCAAACTCCAGCATCACACCGCAACGCTCATCAATCGTCAGGGTACAGAGTAATTCCTTTACCGCATCAACGCCGTATTCAACCCGTTCAATCGCCAGTCGAGCATAATATTTAACCCGCTCCCACCAAGAATCACTGAGTTTTACCTCTATGTCCATACCCCCCCAATTATTACTTTCATCTTCATTAATGGGGGGTGTGGACGGCGATGAAGAAGGCAAGGGGCAGGGGTGCAGGGTCCCCCACTTCTTAAGGTGCTTTATCTTAGCCTCTCACCGATGGCCTCAGAAAAAGCCGCACAGAGCATCAATCGCGATGTTTAATCTCAAAAAGACTTCACGGCATTTTACTGAGGGATTAATACCTGATCAATAACATGAATCACACCATTATCTGCTGACACATCCGGTGTGACAACTATTGCATCATTTACCTTAACACCATTATTAGAATCAATTTTGAGGTCTGTTCCCTGGGTTGTTGTTACCTCGGACAACTGTGCCAAATCTACTGCAACAATTTTTTGAGCTACTACGTGATACTCTAGAACTTTTCTTAACTCAAGCACATCTTCAAGTAATGCTTCTACAGTACCAGATGGCAGTTTAGAAAATGCCTCATCTGTTGGTGCAAACACGGTAAATGGGCCGGAACCTTTGAGCGCTGTGTCCAAACCAGCAGTTGTAATTGCTGTTACCAAGGTGTTGAAAGTACCTGCATTGATTGCAGTATCTATAATATCTGGCATTGAGTTTTACCTTAATTGTCAAAAAACTTGATACTTAGAGGTTTACCACACTTGAGTATCTAGAAAATATAAACCTACGCTAGATGCAATTAATGTACTGGTCGCACTTTTTGAAGTGATGGCGCTGACGAAATAAAAATCGAAAGAATCTCTACGATTAATAGGCGTGACCTTTGTGAATGACCTACACCGCCACCTTAGAGAAGCACACCACAGACGTACGTATACCCGCTATCCATTGTTAACCCAAAGGAGCCACTGCCCCAGGTTATACGTTCCAGTAAAGCTCCCCATCAACAACACCAATAGAAAAGCCAATTGTTTTGAGATTGATTGGATTAAATTGGCTAAAAGCCAGATTAAGAGAGGCTTTGAAACAAAGGTATAATTTTCTGTGACAAAAGTAATAGGGCAGTATAAAAAGTAAATGGTGAATAAAAAATGGGCAGTTAAACGATTGACAGTAAATCTCACGGCAACAGAGACACAGAAATTGTCACAATACTGTGCAAAAACAGGAAGACCCATTAACGATGTGATTCGAGAATTGCTGCGTTCTTTAAAAGTTGACAGTGCAGAAGTATCGGAAATTTCGCCAGATTCTAAAGTTTCAGAATTAGCTGGGCTTCTAGTATGACTTGGAAAGGGTTGCATCCAATTTTGATTTTAAGCAACATTGTTTACCAAAAAGGGATTTACCTGACTAAGAAAGCCATGAAGCAAGTCGAGTCGAGATTGCAGCGAAATCCACTTCTGCCCAAATGGGATATCTTGATTCAACCAATTTAGGTGGTAAATTCTTTTTCGGAAATCACCTTAGCACTTTTACTCGTTATCAAGGGGCAATTGCAATGGATTTCAAACAAGCGGGTTTATCTCTATTAGGTGGCTGGATTATCGGTGTGGTGTTTATGGCGACAAAGCTACCCGCACCTGTTCCTCCACTTATGGGGTTAATTGGAGCAGCCGGTGTACTGCTCGGTGGTTATTGCTACGAAATTATCGCCAGACTTCTGATGAAACAATGACTATTTAAAATGCAACCCATGAGAAATAGCACGATTAGCAGAGAAACCTCGGCTAGTAGTGCCAGAAATTTCTGCCTTGACGTTTATTTTTTCAAAATTGGGATGCTCGCCATGACTTCACTAGCATATGCCTGACGAGTACGACGATTGAATAAGCAGAGAACTTGCCCAACTTTATTGTTCAGATGTGGTTGAGGGTAGTTTCCACGAATAAGCAGAGCATCATAGCCAACATCATCACCAAAGCTGATAATATTACTAACGGGTTGAGGATTCCGCAAATTACTGACACATTATTTCCCAATTCTTTTAAAACGTAATATCTCAATAAGCCAGGGTTAGCGTTCTTGTTCATGCAAAGTTGAAAATCAGGGTGTTCATCGTTAATTTCAATCTCAAATAAATCTGCGCTCTTTGTAACGACAGTTGCCCAATCTGGCAGAGTAGCTGAAATGGTTTTCGCGTAAAGTTTCATGATTTTCTCCTCTGGGATTAATAACCTAAAAATCCTCGGCAATCTCCAACAAAAAGCCGCGTCCCGTGTTCTGTACTTGCACCAGTTCTTTATCCAGCAGAGTTTGAATAACTGAATCGGAGAATTGGAACTGAAGACGATGTAATGGAACACAACCGCCACAAAGCTTAATCGAACGTAGTAGATGATTGGCTCTACGTTCAAAGTTGTCTGTAGAATTAGCCATTGGTGCTACCTCCAGTGAGGGCGAATAACTGTTGTTGCAGAATTGCTATTTGACTTTGATAAAAATTAATCTCTGCGGTGATTTCTGAGAATAATTCCTGTGGGGAAAGCGGTTTAATTTGAGATTCCTGAAAGTGGAACAATTCATCAGAGTTTTTATTAAGCATCAGGGCATAGCGCCAACCATCACCGAATTGTTCAGCTAATTCAGTACCATTTGGGTAGTAATAAAATCCCAGAATGATACCGTCCTTAGTGCGCTGTTCCAAAGCAAAGCGAGGGTATGCCCAGTGTTTGGGTATCAAAATTGTGGGTTGCATGGGTTTAATTGGGGATTGTTGAAGGTGTGGTGAAAGGCGATCGCTGTTGGTCGTGTCTGTGGAGCGATCGCCGTCGTCTGTGCGAGAATTACGCCGTCACTAACTCCCGACTTTCTGCAACTGGCTCATACTCCCGTAACCGTTGCCATTCATCAGGGGTCAACTCATCAAACGGTCGGTCTAGCAATTCTTCACAGTCAGCCGTTTCTGCATGGGGTACGCTGTCCACCATCGACAGCCATCAAACTGCATCCATTGCCGAGTCACAGGGCATTTGCTGATATTCCCCAGTACGCATTACCCACCAGCCAGCGTCAGTATGTCCCACTTCGCCCAGTTTCACGTCGTTGTTGTAAATCCCATCGTTCAGGATTTCAAAGCCGTATTTTTCGCATTCGTTGAAAATTTGCGCCATGACTTCGTTACTAGTCGTGCAAACTTCTTCTGGTAAATGTTCTTGCACTGGTAACGTACCTTGCTGGTACTGTTGCTTGATGTAGCTGTGGCATCTTGCGGCTGAGAGGTCGCGGAAAATCTCAACGTTGTTTACCAGGACTCGCCAGTATAGGTTCTCGTAGTTGTCGTGGTCGTAGCTAATGCTGGCTACAAGATAGTCACCAACAAACGCCTCTTGGTCATAGAACGAGATTTCCAGAATTGTTGGGGCTTCTGCAACTTGTGCTGGCGCTGGGATAGGTTCCTCTGAGAGTTCCGTCTTGGTGATACCATTCTATGAAGCGTTGACATCTGGCGGGGGTAGTATCGCGGAATTTCTCTACGCCGTTGACCATGACTAGCCACGGTTGGGTTACGAACTCATCATGGTCGTATGTAATGTAGGCTATCAGTCATTGAACTAGAAAAGGTGGAATCATGCCTAAACCACCTTCTAGACGCAGCAAAGCCACCTCTGGCGCATCTACCGATTCAGCTTCAGCAGCTAACTCTGCAAAGGAGGATATCTCCCAGCAAGAAGACCCAGGTTCAGCAACAATCACCGTTACTGCTGTTGAAGTTCCAGAGTTGACAGAGGAAGAACAGCGCGATCGCTTACATTTAGAGCGCCGTGTGGAAAAAGCAGTTTTTGAAGCTGGTAAGGCGTTGATGGAATTACGCGATCGCGGATTATATCGTTCCACCCACAGCACTTTTGAAGAGTATTGCAAGGACAGGTTTGGATTTCAGCGTCGTCATCCTTACAGATTAATCGAAGCTTCGGCTGTCTTTGATAACCTGATGAAAATGTGTCCCAATGGGACACATTTGCTACCCACAAGTGAACGCCAGGTTAGACCCATAACCAAGCTAGAACCTGAACAGCAATGGGAGGTATGGCAGAGGGCAGTGCAAGAAGCTGGTGGCAAAGTCCCATCTGCTAAAGTTGTAGGTGATGTGGTACAAAAGATTATGGAGCGTACCCAAGTACCCAATACCTACCAAATCGGGGAAGTCTGTCAAATCCTTGCAAAAGACAACCCAGAACTCAGAGGAAAAGGTGGGTGTTGGGCAATTGTCAGCGCAGTGAATGACTTTAGTTGCAGCGTGAGAATGTGGGACGGCGAGTACACGATTGGGCTAAAGCACCTGAAGTCCTTCAATTACCTGCCCCAGGAATGTAAGCAGATGCAGTCTTTGAGCGATCGCATCAGTCGAGTGTATTCCAATTCGCTGGAGGAGACAGTAAAAAGTCTGTTGCAGTTGCTGGGTAAGGTGAATCGTCCTTATTTGACGGCTGTCGAAGAGAAATTGTTGAGTGTTCTAGAGTCTGAATACGAGAAAGATAACTCCCTCAACGATTAATGCTCACCAAAGACTGCACCAAGCACTTCATGAACTGCGGCATGAGGGGTGTGACTGAGGGGGAAAGAGCTTGCAGCGATCGCTCTGCAATAAGATAAAAGTAGAAAAATGTTATGACCACGATAAGACCAATGACAATAGACAATTTTACTGTTCGACCAATGAGAAGGTCAGAATTAGATTTGGTAATTGATTGGGCAGCAGTTGAGGGCTGGAATCCAGGAACTTATGATGCTGAATGTTTTTACCAAGCTGATCAATGCGGTTTTTTTGTGGGGGAATTGAATAATGAACTTGTAGCAAGTATTTCCGCTGTTGCTTACTCTAAGCAGTTTGCTGTTATCGGCTTTTATATTGTCAAGCCGCAGTTTCGTGGACAAGGTTTTGGCATGAAAATGTGGAGGGCAGCAATGGAATATCTTGGTACTGAGCGTAACATTAGCTTAGATGGAGTGATTGCTCAACAGGAGAACTACCAGAAATCAGGTTTTCAAATCGCCTACCGTCATATTCGTTATCAAGCTGTAGGCGGAGGCGTTGTACCGGACGGCGTTGTAGAACTAAAAACTGTTCCTTTTGAGCAGTTAGTTGCTTATGATCAAAAGCTTTTTCCGGCTGAACGTGAGCAGTTCCTACGACTTTGGATAAAGCAGCCAAACAGTGTTGCATATGGGGTTGTTAGAGATGGGCATATTGTTGGTTATGGAGTCATCCGCCAAAGCCACACGGGTTTCCGGATTGGGCCGTTGAATGCTGACAATGAACAAATTGCCGACCAACTCTTACTCGCCTTGCTTGCTTTTGGTTGTGATGCTTTGGTGTTTCTTGATGTGCCTTCTTCTAATTCCGAAGCGATAAAGCTGGCTCAGCGTTACGGGATGAAGCCAGTCTCTGAAGTTGCTCGAATGTACAATAAAGAAATTCCTAACTTGCCTATAAAAAATCGTGTATTTGCTGTGACTAGCCTAGAAGTTGGTTAGCTAAGTATTATTTCACCAATCAGTCATCCCTTCTTGCCAGCGCAGTTTTGCCAGTGTAGTTTTTGGAGATGTTGGAGAAGCGAAATCGCTCTTATTTAACTAATTTAGAAGAAAAAGTGTTGAGTTTTCTGGAGTCGGAAATCCTAGCAGAATGGAACAAAGAAACAATGCTGTGAGTGAATTGTAGTATTAAATTAATAAAATCTTGCTTTGGTTTAATATTTCTGCTCCCGGTTGTTTGTAGAAAGTAGTAATTTATGACAGGAACACAACAACAAGAAATCATGGATTTACGGGCATTGAATTTAACACCCAAACAAATAGCTTGAAAACTGGGTATTACAGTTTCATTCGTCAATGCAGCGATTCAAAATCAAGCACAGCAAAGCACATTAGATAGATTGACAAAAGGAGAGCTAGACCCTGTATATCAGTGTTTAGCAAGCGAGAGTCTTATCCAATTGTTACCGAAAATCCCACCAGAAAACAGCATCAAAAATCTGCTGACAAAAATCTTACCTGTAAAAAACAATGACGATATCGATCGGGGTTTAGGATTGGTAGTGATTGCAAGAGTTGCTCGATACAATCAAATCACGGTCTGTAGTTACCTTTTAGATATATGGTGCTTGGGCGTTAAAGATACCATACCACCACGTACAGTAGACAGGATGAAATTTAAAGAATTTACAGAATCACTATTCGAGCCATTTCCCGGAAAACCGCAAGAGGTTTCCCTTGAAGTTGCCCAAGGGATGATATTTAGTGCTTGCGAATATGCAGACAGCTTAGGGTTTCAACTAACTAATAACTGATAACTAATCTTTATGTTCCTTGCTTTGAACTG
>NZ_JABXKO010000005.1:0-7650 GCF_017114965.1 Nostoc sp. JL31
GTACTACTATGTCAGTTTTTTGTTGATGTGTGACAGTTAGGGTGCGGAAGATAGGTTACAATTCCTTTCCAGCATCAATCATGAAGGCTTTGGACTCGACGTTGAATAAGAGTGAGCGATTCTGCTAACTGCTGAAAATATCGGTATTGCTCGCTTATCCTTCACTAATCAACTGTAACAAGGCTTCCGTCGAAATCTTGCCACTGATATCAGCACCTTCCAAGAGGCTGTCTGCCAAATCTCGCTTGTGTTGATGCAATTGCACAATCTTTTCTTCAATAGTATCCTTTGCTACTAGACGATAAATAGTAACAGGGCGTTGTTGCCCAATGCGATGGGCGCGGTCTGAGGCTTGGTCTTCCACAGCGGGATTCCACCAAGGGTCTGTATGAATCACATAATCAGCCGCAGTCAGATTAAGTCCTGTCCCCCCTGCTTTGAGACTAATCAGAAAGACATCCCCTGAACCAGCTTGGAATGCATCGACCCGTTTTTTGCGCTCTGCCACTGAAGTACTGCCATCTAAATATTGATAATTAATACCTTGCTGTTCGAGGTAATCGCGTATGATGTGCAAATGGTCAACAAACTGACTAAACACTAACGCTTTATGACGATTTTCCAGCAGTTCACTCAATACTTCACCAAAAAGTTGCAACTTGGAACTGGATAATTCCGTATCAGGCATAACCAAACTAGGATTACAGCAAGCACGACGCAGTTTCATAATCTCAGCCAAAACCTGCAAATGTTTCTTTCCTGCTTCTGCATCACTTTCGGTAAGTTTAGATATGGCCTGACGGCGCAACGCTTCATAGAATGCCTTTTCCTCTCGACTTAATTCCACATGAAGGAGAATTTCGGTACGAGATGGCAACTCTTCTAGTACTTGATTTTTTGTGCGCCGCAACAGAAATGGTTGAATAAGTTTTTTGAGTTTATTACGTGCAAGTTTATCCTGATACTTTTCAATGGGGGTAGCAAAGCGTTGATTGAAGCTTTCAAATGAACCCAATAACCCAGGATTAATAAAACGGAACAAATTCCACAACTCACCCAGGTGATTCTCAATCGGAGTCCCAGTAGTCAGCAACTTAAAATTAGATTTTAGGTTCATGGCTGCCTGAGAACGTTTAGTAGTCATATTTTTAATCGCCTGGGCTTCATCCAGAACAATGGTTTGCCACTGTACACCAGAAAGCATTTGCGCTACTTCTTCCTGCTGTAATAAACCATAGCTGCATACCAACATATCCAACGGTTGTAAACCAGAGAGTAATTTTTGGCGGTTAGCACCAGAAAATTGAATAATATTCAGAGTTGGGGCAAACTTTTGCGCTTCACTCACCCAATTCATGCACACAGAAGTTGGGGCAATAATTAGGGTTGGCCCTTCATAGGCATTTCTGAGAATGACCGCCAATGCCTGCAAGGTCTTACCGAGTCCCATTTGGTCTGCCAAACAAGCTCCTACACCCCAATGTGCCAGACGCGCCAGCCAACAAAAACCCTCCATCTGGTAGTCACGTAGTTCTGCTTGAAGCGTAGATGGCAGTTCTGGCTGGAGGTTCTGCACTTCCTTGAGACGCTCTCTATGTGCCTTCCAGTGTTTATCTGCTTTTACCTTACCTACCTCATCGACAAAATCCTCTAACCCTAATGTTGCTAAGGGGTGAAAACGAATACCTTTATTATGCTTTTCCGAAAACATCCGCAATTCGTCAAGGCGTTTCCGAAAAGCTTGAGTTAAAGCCAAAAATTGACCATCACCAAGGGGGATAAAACGGCTGGGGGTTTTCTCCAGTAGTTCTAGTAGTTGCTGCATATCCAGCACTAGGTCATTATTCAATTTCAACTCCCCTGTGGCTGCAAACCAGTCTTGCTGACGTTGAATTGATAAATTAAAGTCTTTCAAGTCAGCATTATGGCTAACACGCAGCTTTTCTCCTTCTGGCCATGCCATGACTACTTTATTTCCCAGCGCTTGCAGTTCTAGCAGTAGTTCTAAACATTCCTCTGGGTCAACTATTACCCATTCACCATCTTGTTCTTCACTTTGAGCCAAGGTAGGACAGGCGGCTACAGCGTAGGCGGCAAGTTGCTTCTCTTGGGATAGATTTCGTCTGGTTTGGAGACGTTTACCCTCAATCTCGGCAATGACAGTTTCACCACCTGTACCAGGACGGAAGTAGGGGCCACCTTGGGCAAAAGGGCGCGACAAAAGGGTGATTTTCAAACCGGTATTGGCAGGTAAAAGGTGAATATGGGGCAGAGTCTGGGCGGGTACTTCTTCTGCTCCTTCTGAACCGCCACCAATGTCAGAATGCACAGTGACGATGCCAGAGACGGCATTAATAGCTGCCAAAACTTGCTTTTCGGCGAAGGCAGGTACATTTAATTTATTATCTTTACCTATAATCTCCGCAATGCGTCTGTGTTCGGCAGTAATTTCAATAACTTTGATCCGGGTTGGGGTTTCTTTGATATGCAGAATATTTTGTGATTCTAGTAATTTGGGAGAAAATTCCAAGGTGAGGCGACCAAGTTTCTCTTTTTTAACTAGTAATTCCGGTTCTCCCTTGACGATTTCTACACGAATATTAGGTGTATCTTCCCAAAAAACCAATGGGTGTCCAATTAAGGCAGAGATGGCTTTTTCACCGAAGGTATAATCAACTTTGCCATAATAGCCCTCACTATATACTTCAATACAACTACATACCCGCATATCTTGGGGCGTGATGTAATCAAACTCAGATAATCCACTACTCAGGCGCTTGAGGGCTATAGGGCGACCTTTACTCCACTCGCCTTTAGCATTAACTTTCTGTTCCTTTGGTTGCAATACACATCTGCTGGGATAGAAGGTTATGAACCATGCTAAACGCAGTTCGGATTCTGGTTTTAGGGATGTTTGTGGTTGTTTTTGGAGATTTGCCAAAGCATTGAGGCACATTTCCCAAGCCTCTTGGGGTCGAATTAGGTCTACGATGGAATGAATACCGCTATCTTCTCGCAGTGCTTCTGCTTCTTTTTGATACTTACTACTAGGTTTAATCCGGGATAGGAGTTCTGCGGTTTCCATTGCCAACCAGTGATAACCAGAGGCGAGCGATCGCCGATATAATGGCTCTAATAAATTAGGTAAGCGTTTTTTCGCACCCTCAGCATCCATCCAGTAAAGACATAGGGAACAAAACAATGTTTGTAAGCTATTTTCTTCTTCCACTGAAGAGATATGGGCGCTAAGTACAAATTGTTTTTGAGTAATATCACCCTGGTGTACTTGCAGCACCATTTTAAGTCTGCCATAAATAAACCTAAGCCAATGATCTGATTGACGAGACATCAAACTGGTGTACTCTTCTGCTTCTTTGAGGCGTTGCACTGAACCGTCTTTTAACAGTGCGAGGATAAAAAATAAGCCCCCCATTGTATCGAAATATATTTGGCGTTTGCCTGTCGCTTTTTTCAGCTTTTTCAGGGCATTTGTATAATAAGTAATTGCTTGCTCATTCTCCCCCCGTAGAAAACTTAACCAACCCCAAAAGACGGCGGCGTTATCTTGATATTCATGCGATATCCGCTCCAGACTTTCTTGTGCTTCTTCGGTACAACCTCGAAGCAACATTTGTTCTGTCAAAATCAGGTGCAGATAATCTGAGCAATGTTTTCCAGTTGAAGAACATTCTTCTTCTAAGAGTGTAAAGGCATCTTCAGACGCAGACAATTTTAATGCTGAATTTAGGAGAATGCTAGATATGCTACTTTCATATAATTCTTGTGGTAAGGTACTCAACCAATCTGCATCAAATGGGTTATTGCATATCTGCTCAAAGATATTTTGTATTACTATTTTTTCTTCGCTATCACCATACTTCTCGTAATCTTCAATTTGCTTATTAATAAAATTAGGATCTTGGCGATAAAAACCTATACGAATTTCTCTGATACACTGGCGTAAACTATGGAATATCCGACGAGAATCATGGTTCCAATGAGTACGTATAGGTAGCTTTTCCTCAACTGCTATGACTTGGATTTCAAACTGTTCAGTTTTTATAGCATGACGAGTAGCAATTTCTGTAAGTAACGGGTGACATTCAGCACCTTGTCTGCTTTCTTGCACTAACAAGCCTGCTTTTAACAATTTATCAATTTGGGGACTGAGGGTTTTAGTACTCCAAGGTTTATTATTTTCATCTAAAGCGCCCGTTTTACTAAGACAACTTATGAATGAATTTTTGTCTATCGGTGCATAAATTACTGAAAATAACTGGATAATCTTTTGTAATGAAGGGTGTAGCTCGAAGTATTTCTTCTCAAGGAGTTTTGTTTGCAGTTTTGTGGTGTCAGTTGTCAAATTAATCATATTATTTATTTAGTTGTTTAAATAATTCCATTAATTTACGTTTCCGTCCATGAGCGGCTTCTAATTGTGAACGATAAGCAGACCATTCAGCTTTTTGTCCGAGTTAAAGATAAGCTCTTTGTACTTACGAATTACGAATTACGTTAGCGAGTATTCGTTCGCTTTTAGCGTCTCGTAGAGAGCGTCATTACGAATTACGAATTATTTTAATCCTTCATGCATGGAGAAAAATATCTACTTTGAACGTTTTCCTTTCCCAATCTGCTTGGTCTAGCAGTGTTTGCAGTAAATCTTGTTTGATTATCAACCAAGTTTATCCTGCATAGTCTCGAATTTTACCATAGTCTCGAAACCGCGGTTACGGCATCGCACGAAAGTGAATGAAGCAGTAGTTATGTGTGAGGTTACGGCAGTTGCATCAAGTGGGCATCTGTGATGAGGCTGTGGATTCGCTGTTGCAAGGCTTGGGGATTTTGCTCCCACCTTGTTTGTCATCCTTGCACGCTTTGCTGCTGGTGGCTGTTGAGAGAGAGTACAACCTTGTATGGAAGCAGCAGAAGTGACGATACAGCAACGCCACAATAGCTACCATTTGATGAGAATTTGCCTAATTTTCATAGCGCTCAATGAGGAAATTATGGAGTGGCGCTCACTTATAATCAAAATATGATGATTTTGAAGTAGAGATAAAATGCGTAAACAGACCATTCAATATACATCATCCTTAGATGCTTTGGTTGCCGTTGCCAAGCGACTCAGTGTGTATGAAAACCAGCAAAAAATGGACTCTGAAGATTTTTTTTATCAGTATAATCAGGGAACATTAGCAGATGATGTTCTATTTATAGAATGGGCAAACGATTACCGCCATTATCTGGTTTTGCGTCAAGAAATAGAGCAAAGATTGAACTATGCTGCCTAACATTCTATCTGATTATTTAAATCAAGTAGAACAAGCAATTGTTCAATGTCCAAATATTTATGTGGAACGTTATGAAGAAGAAATTTTAACATCCATTCGGGCTAATTTAAGAATTAGATTGCGTTTAGCTCAAACACATTTATTAGAAATTAACGAAGCTATAGTAATCACAGACAATCAGTTGGAATTTCTTGATTATCGCTACCATTTTAAGGATGAACGAAATTGCCTGGTTTTTCGTTATGATAGTACGCCGCATTTTCCTGATATCTCTACCTTTCCGCATCACAAGCATTTACCAAATGATGTGATTAGTTCTCAGAAACCGGAAATTACTCAAGTATTAAAAGAAGCAAACGAATTATTGAAATAGGTGGATAAGTTCCTGTACTAAGAGCTAAAGAAGGTATATTATCTCTAAAATAAGCAAAATTAGAGAAAATTTTCACGCTAGTAAATAACAGGTTTAATACAGCGAGATTGGGGATGTTTATCATTTGGCTAGTTTGGTAGCTTATTCTAAGTGAAGAAAGAGAATAATTAAGGTTATAGCAGCGCTAACATAGAAATTTCACCTACCTTGTAAACAAAGTATGCCCAAGACTTGGAATCTAAAAATAGATAACTATTTTCAAGCCAACCCCAATTGCATTATCGCCACAGCCCATGTAGATAGCTTCCCTATAGACCTGCCGCTAGAACCGAACATCCGGGAACCCAACCGTAAAAGCGCGACCTACAGACAAGTCTTCGACTCACTGACCACCGAACCTGCAAAATTCTTCTCTCGTCACAGTGGAATCGTTCTGTCAGCTAATATTGCTAAACCTGTCAAGAACAAAACTGAACTGGAGCTAGAAGTCTTAGAAGCTAACGAGGGAGGTAGTGATGGCATTATCAACGGAGGGCATACAGTTTTAGCTTTTGAGCAAGCGAAAAATTACAACTACAATTTAACCGAAGCCAGGGTAAAAGTTACGATCCACATCGGGCTGACTGAAGAATCAGCCAAAGACATAGCCCTAGCTTCAAATACTACAACGCCAGTAGATTCTCGCTCCAAAGTCAACGCCAGGGGTGATTACAAATTCATCAAGCAGTACTTAGCTCAGTTAGAACAGAAAGAAGATAGAAAATTCCGCATCGCTTATTACCAAAACCAAAGCGGCGCTCCAAGAAATGCCCAGTGTAATGTCACCCATTTGCTGAAGTTGCTTTACTGCCTCGACAGAAATAAATACAACCCCGACGGCAATAAACGAACCAAACACCCAGCAGGGATGAGTCTTCCAAGTAACATCACAGATGCAGAAAGAGAAAGATTAACCGCTTTACTCCCTCTGCTAACTCATGCTCTGTGGATAGAGCAAAGACTGTACGAAATAATCCAAGACTATATCAGCAACCCTAGAAGAAAGGGTGCTAACGATTTAGCATCAATAGATATACGTAAAACTACGTTATTGCCTGACAGCAAGTATTCATTCGGGTTTGGTGCGCCAACTGACTTGGCACTACCGATAATTGCGTCCTATCGGGTATTTCTAGACAAGGACTATAAATGGATTCTGCCGTTTAACGAATTCGCCGAAGATTTCCTCCAACACCTGTGGAATAACTATTTCCGTAAATACTTGGTGTCAGAGAAAACAGCCGGAAATACAGTAGGTACAAAAATTAGTCGTAATCAAGAGATTTGGGAAAGCTTGTATATCTCAGCGCAGAGTTATCTAAATCAGCACTTGATGCAAATGGTTAACTCCAGTAAGTCAGAAGAACCGAAGGTGACACAAAGTAGTAGCAAGAGGGGAAAAGGGAGAAATGATGGCGCAACTACTGTTCTCAAATAGCTTTTTATCGAATAGGGCATGAGGTATAGAGGAATGGCACGAAGAAAAGCGTAAATCCCTGGTATTCCTGGATGAAAGGGTGTGGAGTTGCTAAGTTCGGGTGTGGGGAATTAAGAAGATGTTGAACTCCTTGACGCACTCGCATTTAATTGTCTAGAACACACGAAGCTGCAACCCTGTTAGCAAAGAGGTTTCACATAAATCTTCGTGCCATTCGGTATAGGGGAAAGACTCTTAGCCCCCCATGCCCTACCTGACTTTTCCAGTTATCCAGTTAAGTCAGGAACTCTCATTTAGAGCTTGGGTAATACCAGCTAATTAATTCTCAACAAGTTAAGTTTAATGACAAAACTTACCAGAGGTAGAACTTTGGAATGGAGGTATAGTAAGCGCTCACTGGATACCGTTATAAATGATTGCGTTATAAATTGAATTCAACTATTGCAATCTCAGGTTAATATTTTTAGCTGTTAAATCAGGAAAATTAATTCAGCGATTTGATTTAT
>NZ_JABXKO010000013.1:0-57025 GCF_017114965.1 Nostoc sp. JL31
AAGATTTGCCTGCACTGCCTCCTGCTATTTTTTAGTTCTATCGAACTCACGTTAAAAACAGGGCGCATCTTGGCGCGTTCCGGGCTGGCGGATGCCCGTCGCTCAGTAGAAGCGCTCCGCCCGCAGATATTAGAAGAAGGGGATTTACATAGCGCACTCGATCGCCTCGCGGCTCAGATGTTTTCTCATACCTCAGTGCAGGTCGTCTGCGAAGCGATTGGCGAACCATATACTTTACCGAAAGAGGTGGAAACTAATTTATTTCGCATCGGGCAAGAAGCGTTAACCAATGCCTTTAAGTATGCCAATGCCAGCGAAATCCGCCTTGAGTTGCGGTATGAATCATCGCAAGTCGTCTTGCAAATCAAAGACAATGGGCAAGGGTTTGAAAGCCAAAGTCTATCCGTCGGTCGCGGCTTTGGGTTACTGGGAATGACCGAACGCGCCTAAAGTATTGGAGGAGAATTGACGATTGTGAGTCACCTTGGACAAGGTACAGAAATTGTAGTGAGAGTACAAACGCCATGACGCACAGCTTAACCGCGACACCTTACTCTTCTGCAATCCGCATCTTGATTGGCGATGACCATCCATTTATGCGAGAGGGTCTAACAGCCGTACTCGATTATCAACCGGATATGACCGTAGTTGGGCAAGCCTGCAACGGCTACGAAGCAGTAGAATTGTTCTGCCAACATCAACCCAATGTCACATTGATGGATTTGCGGATGCCGGAACTCAGTGGTGTAGAAGCGATCGCTACCATTTGCGCTGAGTTTGCCGACGCTCGAATCATTGTCTTGACGACCTATGACGGCGACGAAGACATCTATCGGGGACTGCGAGCGGGCGCAAAAGGTTATGTCTTAAAAGATGCAGAACCAGACGAACTACTGACAGCAATTCGGTCAGTTTACAGAGGTCAGCAGTACATCCCTCCTGCCGTGGGCGCAAAACTAGCAGAACGGATGCGGAGTCCAGAACTAAGCGATCGCGAATTGGAAGTGTTGCGCCTGATGGCAACAGGCAAGAGTAACTTAGAGATTAGCACTACTTTGGCGATCGCTGAGGGAACGGTCAAATTCCATGTGAAAAATATTTTGAGCAAACTGGGAGTGAGCGATCGGACTCAAGCAATGATTGTTGCTCTTAAGCGCGGTATCATTACACTTTAAGAATTCAGCCAAAGCAACAGAAGAATAAATTCAGAATTATCACCTGCTCTTAAGGATAGGTTATTTCTAGCCCTAAGAGTAAGTTGATCCCTATCCCTGTTGTTAGTGCAAAAACTCCCCGCAGGGGATGCGACAAAGTGGGGTCAATTTTCATATTCTCAGAATCAAGAAACGATATTCAATTTCTTACTGTTCTTTCTAGCATTTTCATCGCCAAAATGCTATCAACAGACCGCATAAAACAAAGATGAGTCAGACAAGCGATCGCGACAGGCTGCTCATGCCAATTTCAGAACACGACCATACCCAAGGAAAAATCGATGCGTCAGTCCTTTTAGTGTAATACGGTGACTATCAATGTCTTTGCTGTAGTGAGGTAGGATGATTCAAGAAATTCAGCAACAGATCCAATTGTGCTTTATATTTCGTCATTTCCCCCGCACACAACTTCATCACCACATACAAAACCAGAGATTCACATTCCGTTAGACTGCACAACTCTACCTGGCACTGAGGTGGACTGGGGATACTTCTCTGAACCAGAGCCGTATCTCAACAATCGCCAAATCTTTTGTCCTCGTGGTAAAGTCTTGGGGGGCAGCAGTTCGATTAATTTCCTGGTGTATATCCGGGGCAATGCTCACGATTACGATCGCTGGGAGTCACTAGGGAATCCTGGTTGGAGTTACCAAGATATCCTGCCCTACTTCAAGAAATCTGAACACCAGCAACGCGGAGCTGACGCATATCATGGCGTAGATGGGGAATTGAGCATCACTGATGTTATCTCCCCTGCTCCCATCTCCCAACGATTTGTTGATGCAGCCGTGGCATTGGGATACGATTACAACCCTGATTTCAATGGCATAAAGCAGGAAGGAGTGGGGCCGATTCAGTTGACGGTCAAAGAGGGGAAACGGCACAGTGTTGCTGCGGCATTTCTCGTGCCGATTTTGGATCGCCCGAACTTAACGGTGCAAACGGGTGCGTTGGTGACTCGGTTATTGTTTGAAGGCACTCGCGCCGTTGGAGTGGAATATCTGCGTGAGGGAATGCTGCATCAGGTCAGAGTTAATCAGGAAGTGATTGTCAGTGCGGGTTCGTTTGACTCGCCCAAGTTGCTAATGCTTTCTGGCGTTGGGGATACAGCAAAATTACAAGCAATGGGAATTCCTGTGGTGGCTCATTTACCTGGTGTGGGTCAAAATCTGCAAGACCACATTCTCGTTTCTGTGCCCTACGAAGCAACTCAGGATTTACACACGGCAACGACTAGCAATGGCTGTGCTGAAGTTGGATTGTTTTTGCATAGCGAGAACAATCAGGAGGCTGCGCCAGATTTAGAATTAATCTTTGGCCCGTTGATGTGGGCACCTCCTGGCTATCCTAACTCTGGTTTGGGCTTTACGGGTCTAATCGCTTTAGTTCATCCTGAAAACATTGGCAGTGTGTCTTTGCGCTCTACCGATCCCAGAGACACGCCAGTGATTCGGCTAAACTATCTGCAAAGTCAATCTGATGTGCAAAAGCTCGTTGCCGGAGTTAAATTAATGCGCCAATTGTTCCAGACCAGTGCTTTTGATGAATTTCGCGGTCGGGAAGTTGCTCCGGGCGCTGATGTAACTGACGATGTAGCCCTTGAAGCATACATCCGGGAAAACTGCGGTACGGTGTTTCATCCAATCTGCACCTGTAAAATGGGCACAGATTCAATGGCAGTTGTAGACTCCCAACTGCGGGTCTATGGAGTTGAAGGCTTACGGATCGTCGATGCCTCCATTATGCCAACTCTAAATACAGGGCATACAAACGCGCCCACAATTATGATCGGCGAAAAAGCAGCCGATTTAATTAAAGCAGCAGATAGCGTTTCCAAGCCAGCACAGAAAGCACAAGTGACTCATACCTATTCGCAATAAGCTTTTGCTTCACTACGCTAACGCAATTACTTTTTGTAATGGGAATTTTACCCCAAGGTAGAAGAAAAATGAAGATTGCTCAATATGGAACAGCGATCGCGGTTCTTCATACGATCGCTAATGGACTACATGGTTTAGCACATGTGGAAATCCCAGTAGCCCTATCTTTGCTTCAGAGTTCGTTTGTGGGGATTGTGATTTTTTTGACTCCCATCATTGCAGCCGTATTACTTTGGACACAGTTCTACCGCATTGGTAGTTGGCTGTTGCTCAGTTCAATAGCAGGATCGCTCCTTTTTGGAATCTACAATCATTTCATCGTCATTAGCCCCGATCATGTGTCTCAAGTTTCCTTGGCAGGTTGGGGTCTGCTTTTTCAAGTTACAGCCATTCTCATATTAATAGTAGATGGATTCGGGTGCGGAATTAGCGTTTGGGCATTGAAAACAATCCAGCAACCAGAGGAGGTCTTATAAGTTCGTAACCATCATCGTTCCTAGAGATCGCAACACTGGGGGCAGTAGCATTGTAAACTCACAATCAACAGGTAGTTAGGGTTTATCAAAATCCATCTGCAACCCTCATTTTCTCAGTGTTGAAACACTTACACTATAGGGAGAAAGAACCATGAGCCAATCTAATCTATCCATTACTGCCCAAGAAGTAGCTACCAATACTATCTTGGACACTGCTGCTCAAGAAGCAGCTACTGATACTATCGTGGACATTGATCTTAACGTTCAAGCCCAGAAGGGCCCAGACCTACGAAAAGACCATCCTAAAAGTCACGGCTTGGTTTGGGGAGAGTTCAAAGTTGAGGAAAATATTCCTGAATCGTTGAAGGTGGGTATATTTGCCCAGTCAAAAACCTACCCGCTTTGGATGAGGCTCTCCAATGCTTCCTCAGTAGAGAAGCGCGGTAAGCTCAAGTCGGATCTTGATCCCGATGTTCGGGCACTCGCGATCAAACTCTTACAGGTAGAGGGTGAAAAAGTGCTGGATGATGAGCAGGAAACCCAAGACTTTTTGATGATTAATCATCCGGTCTTCTTTGTCCACGATGCCCAAGGGTTTGCCAACCTGACGAAAGCAAGCGTTGGTCAAGCAAATGAAGAAGAGCTGCGCTCGCTAGAACCCACGTTTGAAGTTCTCAAAGCGGTTACGAGCAAACAAGTTGCAAATCCACTGCTGATCCAATATTGGAGTACAACTCCCTATAAACTTGGCTCTGTGTCCATCAAGTTTTCTGTAAAACCTCATCAGCAAGATACTCCCAGTTCACCCCCCACTTCAGAGACTTACTTGCGTGAGGCAGTCGTCAAATATCTGTCGGAAGAGGGCAAAGATGCAACCTTTGACTTCTTGGTGCAGCTTTATGTCAACGATGAGAAAACTCCAATTGAAGATCCAATGCAGGAGTGGCAAGAGAAGGACTCACCGTTTATCAAGTTTGCAACCATCACAGTTCCAGCTCAGAAATTTGACTTCGAGGAGCGGAAGCGACTGGATGAGGGTCTATCGTTCATGGCTTGGCATACCCTCCCAGAACACGCACCCTTGGGTAGTGTCAATTTAGCTCGTAAAAAAGTTTATCAAGAGATAGTAAAGGCTCGACGGAGTAACATACACCACCGCCTTGAAGAGCCGCAAGCATATAGTTCAGTTTTAGACGATCCTGAATAATCTTGCTTGCCAACTACTTCTGCCAACAATTGGTGGAAGTAGTGTCTCACAATATCTAGAATACTAACGATTGCTCTTTCTCATTAATGGATTTAAGCAATGCAAGACGGCGTTGAGCTTTGTCTACAGCAGCAGAACCGCGAGTTTTTAGAGACATGGGAGATATTTATTGAATAGTTCTATCTCAACATAGCGGAATGCCTTTCTACGTGAGATGAGTAATTTTGTGGATTTAATTAAGAGTTGATATTGAGAGTTTCTCTGTATTTTTACTAATCCATCCAGATATATTTGTCGGTTGTTTCGGGATGAACGCAATCATTTATGTAACAGCGATCGCCGAAATAGCAAATGCTGTCGCCGAAATAGCAAATGCTGTCACCGAAATAGCAAATGCTGTCACCGAAATAGCAAATGCTGTCGCCGAAATAGCAAATGCTGTAGCCGAAATAGCAAATGTAGTTGCCGAAATAGCAAATGTAGTTGCCAAAATAGCAAATGTAGTCGTCGAAATAGCAAATGTAGTCGCCGAAATAGCAAATGCGATCGCCTTGCAGAAAACCTCAAAAATAAAGCGATCGCCTGTTGTCCAAGAGTGAGCGATGTCTACGACGGGCTACGCCTACGCCTTACAGAAAATCTCAACAACAAAGCCTAGACCCGTAACGGCTTGCTGTTTGTTAGAAATCGCTTGTTGTGGAAGAGTGAATGCGATCGCAATGGTTATTCTGATAAACAAGCAGATATCAGGTAAGTCGCAGACATGATTATTCTAGTTGTAGCTTGAGGCGATCGCAGTGAAACCCAATGAATAAACTATGATCAAGAAGCAGACTTGATTTACTAGAGTGCTTTGCATGGTTTCAGCAGAATTAATCTCCACTTTGCGAGAACTTAGTCGAGCAGATAAGTTTTATATTATGCAGGTTTTAATCTCAGAGTTAGCCCAACAGGAAACCGAGCTGATTAAGCCCGATCAGTCCTATCCTGTGTGGTCGCCTTATGATGCAGTTGAAGCAGCAGATACTATGTTAAAAGTGCTAGAAGCTGCTAAAACTCAAGACCATGCGTAACGCACAACGGTATTCCTTTATCCCGATTGATGTTGCATTGGGCGAAGCCAGTTTCCGCCCCTATCTACCCCTTACTTTGATCTACCAGCAAAGTTCTGCGATCGCATCCGGTCTGTTGGATACTGGAGCAAGCGTGAATGTGCTTCCCTATCCAGTAGGAGTTGAGCTTGGGTATGTGTGGGAACAGCAGACAACTGTTACAACTTGTATTTGCATGGACACAGGCTACAAACGTACCGCTAATTTTGGGGCAAGTTAACTTCTTTATGGAGTTTGATGTTTGTTTCTACCGTTCCCATTTACAGTTTGAGATCAGCCCTAAATCGTTAGCCTTAGAGTAGTGGACGGAAGGCTTTGGTGTGGGTCATTGTAAAGAGCGATCGCCTTACAGAAAACCTCAAAAACTAAGCGATCGCCTGTTGTGGAAGAGAGGTGCGTTAGCGTAGCTCACCGTAGATATCGCCTTACAGAAAACCTCAAAAACAATAGCGGCTTGTCGCTAGACATCGCCCGTAATTATAGTGTTAGGTTCGCGTCTGCCACGATTTTGGATCTTTGCGACCATGAAAAATTGCCGTCACTATTACTCGACTCGACACAATCCGATAGTACACAGCATAGGGAAATCGCCGCACTACTGCTCGTCGAATATCACCGTAGACAATTACATAGGATTCTGGCATCTGAGAAATTCGATTCACCGTTTCGTCTACACAGTCTAAAAACTCGTCACCCAGACCGGGTTTCTGACTCTCGTACCAACTGTGTGCATCATTGAGTTCTTCTCGAACCTCTGGGCGAAACACCAGGACATAATTCATTGTTGCCCCTTAATTGATGCTTTGATTTCCTCCCAAGTCAGTACATTATCTGGATTTGAATTATAGTCAGCAGTTCGACGATCAAGCTCTTGCTTTTGTGCATTGGTTAAATCAGGGTAAACTTGCTCTGCTGCGATGCTATCCCAAATTGCCTGTACAATACGGATTCTATCTTCAACACTAAGAGTTGCGATTTCGTTCAAAGTAGCTGTGATATCCATACTGATTAATTTGGAGTGAGGAAGCAACTGGTACACTTTAAATATAGCGGACAAGATTTTGTCCATCAAATCAAACGCTGCATTTGCTTTGATGCCCAACAGTGCGATGTCTACGACGGGCTACGCCTACGCCCTACAAAAAACCTCAAAAATAAAGCGATCGCTTGGGTAGAAAAATAACCTACTAAGCTGTTGCAAATTCTGTAAATTTTCTCACATCTGGAGGCTGAAAAGCTAACACAATATCGTTGCTACTTACACCTAATTTCATTAATTCAGTCGCTATTCCTTCTTCTGTCCAGTCTTCTTCTATGAAAATTTTCTCATTTTTAATCCGAATATGAACATGAGTATATTTAAGTCTTTTGCTACCTTGCCAATCTACAGTTAACCAGAGATAATGATCATGGTTTTCATCAAATACTAAACAATTTTCAGCAATTTTATCAGGTGATTGACGAGATAAATTATCATATTCAGTTAGCACCTGTTTAATTAACTCTCGATATTGTGTTAATTTATCCATAAAGTAATTTCCTCCCTTTCATTGTTAAAAACAATAAATTCAATTTGCTGAAGTTTAACTACTGCTTGAATAGATTTTCTTTGAAAGAAAGTATCAAATACTGTATCTCTGATTGCTAGATAAATTTTATAGTTTTTACTGGCTAGTTGTAAAATATCGCGGTATAGAATATATTGACCTAGAGCATTTTCAAAATCTCTCATGGGAGAAGGACTGATAAAACTCTTGATTTCTACAACTATTTTTCGTCCTTCTTGTTCTGCTAACAAGGCTTTTTCTACAAATAAATCAGCATAAAGTTCTGCATCTTCATACTGCAAAAAATAAGGGTCAGCTATAATTGTCCAGCCATCTTTAATTAAGGCATTTTTAACAGCATCATGGTAAATGTCTTTTGCTGGCATTTCCTTCGTAGTAATATTGGCTAGATATTAAGTTCAGTTATTATAATTATACTCACTGGCCGATAACTTCAATATCTCATCCCCTTAAAATTACACTCCCAAAGAGCGATCGCCTTGCAGAAAACATCAAAAACTAAGCGATTGCCTGTATGGAAGAGTGAGTGCGATCGCTTTACAGAAAACCCCAAAAATAAAGCGATCGCTTTGTGTAGACATTCAATTCTCAATAGCTGCTCAAATTTCTTCGCGTATGAGTCGTGAATTAGATTCTAGGATTTATTCTGGGGTTTTGCCAACAGCTAATTTCTTTAGAATCAACTCAACAGTAATGCATATTCTAACAATCACGGGTTTCCAGATCATCGTTTTATGATTAATTGTTTGAAAGGCTTTTGCATTGTTTTTGGTTATTTATGTTATTATATATACTTGAATTAGTAGCCTTTTTGTGTACATTTACTATCAGCCACAAGCATCACTGATTAAGCATATTACGGAGGTATTTTTGTGGATAGAATTACCAAAAGTTTGATAGAAGCTTTTCTAAAAGAACATGAAATAGAATCAGAAGGAGAAGCAATAGATTTTGAAAAATTTTGTAACTACTGCGTAATTTCACGAGAGTATCCTGAGACTTTTAAAGTAGAAGATGTTTCTGTAGGCAGTTCAAATGATACCGGACTTGATGGCATCGCTATTATTGTAAATGGTAAACTTGTAGACTCTATTGAAGAAGTTGATGATTTAGCTGATATCAATAAACGTATGGAAGCAACATTTATCTTTATTCAGTCTAAAACATCAAACACTTTTGATAGTGGAGATATGTTAAAGTTCTTTGAGGGAGTTTCAGATTTTTTTGCGGAAGAAGAACCAGTTTTAGAACGCAATGAAATGGTTGAATATAAAGCAAAAATAGCTACACATATATATTCAAAAAGTAGTATGATGCTACGGGGAAGACCTTTATGCAAGATGTACTATATCACAACAGGTAAATGGACTGATGACAAAAACTTAGTCAGGCGTATGAGTGCTAAAAAACATGAAATTGAAGATAAAAACATATTTGAAAAAGTAGAAATTCAGGCACTAGGTGCTGATGAAATTAGAAAGCTATATCAAAGTACAAAACTAGCATTAAGTACAGATATTATTTTTGCTAGCAGAGTAGTATTACCTGAAATCTCAGGAATATCTGAATCGTATATAGGTACTCTACCTTTTTCGGAATTCAGAAAACTAATAGTTGATGAGTTCGACAATATTAGATTATCCATTTTTTATGATAATATTCGAGCCTTTCAAGGAAGTAATGATGTTAATCATGATATCGAGTCTACATTAAAGTCAGGAGAATTAGATAGATTTTCAGTCTTAAATAATGGAATAACAATAATAGCTAAATCATTAGATACTGTTGGCAATAGATTTAACATTCGAGATTATCAAATAGTTAACGGGTGTCAAACAAGCCACGTTTTGTTTAACTGTAGAAACTTAAGTGGTATTAATAATTTACAAATTCCAGTAAAGATAATTGTTACAGACAAAGATGATGTAATAAATAGCATAATTAAAGCAACTAATCATCAAACACCAGTTAAAAAAGAAGAACTTGCAGCGTTATCTGAATTCCAAAAGAAATTAGAACAATGCTACAACTCGTTTGAATCTTTTCATGCTGGAGAACAGTTATATTATGAAAGACGTTCAAAACAGTATCACGATAGAGCAGATGTACCGAAAAATCGCGTTATTACAATTCCCGACCAAATTAAAACTTTTGCTGCTATGTTTCTTGACCAGCCTCATAGAGTATCACGTTCCTATGGAGATTTATCTAGAGAAATAGGTAGTAAGATTTTTGGTGCTAATCATAGTCCAACAAGCTATTATGCAAGTGCTTTTGCTTACTATCGACTTGAAAATCTTTTTAATCAGAGAAATAGAAACAAGTTAGACCCTAAGTATAAAAAATGTAAATATTATTTACTTATGGCTATGAGGTATTTGACCGCAGGAGCAGATATGCCAAGCCTGGATAATCAAAGAAAAATGGAACAGTATTGTAATAAAATTATATCTGTGCTTAATAGCCAGCAAGAATATTTGCAAGTGTTTGAGAAAGGAACTGAGATTATTGAAGAGCAGTTTCTACATTTAAATATTAATATAGATAATCGTGACGTAATCACAACTGTAAGTTTTGTTGAACAGTTGAAAAAAAGACTAGAAAGCGAATTTTCAAAAAGAAATTCTAAATAAAGTAAATTGTATAGAACAGGACAAGATCAAAAAAATAATAGCAATTTATCTCTACTAACAAAACAATAGAAAACAAGCCTGCTTTCACAGGCTTGTTTTCTATACTCTATATAATTTCAATTTCTTCTAAACCAATGTCATAACTTGCTCATATTCTTCTTTATGGCTTTGCAAAGCATCCCAAAGATCGACTTTTTGCTGAAGATTAAGCCAAAGTCTTGGCCCATTTCCTAAAGCTTTACCAAGACGTATTGCTATATCTACTGTAATTGATCTCTGGCCATTAATAATTTCCTGAATTGTTTGATTAGATACTCCTAAAACTTCTGCAAAATTTGCGGTAGTAATATCTAAATCATCTAAAATATCTGCAATTACTTCGCCAGGATGTATTGGTCTTACTAATCTATCATCAGTAATATCTTGCCAATTATCCATAATTAATACTTCTTACTTAATAATTGGGTTAACTTATTTAGCATTGTCTAGCCAAATCTAATATTAACACAGGAGCTAATGATAATCTTCAAGGTTGACATCATAAGCATCGCCATCTTCAAATCTAAAAGTTATACGCCAGTTTGCTGATACCTTAATTGACCAAGTTCCTTTCCTGTCTCCTTTTAATTCATGTAAATCATAACCCGGTAATCTAATATCTTCTACAATTAACGCTGAGTCTATAACTTCAAGTCTAATTCTAATTTTCTTTTCTAAGTTTGCAGGAACTCCTTTATTAAAATTTTCTCTAAATAAATTTTCTAATGCTTTATTTTGAAATGTTTGAATCATTTCAATTTCGACCTTCCTAACCTACATAAATTATTTGACAATGGATGCCTTCATTCTGTTACCACACTAGTCCAAGATTTAACGTAAAGCCATTTAACACATCTTCTCCTGACAAAGTAAGAGGCGATTCCAATACCTCAACCTCTTGTCCTTGACGATAAATCTCTACTTGCCGCGATTTACTATTAATTAACCAACCCAAACGCACACCATTATCTATATATTCCCTCATCTTTTCCTGAGCAACTTTCAAACTATCACTTGGCGAAAGTAACTCAATTACAAAATCAGGAGAAATGGGAGGAAACTTTTGTTTTTCTTCTTCAGTTAAAGCATCCCATCGTTCTAACTTTATCCAAGAAGCATCAGGCGAACGATCTGCACCATTAGGTAATTTAAAACAAGTAGAAGAATCAAAAGCGATGCCAGTACCATCGATATCTGTCCAATTCATTAATTGTTGAGTGATTCTGGCATTCTTATTTCCGGTTTCTCCCCCTGTAGGTGGCATGATTATTAATTCTCCCATAGCAGTGCGTTCAAACCTCAAGTCACGGTTTGCCTGACATAGATTAAAAAACTGCTCATCTGTCAGTTCCAATACTGATTGAAGGTTGACCGTTAAAGCATTCATAGTCATATCTCAGATTGAAAAGTTAGGGCAGGCATAAAGCCTGCCCATTAATCCTAGTCTATCCCTTCAATCCGGTCTTCAACTTCTTGGTATAACTCGCGCAGACGATCTAAATTATCCTCGCTAGTTTCCCAATAACCGCGTCCATTGACTTCCAACAAAGTTGATACAATCTTGCGGAAAGAATGGGGATTGAGATTCAGCAACCGTTTCTGCATTTCTTCATCTTTGATGAAGGTTTCGTTAGTATCCTCATAAATCCAGTTATCCACAGCGCCGGCTGTCGCACTCCAACCTGTTGTATTCACCAACCGCTTGGAGAGTTCGCGCACACCTTCGTAACCGTGAGACAGCATACCCTCGTACCATTTGGGATTTAACAATTTGGTACGCGCATCTAAACGCACGGTTTCTGATAATGTCCGCACTTGGGCGTTAGCTGTGGTTGTATCTGCAATATAAGATGCTGGTTTTTTACCATCACCCCGCAGACTTGCCACCAGCTTAGTGGGATCTGAATCGAAGTAATGAGAAACGTCAGTTAAGCTAATCTCCGAAGAATCCAAATTTTGGAAAGTTGCATCAGCAGTTTTCAATGTACTTTCAAAAATCTGCCGCGATTCGTCCATAATTCCGGGGTTATCAGAATTGAAGGAGAAAGATTTCCGGTTGAGATACATTTCCTGCAACTCGGCTTCGCTATCCCAAGTGCTGTTTTCTACCGCCAAGTTGATATTTGACGAGTAGGAACCAGAAGCGTTGGAGAAAACGCGCGTCGCTGCTTGACGCAGATTAATCCCCATTTCTTCAGCTTGCTGCAAAGCGTGTTTGCGAACAAAGTTCATTTCTAAAGGTTCATCCGCCTCAGCCGCCATTTTCACGCCTTGGTCTAGCAGGTTCATTTGGTTGATGAACAAGTCGCGGAATACACCAGAACAGTTGATTACCACATCAATTCTGGGGCGTCCCAACTCTTCTAGAGATATCAATTCCAACTTGTTCACCCGTCCCAAGGCATCGGGAACTGGACGCACACCCACCATCCACATAATTTGCGCTAGGGATTCACCGTAAGTTTTGATGTTATCGGTTCCCCAGAGGACACAGGCGATGGTTTCTGGCCATTTTCCATCATTTTCAGCCTTGTTACGTACCAAAAGCCGATCTACGACGATTTTGGCTGATTGGACTGCTGCCGTTGTTGGGATGGATTGCGGATCTAAAGCATGGATATTCTTACCTGTAGGCAATACATCCGGGTTGCGGATGGGATCGCCACCAGGGCCAGGTAAAATGTACTCACCTTCCAGCCCTCTGAGTAATGCTCCTAGTTCGTTGTCGGCACAAACTTGTTGCAAGCAGAATTCCAAATACTCAAGTAGGGGTTTTAGGGCGGCGGTGTCAACTTTGGGATAACCTGCTTTATGCAATGCTTCTACCCAAGGTTCCTTTTTGCCCATGTTGAAGAAATTCAACCGGGAAACCAGAGAAACTCGTCCATCGGCGTCGATTTGCTCTTGGACAAGGGCGGTAACTGCTGCACGGGTTGCCAAAGTGATATCTTGCAATAACTGGACATCTTCTAAAATGCCCCGATCGCTATTTTGGTAAATATCATCAATGTTACGCCCAATGCTGTTAGCGATAATTCCCGGTAAGCCTTGAAGTCCTTCTTCTTGACGATCTAGACTAGCAATGTTGACGAGAGTTGCGATCGCTTCTTCTGCACTTGGCGGTTTACCAATGACGTGCAACCCACAAGGCAACAACCGCGACTCGATTTCCATCAACTTGCGGTAAACGTTGCCAACAATATTATCCCGCTCATCGGTACTCATGTCTCTGGCATCGGTTTCTGGCAGGTTAATATCCTTATCCAGATTCACGATCCGGCATTTATCCATGATGCTGTTAACAATGGAAACACCGCGTCCACTATCTTTCAAGGTTTGGTAGGAAGCAATTAACTCGCTGAGTTCCTTCAAACCTTTATACAAACCAGCATTTTCTGCCGGCGGTGTCAAGTAGGAAATTGTTTCGGCATAACTCCGGCGTTTGGCAATTGTCGCTTCACTCGGATTATTTGCTGCGTAGTAATACAGGTTGGGAATTGAACCAATCAAGTTATCTGGATAACAATCACCAGACATCCCCATCTGTTTACCTGGCATGAATTCTAAGGAACCGTGTGTACCAAAGTGCAGTACAGCATCAGCTTTCCAAACTTGCTCTAGGTAAGTGTAGTAAGCAGCAAAACCGTGGTGAGGACTCGCTGAACGGGAGAACAACAGCCGCATCGGGTCGCCTTCGTAACCGAATGTAGGTTGTACACCGATGAAGACATTACCGAATTGCTTACCATAAATTAGCAGATTTTGCCCATCGCTGTTGAGATGTCCGGGAGGTGGGCCCCAGTTTTCCTCTAATCGGTGAGAGTAAGGGGTAAGTGCCTCATACTCAGGAACCGACATTTTGTAAGCAACGTTCAGTTCTGGGCTGTTGTACTGCGCTTGAGCGTCATGGATGACTTCTTGCATCAACGCTTCGGCTGATTCTGGCAATTCTGGTAAGTCGTAGCCGTTATTTTTAAGGGCTTTCATTACCTCGTAGATGGAGCCGAATACATCCAAGTAAGCGGCGGTTCCCACGTTGCCTTTATCTGGCGGGAAACTAAAAACGGTGATGGCGACTTTTTTATCGAGCTTCGGCTTGCGGCGGAGGTTAGCCCATTTTAAGGCGCGTTCGGCTACAGCTTCAACCCGATCGCGGAGTGCGATCGCTTTCCCAGTAGTTCCATCTCTACCCGATAAGATAATCGGCTCAATTGCTCCATCCAATTCCGGAATTGCAATTTGCAAAGCTACTTGAATTGGATGTAACCCTAAATCGCTATCCATCCACTCTTCTGTGGTTTGGAATACTAAGGGTAACGCCACCATATAAGGACGATTTAAGCGTTTGAGTGATTCAATTGCCTTGGGATGATCTTGTCTAGCTGGGCCACCCACTAAAGCAAAACCAGTCAGCGATATTACTGCATCTACTAACTGTATCTTGGTAATTGGTTCGTAGAAGTAAGCATCAACAGGCTTGGAGAAATCCAAACCACCAGCAAACACAGGTAATACCCGTGCGCCTAGTGCTTCCAACTCCTGCACCATTGCGACATAATGGGCATCATCGCCTGTAACTAGGTGAGTACGTTGCAATACTAACCCGACACAAGGAGCTAGGGGATCTTTTAGATCACTAGAAATATCCTTACGAGCTGTATACCAATTGAGGTACTCTCTGACATCTTCAAACATACTGGGAGCCAAAGGATGCCAAATCCCTAAATCGGGATAAACCACCGGCTGTTCGTATGTAGAAGGTGCAAAATTCTGTTTTTCTAAACCTTTAAATACATATTTATCAGCTAGCATCAGCAAGAAGTTTTCCAGGTTTTCTGGAGAACCACCTAGCCAATACTGAAAACTGAGCATGAAATTTCGGGCATCCTGTGCCTTATCCATCGGTAAAAACTTCAGAACTTGCGGTAGGGTTCGCAAAAGCTTCAGCATCCCATCTTGGAATCCCGCACCGGATTTTTCTTTGCGTTTCCGCATGAATTGGGCGATCGCACTTTTTGACTGACCCAACTGTGCCAAGGAAAAGCTGCCCATTTTACTCAGGCGCATTACCTCTGGCATTGAGGGAAAGACAACGGAAACATCCAAGCGATCGCGGTGTGGTTCTACTGCTGCTACAACTTTCTGTGCTAAGTCTTCGATGAAAATGAGGGAAGCGATGAAGATATTCGCATTCTCAATTTCTCGTTTAAACTCCTCGTAATTTTCTGGGTCGCGGAGTTCCTCAATCAAGTACCCGCTGATTTCAATCGCCAAGTTTGGATTGTTCGCGTTAATCGTGCGAACCGCTTGCGACAAAGCACTCTGGTACTGGGACTCAAGCACGACATAGACCACCTTGATTAAACTACGACCGCGTAAGTTATCAGGCGCAATGTGTCTAATGGTGGACTTGACGTGTGTGAACATGCTTCTTCGGCTCCTTTGATGCGTGTTCTCTCTGTAAGTTCCTAGCGGCATCATCAGCCACAGGTAACTTGTGATCTTTTAGGCAATATCTGTTTTTTATCAGAAAACGCTTGCCCAGTAGGCATTTTATCGCCTATATGACACAAATCGATATAAAAAACGAAATATTTCTTCGTAATTGTTGACTTTATATAAAAGTGTTTACTCACTTATATGTAAATTTTTTGTAATGTCATTTTATGGCTAAATAACTATTTGACTATATACTATTTAAAAAAAATAAAACCCATGTAAGCGGTTTGTTAAAATCAATTCTGAATCAACCTTCCCGCACCATCCAAACTAACATTCCCAAAAGTATTTCCACTGGTGGAACGGTATAATCATTCAAGTCAATACTCAGTGTTTGCTCTTCTAATTTCAAAAATCGCCAAGCCGTACCGCTGCTGATGCTGCCATAAATTGTTTTAATCGGTATATTATTGATTTCATTAAATTTTTGGGCGGCAATCATTTCTGCTGCACATTGCCCTAAACCAGGTTTTAAATCACCTTTTTTCGCTTCAATAATTACGATCGCAGGAGCTTCAATAAATATTTGTTCGGGTGAGCGGCTAATTAAAAAATCACATACTCCATTTAAGCCTAGCTCCGATGCAACGGTAAAATCTTCACCCGAAAAAAAGCTGACTTTGCGTTCAAGAATTTTCCGAACTTCTACGAGTATTGGACTAATAATTAACTCTGAACGAGCTTTTTCTGAACCAGTTGCTGTTGCTAGTGGTAGTCCTTCGCTTAGTGCTTCTTTGAGGTAAAAACTAGGTTCTATAGACTGCATTTCTGGTAAAAACCGTCCACTTTCAACTATCGTTAAGTTAAAGTCGCGTTTGACTTTTGACAGCGAGAAGTCACTATAAGACATTATAAATATGATATTACTCTACGAGTATTGATCCTATCGTGTTTATAGGTGTTTTCTTGGGGATGGGAGCGACAAGAGCGATCGCCTTGTCCAAATGCTGTGTCAAAGAGGCCGCGATCGCCATTTCTTACCCAGAAGTCGATAGAGTTCAGGAAATGCGATCGCAATTCCTTGATTAAGCATATTTACTGTAATTCATTGAGCTTTTTATTCAAGCCCTTCTTGCAGAATATCTTGATAAATCACAGATTTGCGCATAGTCTTACTCCGCAAAATTCTTTTAATTAGATATTTATTTAATGCTAACCCAGCTAATACTGCTGTTGATGCAGCAACATTACGGTGGATTCTGGTATCGTTTAGTGCTTCAATAAGTAGAATTCAGCAATTGCAAGTATTTTCTGAATGCCAATGCAGTTTAGGATTTAGTATTCTAATTTATCGGATAGGTAATTCAATCACAAACTCTGTACCTTCACCTTGTGTTGAATGGCAACTTAGCTTACCGCCATGATTGTTAACTACAATTTGGTAAGCAATAGATAAACCTAGCCCTGTTCCTTTACCGATAACTTTTGTAGTGTAAAAAGCATCGAATATCTTTGTCCGATTTGCTTCGCTGATTCCTGACCCATTGTCTGCAATTCTGAGAATAACTCGCTCTGCAATGGCTTCCGTTTTAATCCAAATCATCCCAATATGTCTAAAATTTTCATCGAAATGTTGATTTTTTTGTATTTCTTCAACTGCATCTATCCCATTACTAATCAAATTCATAAAAACCTGATTTAGTTCGCTTGCATAGCACTCAATAAGTGGTAAATCTCCATATTCTTTGATTAATTTAATTGTTGGACGATGAGCATTTGATTTAAGTCGATGCCCAAGAATGAGTAGCGTAGTTTCTAATCCTTCATGAAGGTTAGCCAGCTTTTTCCCTGCTTCTCCGTATCGAGAGAACTTATTCAACGATGACACAATTTCTGTAACGCGATCTGTACCTAACTGCATAGATTGAATAATTTTGGAGAAATCATTTAACAAATAGCTGATGTCTTTTGTTTTAATAGCATTTTGGATTTCATAAGGTGGGTCGGGCAGATACTTTTGATATAGTTCCAGTAAATTAACAATCTCTTGAAAATACTGTTCAATAAAATTCAAGTTGCCAGCGATAAAATTGATAGGATTATTTACTTCATGGGCAATTCCTGCTGTCATTTGACCCAAGGTGGCAACCTTTTCTGCATGAATCAGTTGGGTTTGAATCTGTTGTAATTCGGCGTTTTTGGCAATCAAGGTTTTTGTCAAATTTCTCAGTTTCAGTTGCTGCTCTATTCGCACCAACACCTCTTCATATTGAAAAGGTTTAGTAATATAATCTACGGCTCCTAGTCGCAATCCTTTAACCTTATCAGCAGTATCTGAAAGAGCAGTCATAAAAATGATCGGAATATCCCGGACACGAGGATTGCTTTCACTTTTTAGGTATTTACAAGTTTCAAAACCATCGATACCCGGCATCATTATATCAAGCAAGATTAAATCAGGTAAATTATCATTGTCTAATCTCTGAATGGCTTTTTCACCACTGCGAGCTGCCCAAACTTCAAAGCTCGACTGATCCAAAAAGCTCGACAAAACTTGTAAGTTGGCAGGGTTATCGTCAACGACTAAAATAATTCCTCTGCTAGGCTCGCGATTTAGGGAATTTCTTTGATCGCCTATCGTTGCTGTCATAATATTTCTAACCTATATTGATTCACGTTGCTTCTCTGCGAGACGCCAAAGGCGAACATTCTAAATTCAAAATTCACGCATTACAATCCGTATAAATAAATTTAAATAAAGAAGTTTAGAGAAAATAATCATTTTCTTTTTCGATCAAAAACTTGAGGATTAAATCTTCATCAAACTGCCTGGCTAGCTGCCGCAATTGGTTAGCAAAGGGAGCGAATTTTGTGTCTGTTTCTTCTAGTTTATCTGCCCATTTGAGAATGTCATTGAAGTTACCTTTACTCGCTAAATTCATCAGTTCCCGCAATACATCGGGCGAAGGAGGAGTCAATTTATCTGATGAGCTATCAAGTGTTGTAGCCGAAGAATTGATTATTTGTTTCTCACTCTGCTGGTAAATCCATACCAAATCTAAATGACACTCTAATTGATGTAGTAATTCATCTACCTGTACAGGTTTGCTCAAAAAGGTGTCACCTCCTGCTTGCAGACTGCGATGTTGATCGGCTTCAAAGACACTAGCAGAAGAGACGATAATCTTGACATCCTGGATACCTGGGGTATGACGCAGGTGTTTAATTAATTCAAACCCATCCATTTCTGGCATCAGCAAATCTGTAATCACCAAGTCTGGTTTAAGGGCGATCGCTTTTTCTAAACCTTCTTTACCGTTGCTGGCTTCAACTACGTTGAAACCCAATGGTTGCAGTAAATTTGTAATTACTGTGCGATTCTCCCAGCGATCGTCAACCATCAGGATAGTGCGGGGACTACCTTCAAAACCAATGATTTGTCCCTTGGATGCAGCCATAGCAGACTCTACCCATTCGCTGGCTTCGGCGATCGCAATTTCAAACCAGAAAGTACTACCTTGACCGAGCTGACTTTTAACCTGGATATCGCTACCCATCATCTGCACCAACTGCCGAGTAATAGCTAAACCCAGCCCTGTCCCTTCTATCTGATGCTTTTTCTCACCTACTTGTTCAAATGGCAAAAAAATGTTGTCTAATTGGGTTGGAGTTATACCAATTCCTGTGTCTTTTACACTAAAGTGAATGTGATATTTCTCTGTCTGCCCATCAGCAGGAAGTCGATCGATTACCTCAACCTTGAAGCTAACCTTACCCTCATCGGTAAATTTAATGGCATTTCCCAGCAGATTCAAGAGAACCTGACGTAACCTTTTGACATCGACATGAACAGCTGTGGGTAAGTTGCTGGCGAGTTCATAGACAAATAAAATACCTTTTTGCTCTGCCCGAATCTGGCAAATTTCCGCAATTCCCTGTAAAAAAGACGAAAAATGCACATCTTGAGAATGCAGTTCCAGTTTTCGCGCTTCAATTTTGGAAAGATCCAAAATGTCATTAATTAAAGTCAGTAGATGAGAGCCACACTGTTCAATGATGTTTACATGATATTGCTCTGGCTCCGGCAAACCTTTAGAACGCAGCAAAATTTGAGCGCAACCCAAAATACCATTCAAGGGCGTTCGCAGTTCATGGCTCATGTTGGCTAAAAATTCGCTCTTAGCATGATTTGCGGTATCATCTGCTGCTTTAGATTTTTTCAGTTGAGCTTGTTCAAAGGCTTGTACCTGCCACAAGACAGCAATCATCGTCACTGTCAATCCGCCCACAATTAGGGCAATCAGATCGAGAAATTGTAGCCGAGATTCAATATTTTGGCGCGGAATTACCAAAGCCACAGACCAATTAGCTTCTCGCAACGGCACATAAGCAACATACTTTTTGGTGCCGTCAATTTCCATCAACTGAATTCCCTGTTGTTTGTTTATCATTCGCTGCGCGATCGCATTTAAATTACGATCTGGAATTTTCAGCAGGCTGGGTGCAGGTTTTTCTACCGTTGACATTAACGTTGAGTTGGGATAGACGATTGCTTCTCCTTGGGAATTCAGGGCGAACGCATAGCTGTTCTTGCCATAGCGCAGCGAGTTGACCACCTTAGCAATGCGATCAACTTTAACATTGCCGTGGAAAACCCCAATTGGTGAACGATTGGTAGGAGAATTTGACCAGATTGGAGTGGCGATCGCAATTAAAGGAATGCCTGTGGAACGGCTGATAAAGGGATCGGAAATGTTGCTTTTTCCGGCTAATGCTTTTTGAAAGTAGGCTCGATCTTTAATATTCTTATTTGACCGACCAACCTTAGTATTAAAATACGAACCATCCGGGGTAGCTATTTGGAAAAAGAAAAATTCATTGATCCGCTCAACTTCTGACTTTAAATAGGGTTCCGCCACAGACCAGTCTAAGGAGCGTACAGTTGAAGTATAAGCAAGGGTTTGCACCTCTACTTTGCGAACATGCAACCACTCTTCAATTTCATCAACCCCTTTCTGTACCTCTAAAAAAGCTTTTCCTCTCAAGTCTTCTAGCGTTATTTTCCGAGCAGCCTGATAGCTAAAATAGGCAGAAATACTCACAATAAGAGTAGTGCCACCGAGAATAAATCGGATCAGCAAATTCCGCGAGGAATACATTTTGGTGTCAGATGGGCTGTAGTTGCCTTTTATCACAGGGTTCACCCTCTAAACAATGAGTTAGCAAAAAAAAGGGGCTATATTTTAGATTGCCCAAAAAATTATTAATAATCGCAGCTATGATTGTTACCCATAGCTACAACCCAAGTGAATTCTGGCTCCTGACTCCTGAATTCTGTTTTGATAACATAAGAACGAATTAGGTAATATTTGCCTCTTGACTAATGACTCAAGTAGATATTCTTATCCTTTCAAATGGCCCAGGTGAAGTAACAACCTGGGTGCGTCCAGTAGTAAAGGCGTTGCGGCAAGAACTAGGGGATGATCCTTCTTTAATGAGGATTTCTGTGGTGTTATCACCTTGCTCAAATGCCAGTGGGAAAGAAGCAGCGATCGCTCTTTCTTTCCCCGAAGTAGATAGAGTTCAGGGAGCAGAACATTTTTGGCAATTTTTGCTTTGGGGCAAAACATTTGAAAATTGGGATTGGAGAAGTCGCGGTGTAGTCGTTTTTCTGGGCGGCGATCAAATTTTTCCAGTGATTATAGGCAAAACGCTCGGATATCGCACAGTTGTTTACGCCGAATGGGAAGCTCGTTGGCATAATTGGATTGATTGCTTTGGTGTGATGAAACCCGAAGTGGCAGCCAAAGTCCCAGCAAAATATGCTCACAAATTCACCGTTGTCGGTGATTTGATGCTAGAAGCTAGTAGTCAAGAGTCATTAGTCATTGGTCATTTGTCCTTAGCAAACGACAAAGGACAAATGACTAATGACATAGACGCGTCAGCGACTTCCCACAGCGTAGGACAAAAGACTGAATTAATTGGTTTACTCCCTGGTTCAAAAGCAGCAAAATTAGCCCAAGGAGTACCATTATGTTTAGCTATTGCCGAATACGTTCATACAAAAAGACCGCAAACCAAATTTGTGATTCCTGTAGCCCCAACTTTGGATTTACAAACTTTAGCTGGTTTTGCCGATCCCCAAAAGAACTCTATTGCTGAAATCTTTGCCTTTAGCGGTGCTTCCTTAATTATCCCAAACGATCCTAAAAGCAAGGCATTGCTCAAAACAGCAACGGGCTTAACTGTGGAACTGTGGCAAGAAAACCCTGCATATCATTTATTATCCCAGTGCTGCATCTGCTTAACTACGGTAGGGGCAAACACTGCTGAACTTGGTGCTTTAGGAGTGCCAATGATTGTTTTACTACCAACCCAGCAACTTGATGCCATGCGTTCTTGGGATGGTTTACCTGGATTGTTGGCAAATCTGCCGGTAGTCGGTACACTATGCGCTAAGGTGATTAATTGGTCATTTCTGAGATTTGTGAGACACAAAGGTTTATTAGCATGGCCAAATATCTGGGCACAGGAAGAGATAGTCGCAGAAATTATGGGTAAACTTCAACCGCAAGAGGTTGGGGAAATGGTTTTAGACTTTTTGGCTAATCCAGAAAAATTGGATGATATGCGTGCTAAACTCCGTAATATTCGCGGTGAAAGCGGTGCAGCGCAGAAGATAGCACAGATTGTTGGTGAGGAAATTGGGAATTAGGGAAAGATGAGGGAATCATCAAAGCAACATCTCCCTCATTTTTACTCTGGCTTAATCTGAAGATTCTCCATCCCTGCGCCCAAGTTCAAAAATGCCAGCACCCATACAGGCTAATATACCTGTACTAATTCCCCAACTCTCACCTAAACTAATTTCCAGACCCCAGTTACATAAAGCGCCGACTACCAAAAAAGGCACAATGCTAAACAGTGAGGCGTAGAAAGCGTTTTGGGATTCTCTGGCTTTACGAGTCTTTTCAAATTCTGACTGGCTGGTGTAGAGCGATCGCTCGGCAAAGTTAAACCAGCGATTGAGTTGCTCGATTACCCATTCATTGACTCTGGAAAAACCTAGATATAGCGCCAATGACCACAAACTCGCTCCAGCGATCGCGATCGTGTCTAACTCAAAACGGAAAGGTAAAATTTCAGTCAGCATTGCTTAGGTGAGTCTTGCAAAGGGTTAACTTTAGCTGTCAGTAGATGCTAAATAAACCTCTTGTGCAATTTTAAGCATAAAAGCTAACAAGATTTCAACTACTTAGCAACTTCCCGCTTTTTAGCTTGAAGCAAACCTAATTTACGGATTGCCGGGTAAATTATCGGGGTCGATACCAAGAGAACGTAAATGCTGTGCAAACTTTTCTGCTTTTTCTTCTGCCGTTAAATACCGATTTCCTTGTTCGTCATACCAAGATAGAAATTCCTGACCAATTCCACCAATAACACCTTGATGTCGTCCAATTCCTAAACCAACCTCTGGCATCCAATGGGGTTCGCCAATTTGTAATTGATAATTTTTATCTACCAATTTGTAAATTTCAAATGGTTGGTGTCGATCGCGTTGCCAATATTCGGGGTTGTAAATAATGTAGTAAAGTACGCCAAGTTTCCGATAAATTTCTAACTTTTCGTCGTATTCACTTCCTGGGGAATGGGATACCATCTCCAATGTTAGTATCGGTACTACCTCATTTTCTTCCCAGACAGCGTAACTTCTACGCGATTTACCACCTTTTTTGCGATCGACTCCCAAACTCAGAAACCCATCTGGTACTATGGGGACTCTCGCATTAGCCCCTGTTGTGTGGTAGATTGCCATGTCTACGCCGAAAAACCAATCGGTGCGCGTTGCCCAAATCGAGGTTAATAGGAACAGTAGAATGTTGGGCAGAAAATTTTGATCCTCATTATCCACAGGTATATCGTCCGAGCAGGCTAGTTCTTCAGTGCTTGGAAGCCCAACGACTTTAAGGTTTTCTGACAGCATGACTATTACCGCGGTGGCTTCGGTTTCTTTGATTATAGGTAAATTCAACTTGCTAAGGGTGTAGGGAAGCAACGCATTCTAATAGCGTTCTCCACCCCAGCTAAAAACAACTTGCAGGCAACTCTTTTGCTTATGCAATATGTCAGAAGTGTTTTTCGCTGTAAAGTATGCCAGGAACCGGACTTGAACCGGTGACACGAGGATTTTCAGTCCTCTGCTCTACCAACTGAGCTATCCCGGCTGGGGCTTTTGTGAGCCACGATTAATCAATGTAGCAAAGATAAAAGAATATAGCAAGTCTTTGGAGAAAAATAGTTATGCAGCTTTCAAACTCAACTTAAACCAGATGAAAACGGCTACAAATAGGAGAAACTGGACAAGAACAATACTTGGTCCAGAAGCAAGGTTGAAAAGACCTGAGACCATGATGCCAGCAATGCTGCTGATGGAACCAACTATCACCGACATGACTAAAAAACGGCTAAAGTGGTGACTCATCAGTTTGGCGGTGGAGGCGGGAATGACCAAAAAGGCGTTCACTAGTAAAACACCGACAGCTTTAATCGCTACAGCAACGGCGAGTGAAAGTAAGACCACAAAAGCGTAGCGGTACAATTGGACGGGAACGCCTTGAACTTGGGCGACATCGGGGTTAAGGGTCAATAAAATTTGCTGTCGCAGAGTTGATAGTAAAAATATGCTACCTCCCACAAGGACTAGCAGCGTCAAAATTAAATCTGTGGTGTCGATCGCTAGAATATCCCCGAACAGTACAGCCATCAAATTGCCACGATATCCTTTAATTAGGCTCGTGAGAATTAAACCGATCGCTAATGCCCCAGATAGCACTATGCTAAGTACGCTATCGCTAGCTAAGTCGGTTTTGTCGATGAAGTAGAGGACAATAACCCCAAAAACTAAAGTAAAAGGTAATAGCATCCAAGTAGGATTTATTTGTAGCAGCACACCTAACGCCACACCTACCAATGCTGCATGACCAACCGCGTGGCTGAAAAATGACAACTGGCGCAACGTGACAAAACTACCCAACATCCCGCCAAGTATTCCCATCAAGGCAGCACCGACGATCGCACGCTGTATTGAGGCAAGTTGTAACAACTCTAGCAAGTCATTACTACTAGCGATCGCTAGCCAATTTATCTGACAATCATTGAATAAATTCATATTTATGGAAATTTAATGTTGGTGCTGGTAGCGGCTGAAACCTGGGCCGTAGGTTGCTAACAGGTTTTGCGGTGAAAGGGCAATTTCTGGCTTACCAGTACAAACAATGCTTTGGTTCAGGCAAAGCACGCGATCGCAATGCCGATTTACCATATCAATATCGTGAGAAACTTGTAATACTGTCCAATCTTCCTCTCGCTTTAATCCATTTAACAAAGCGTAAAAGTCTGCTGCACCTTGCACATCAACACCAGCAAAGGCTTCATCTAGTACCAAGAGTTTCCGAGGCATTACCAAACAATAAGCCAATAAAACCCGCTTCAGTTGACCGCCACTAAGAGTACCAATAGCTTGATGCTGTAAATGATAAGCATCAGTTCGCCGTAAAGCTTCTGTTACTGCTGCCGATTTTTCCCGGTCTTGTCTCCACAGCTTGGAAAAAAATAAATTCTTTCTTTTCCCTTCCTTAGTCCATCCCAGTCCGACTAATTCGCTGACAGAAATAGGAAAGCTACGGTCAAAAATGAAGTTTTGCGGCATATAGCCCAACGTGTGGCGTAAATGCCCCAATCTGGAAATTGGACGACCCAAGATTTCAATCGTCCCAGCACTTCGAGGTATCAAATCTAAAACCGCTTTTACCAGGGTACTTTTACCAGCGCCATTGGGGCCAACAATGGCTGTATCTGTTCCTGGCAATAATTCAAAGGAAACATCTCGAACAGCTAGATAGCTGCCTTGATAAACAGTTAATCCTTCTACTTTCAAAATAGGAATGTCATTGGTCATTGGTCATTGGTTATTAGTCATTGGTCATTAGTCATTGGTCATTAGTCATTGGTCATTTGCAAAGGACAAAGGACAATTGACAAATGACATATCTATTTACATGATGTTTCCAAAGTTTGCAAATTAGCTTTCATTGCCTTGAAATAATGCTGTGGATCTGTTTCGCCAGTTTCTAGAGAATCCAGAGTATGCAAATTTAATTTCAAGTCTTTAGAGAGGCTGTTCAGCAGTTTATTATCTACTCCTGGTTCGCTAAATAAAGCTTTAACTTTGTATTTTTTCACAGCGCTGACGGCATTTTGAACATCTGTTGGTGAAAGTTGATCTTCGGGAATTTGCACCACAGCAACTTGCTTGAGGTTGTAGCGTTTGGCTAAATATGGAAACGCATCATGAAAGGTAATAAAGGTGCAACTGGGATTTTTCTGCAAAGTCTGCTGAAATTCACTGTTTAAACTTTCTAATTCTTTAATATAAGCTGTAGCATTTGCTTCGTAAGTAGCTTTGTTCGCCGGGTCGGCAGCAATTAATCCATCTCGAATATTCGTTACCTGCTGTTTTACTAAAACTGGATCTAACCAAACGTGAGGATTACCCTGACTATGTTCCTGGTCTTTTTCATCTGGTGTCATTTTGACAACAGGTGAAATTTCATTTAATGGTTTAATACCAATACTTGCATCAATTTCAGTTAATTTGGGATTTTGGGCATTTTTGACAGTACCTTCCAGAAATTCCTCCAAGCCTAAACCATTTTTTACTAAAACCTTAGCAGTAGCGATCGCTTTGACATTTCCTGGTGTCGCTTGGTATTCATGTACCTCCGTACCAGGTGGCATTAGTATTTCTACATCTGCCACATCCCCAGCTACTGCCTTAGTAAATAAATATATCGGCAAAAATGTCGCTACTACTTTAGTTTTTCCCCACTGTGGCTGTGAGGTAGAAGCAGCTTCCTGTGCTTGCGGCGACTGTTCGGAAGTTGTTCCCTGATTTGGATTCGATTGGCTACACCCAGTAGTCATCGATAACATTAGCAGAGCAATTATGGACAAGATGCCGCTTCTTTGCTTACCTGTTCTAATTTCTCTACAATTCACAATCACGATATTTCTCCTCAAAACGGATGCTTGTTCTACCTCTGTCATCATCACTATTGGCAATGGGAAGTATTCTAAATTTATACTATAATAATTCTCATTCTCATTTTAAGTACATAATATCATTCTGAGTTTGCAGTGTAATGAGTAACAACAAAACTTTTTCAGACGGTACAGCCCTCTGCAATTTAGTTTTCCCTAAATAATTAGGATTTCTTGACTTTTTTTATTAAAAAGGTTGCTTACTTCTGATAAGATTGCTGAGAAAGATTCTCATAAAATACACGTTTAAAAAACGTGGTTTGGGTGTGAGTTGGAGATCAGTGTGAGGAGAGAAATGGAAAAATTCTGGAAATATCTGCTAGTTAGTCCAGCAGTCTGCGGTTTCATGCTATTTGTGAATACTGCTACATTTGCAGGTGAAACATCAGGTAAATCTGAAATTAATCAACCGCAAGTTTTAGCTAATCCAGATGCAAGAGCTACGAACATCGCCCCAGATCAGAAAATGGGACAAGTTACCTCCGTGTCTCAATTTTCTGATGTACAACCCACTGACTGGGCATTTCAAGCATTGCAATCCTTGGTTGAGCGGTATGGCTGTATTGCAGGATACCCAAATAGCACTTATCGCGGTAATCGGGCATTAACGCGATATGAGTTTGCTGCTGGTTTGAATGCTTGTCTCGATCGCGTTAACGAACTTATTGCTACAGCCACTGGCGATTTAGTTAGTAAACAAGATTTAGCCACATTACAAAAGCTGCAAGAAGATTTTTCCGCAGAACTGGCGACACTCCGAGGTCGTGTGGATGCAGTAGAAGTACGCAGTGCTGAATTGGAGGCGAATCAGTTCTCAACCACAACTAAATTGCAAGGACAAGTTGTTGCAGTTGTCAGCGATGTGTTGTCAGGAAATACAGTCAACGGTGCAGAAATTACAGACGAGAATACAACTTTAGGGGTACGGGCACGGCTAGAATTAGTAACCAGTTTCACAGGGAAAGATACCCTATTCACCAGAATTCAGGCTAATAATATTCTCAGCCCTAACATTGGTACGCCAGAAGGTAACTTATTTTTTGCTGGCGAGGATGGTACTACTGATGCTGCGATAGATGCCTTGTTCTATAGATTTCCCTTGGGTGAAAAAACAGAGGTTGTCGCTATTGCCAATGCCGGTGCAGCAGACGATCTTACCAGCACTGTCAATCTCTTTGATGGTGATGGCGCTTTTGGTGCTTTGTCTACCTTTGGTACACGTAACCCAATTTATAACCAAATAAATGGTGCGGGGTTGGGAGTAACATACGAGTTCAGCGAAAAATTGGCATTAAGTCTAGGGTATTTGAGTGGTACAGCTAATAACCCTACACTCAATAATGGCTTGTTCAATGGTTCTTATGGTGCGTTAGCACAGCTGACAGTTAAACCAAGCGATCGCATTTCTATCGGTTTAACTTACATCAATTCCTACAATCAACCACTACTCACAGGTAGCAATGCCGCCACTTTCCAGGATATAGCAGCTATCCAGGGTTTACCAGAAGATCAAGTAGGATTTTCCAGTAATTCTTACGGCGTCCAAGCATCCATTGGCATTACTGATAATATCGTCTTGGGTGGTTGGGCTGGATACACCAACAGCCAAAGCTTGAGAGGAACACGTGGAGACGTTGATATTTGGAACTATGCTGTCACCTTGGGATTCCCTGACCTCGGTAAAAAAGGTAACTTAGCAGGTATCATCGCTGGTATGGAGCCGAAAGTGACAAGTTCTGACATCGCAGGGTTAGATAGCGATCCTGATACATCCTATCATCTTGAAGCGTTCTACCAGTATAAGCTGAGTGACAATATCACCATTACTCCTGGAGTCATCTGGTTAACATCTCCAGATCACAACGACACTAATGATGATGTTGTTATTGGTGCATTGAGAACCACATTCAGTTTCTAATTTTTTAAAATATTAAAAGAAGACGCAAAGGATAAATTTGCGTCTTTTCTTTTGTGTGCAGTTTTAAAAATAAAACTCAGCATTTTTAGTGGGCTTGATATCTTAAAACAATGTAAGTTTGATGGTTAGGAAACGTCAAATAATACCAATTTGAAAAATGATTGCGACAGATGGAAAACTGAAACACTTATCTAATGGATGTTTCACAATCCAAAATGGTATAAGATTCCTGTATGAATTTGCTCAACTGAACATCCACGCAGCCTGAAAAAAGTCGCGTTCACAAAACATCGCATAACGATAAGTTGAATGCACAACAGAATCAGTAGCGGCATAATTGTCAACCAAATTTTCTAATTGTTGTATTAGTGGTTGAAAATCTGCGCTGCTATAAGTACGAATCCAGTCTGCATATTGATGATTAGGAATACCGTTACAAGCCAATTTTTCTCCTAAAAAGGCATACAAACGCATACAAGGAGACATTGCCGCAGCAGTCAAACCTACATCTTTGCTCCAAGCAGTTGCTAACAAAAAATCAGTATAGCGGCGGGTGGCAGATGCAGGTTCTACAGCATACAAATTGACTCCCCACTCATAAGCATAGGCACTATGCAGCCTTAGTTCTTCTAAAACTCCACTAGCTAAATTATGAAATGTGGTGAAACCTAACCAGTCTGGTGCTTTAGCTGCGGCGATACTGTAAGCACGGGCAAAAGCTTCTAAGAAAAAAGCATCTTGCCCTACGTAGTAAGCAAATTTAGCTCGCTCAAGAGTACCATCGCCAATGCCTTGAACAAAAGGATGCTCTAGGCAAGCTTGGGCTAAGTCTTGATTTGCTGCCCATAATTCGTTAGATAAAGTCATTTGTTATTTGTCATTTGTCAACTGTTATTATCCCCTTTAAAAAGGGAAGAACTGGAGCAAGACTGAGCCAATACTTCCCAAAAAGTCAACGAAGCTGGGTTTACCAGTACTTACCTTCTCATTGATGGGTGTTTGTAGTTCTTTTATAAAAGTTTGGGCTGTTAGGGTTCCAGTGCTGTTGTTTTGGGCTGTAAACAATTTTTCCGCAACTTGAGCATCTTGAAATGCACCTTGTCTATCTAGTATTTGGTAACGGGCGACACCACGAGCGAGATAAGCATCCGCATATTCTGGTTTAATTGCGATCGCTTGATTAAAATAACTAATTGCTTGCTGTTGGTTGCCTTTTTGCCCTTCTGCTACACCCAAAGCATAAAATTCTGCTGGTGAAGCAATTTGTGATGGTATAGCAACTGCACCTTGGAAGTTAGTCCCATTTAAGTAAGCGCCAGTTAGTTCTGCATTTGCTAAATAAGTATTTCTCAAATCAGCACCCGTCAAATTTGCCCCATTAAATTTAGCGTTGCTCAGGTTAACGCCAAATAAACTTGCGCCACTTAAGTTTGCACCCCGCAAATCTGCACCGCTCAAGTTTGCACGGCTGAGGTTAGCACCTGTGAGATTAGCGCCGCTCAAATTTGCTCCAGATAAGTCAGCCATCACTAAACCTGCACTCGTCAAATCACAGTTTTGACATTGTTTGGTTGCCAATAACTGTTTAACATGTTCAGAATTTGCTGCTTGTACGGTTGTTGTCAAACTAATCGTGGTTAGAAATGCAACTGCACTTAGAAGTTGGCTTTTCATATTTATGTAATATTTTTTACTCAATCACATTATTAACTGAGATGGATTTATACCTCAGCATTATGATATGAGCAATCTCAATAATTTGCCCTCTGTAGTTGCCTAGATCACTTATAAATTGGTGATACCTTTTCTATGGAACCTTACGCTAAAGGATTCTAGAAAAGTCGTGAAAGTATAAATCGAGCCGATATTAAGACTGACAACCCCAGTAAAAAGGGTAAATGAGCATCATTCGTCAAGACAAATGATACACTCCACTAGAGGCGAAACTGGTATCACAAAATTAAACTCACTGCAAAATATCGCTTCAAAGAAAGCATCTGTAACATCCAAATAATTAGTATTTTTTAAAATCAAGTAAATTAGTAGAGCATTATCCAAGCCTAAAGTTTGCCCTATAACTGGACTAGTACCGCAAGGCGGAATTAAAAATTAAAAATTAAAAATGAATACAGCATAAGGGTTTCGTTGATTTGGAATGATTGGCTTATTTTCGCTGTGTTGTACTAGTGATTGTCATCAGGGATGCTCTAACTCAGGAGCAAAATGATAGATTTGCTTTTGGATACCCTGATTTTAAATAAATATGAGACTATAGAAACATTAAAGCAGTCAGAAAAACGTGAGTCAGCAAGACAAACTCTTAGACAAAATTCTCTCTGGGACTTCTGATACAGATATCCCTTTCGCCCAACTGTGGCAACTTTTATATACACTAGGCTTTGAAGAACGGATTCGTGGCGATCATCGTATTTTTGTCAAAGCCGATGTTGAGGAAATATTGAACCTGCAACATAAAAAAGGAAAAGCCAAAAGTTATCAAATTAAACAAGTTCGGGCAGTGATTCTCAAATATAAGCTAGGAAGTAAAAATAATGTTTTGGTATGAAATTATTCTCTACTGGAGTGAATTAGATCGAGCCTTTATTGCTGAAGTCCCAGAGTTATCAGGCTGTGCTGCTGACGGTGATACTTATCAAGAAGCCCTGCATAATGTAGAATTAGTTATGCAGGAATGGATAGAAACTGCTAAAGATTTGGGGCGTCCAGTTCCTGAACCTAGACCACGTTTGATGTACATTTAATTGATACACAAACCAAGTTAAATTGATTTTTTAGCATCATCAGAAATATTTAATACCATATTAGATACGGATCGGAAAAATTTTCGCTAAAAGACCTAAAAAATTCTACTGGCTGCCATTATGGTATCTAAGTTATAGCGATTCTCATTTGAATGGGTACACGGTATTGCCCATTATTGTCAACTTAAGCTCAAACGCTTGTACCACAAGTCGAATTACCCCCCTTAATCCCCCCTTATAAAGGGGGGGAAACAATAAAATCCGGTTCTCTCCCCTTTATAAGGGGAGGGTTAGGGTGGGGTAAAAGAATATTTGATACATTAATCATAACTTTTCAAACATCCTCTAAGTGAAGAACTTAGTTACTGGCAACCTTACAAATCACCATAATATGTGATTTATATTTGTTAGTAGTATAGTGAATAAGTTCTAGTCCAGAACGTTCTATTTCTTGCAAAAGTTTAGGCAGTTCATACTTGTGATGTCGCCAAATAGTAATCTCTTCACCTTTAGAAAGTTCAATATTTTTATCTATACCCATCTGACTAAAATTTATAGTGTAATCATGACGTAGTTTCAGATTAGCAACAATACTATCTGTTTTTAAATCGTATTTTCTCACTAGTTCACAATCTTCCGATTTAATCCCAATCTTCTTTTTAACCCATCCATATACTTCTTCTACATGATACTTGCAACCACCTCTAACTATTCCGTCCCATGTAGAGTTAGAACCAATTTCGTTAGTAAATACTAAAAGATCATTTTTTACCATGCTATCTCTAAAATTTTTGAACACCGCATCTCTATTTTGATGATTTCCAATGGTAACTCCTAAGTGTAAAAATATTTTCGCTGTGTCGTCAATTTCAAGGCTAGCTTGATTTTGGAATAAAATTTTGGGTACACAACTACTTTCTATGTCAATTGTGGAACTGTTAAATTCGACTAGTGGAAACCATTTTCTAAAATTGCTTTTGGAGACATGAAGCAATTCTTCACTAATGTCTAAAGCAATATATTTATTAACCTTTCCTAATTTGTTTAGTCTGCGAATAAACTTTTTCACTGGATAGGAATTACCTGCGCCAACGTCTATAATATTTACTCTATCCCCAGTTTTGATATTACCATTCAAATATTTAAAATTATCTTTTAAAAGGTCAATTTCTACATTTGCTCTTCCATACCATCTAGGAATAGCATATTTTAGATAAAAATCGTTCCAAATCTTTGCACCTCTTCCTTTATACGAATACTTGAGAGGTATTTCTCGTCTGACTTCTAATGCATCAATTATCCCTAAAACTTCTTCTTCAGAAAAAAGAGAGTAGAACTCAGAACTTGGCTTTGCTGTGCGACTGATAGCAGATGAAATATCTAAGGGAAGTTGGGAATTGCTATGAAAATTTTGAGCCATTATTCTTGTTCTTTGGTTTTTTTCGGTCTTGAAATTGATTAGCCGCAATGCTTGCTAGAAATGTATTCTCCCATGCCACTGTCCCAAAACCTGGAATCTTCATTACAAAGAACAGGGCTGTTTTCTATATCACATTCCCCATTCTCAAAGAATAAATTGGTTTTTTACAATCAAAATACGAGATAATTTTCCAATGATACAGGGGTGAATTGCAGTGGTTCAACAAGCAGAACTCCAGGAAACTTCGTCGATAAAGTCAACCCAGCGTGTGCTTAAGAGTTTAAGCACTTACCGGTGGACTTCACTGGGAGCATTAGTCAGCCTGTTGCTGTTGACGATCGCAAATGCTGTAACCCCACAATTATTTCGGTGGGGAATCGATCAAGGGATCACGCAAAAAAACCTCCAAATTGTGCTATATAGTGCCGCCTGGATGGTAGTTGCTGCGATCGCTCGTGGTGTATTTAACTTTGGACAAAGCTATCTAGCAGAAGCAGTGTCTCAGGGTGTTGCTTATGACCTGCGAAACAAAATTTTCAGCAAGATTCAAAATCTCAGTTTCAGCTTTCATGACCAGTCGCAGACTTCTCAACTACTAACCCGCGTCACCAGCGATATTGAGCAGATCCGCACCTTTGTTGGCACTAGCTTAATTCAAGTCGTCGGCTCAATTGTGACATTGGTGAGTATTTCGGTAGTTTTGCTGCTGATGAACTGGCGATTAGCACTAATTACCCTCACAGTAGTGCCCATCGCTGCATGGTTGATGGCGCGATTCATCAACCAAAATAACAAGCTTTTTCGGCAAGTACAAGAGCAACTGAGCAACCTGAATGCTGTATTGCAAGAGAACTTGCTAGGAATCCGGGTAGTTAAAGCTTTTGTGCGGGAGTCAACCGAAAGGTCGCGTTATACAGCTCTGAATGATGGCCTAGTCAAGGCAAACATGAAGACCATTAGCGCCATCCGTGATACTTTCCCGTTGATCTTTTTGCTGAGTAATTTGGTAACACTGGCCGTTTTCGCCTATGGGGGAGCGCAGGTGATTGGAAATCGGTTCTCCATTGGCGAACTGGTGGCGTTTAACTCCTACCTAGCATTGATTCTCCAACCGATTTTGTTAATTGGATTTGCCGCACCCGCGATCGCTCAAGCAGCTGCTTCCGCCGAACGAGTTTATGAAGTTGTGGATGCAGAGGTAGAAATTCGCGATCGCCCCGGTGCTGTGCCCTTTGACACCTGCGGTGGTAGAATTACCTTTGAAAATGTTTCTTTTCGCTATCCCGGAGCGACAACCGAAACTCTGAAAGAAGTATCCTTTGAAACCAAGCCTAACGAGCTAATCGCCGTTTTAGGAATGACTGGTTCGGGAAAAAGCACAATTATGAACCTAATTCCCCGCTTTTACGATGTCACCAAGGGAGCAGTTCGTATTGATGGACGAGATATAAAAAGTTTCACACTCAAAAGCCTCAGATCGCATATTGGTATTGTCTTTCAGGAAACCACCCTTTTCTCTGGCACAATCCGCGAGAATATTGCTTACGCCAAACCTGATGCCACCTTAGAGCAGGTAATTGAAGTTGCAAAAACCGCCCAAATGCATGATTTTATTAGCAGTCTAGCCGATGGCTACGAGACGATTGTGGGTGAACGGGGCGTAGGCTTATCTGGTGGACAAAAGCAGCGAATTGCGATCGCTCGTACCTTACTAACCGATTACAGCATTCTGATTTTGGACGATAGTACGTCGGCTGTTGATGCCAAAACTGCTGCCCAAATTCAAGCCGAACTAGATGGCTTAATGCGTCAAAAAGCTTGTACAACCTTTGTAGTGGCTCAACGCATTAGCACCGTTAAAAATGCCGATCGCATTTTTCTCATGGACAAAGGACGATTGGTAGCACAAGGCACTCATGAGGAATTGATGCAAACCAGTCCACTCTACGGTGTAATTTTGGAATCTCAGGTAAAGCCTAAGGAGAAAAAATGATCTCCAATTAACATAATTAATTTTGCTTACGGCCTTGTAATAAAGACTTTTAATCTAAACTCCAAAATCTAAAATCCAAAATTTTTATGAGAGGCACCATTCCCGTTGTTGCATCTGAGGAAAACGCGAGTCAGAAACTTTCCACCCTGCGGCGCTTTTTACAATATGTGCTACTTTATCGCAAAGAAATTCCCATCGCCCTGACATTAGTATTAATTGGTGCCATAACTCAGGCAGTTGGGCCATTCTTTCTCGGCTGGTCGATCGATCATCTGATTGCACAAGGGAATTTGCAAGGACTGCTGGTATTGTTAGGGCTACTAGGGTTGAACTATGGACTTGGTGTCTTAGCAATTCGGGGTCAAATTATTCGAGTCGGCTGGATTATGCAGCGATTGCTGGCTCAACTAAGGCAAGATATTTTCATTAAAATCCAAAGTCTGCCACTCAGCTTTTTCGATCGCAGCGAAGCAGGCGATTTAATGAGCCGATTGCTGAATGATGTCAACACCGTGAATCAAGCATTTGGACTGACGATCGCTCAAATGCTGGGCAACACTTTCAGTTTAATTGGCATTGTGATTGCCATGCTCTCAATCAACCTGCAACTTGGTTTGTTGAGCAATCTGGTTGTGCCACTGATGATTTTTACCACAAGCTTATTTGCGCGTTGGGCAAGAGCTAGATTTCGCGTCACCCGACAAACCATTGGGGAACTTTCTGCCAAGTTAGAAGAAGATATTGGCAGCGTGCGAGAAGCGCAAGCATTTAATCGCGTACAGATGAATATTGAAGAATTCGATGTTCTTAACGCCGCTAATAGAGATGCCAACGTTGAAGCTGTAGCAATTACTTCAGCCTTTTTACCCTCCATCGATTTTCTCAACACATTAGCAACGGCAGGCGTGCTAGCCTATGGCGGTTATCTAGCGGTAACAGGAGCTGCAACAGTGGGTGTAGTGACATCCTTTTTACTTTACGTCCAGCAGTTTTTCCGTCCTATTCAAATTCTCAGCCAGTTTTATACTCAAGCTCAATCTGCTTTCGCCGGATTAGAAAGAATCTTTCTATTATTAGATGAACCGTCAGAACTTAAAGATGCACCCGATGCCACAGAAATGCCGCCTATTCAAGGTGAGGTGACATTCGAGAATGTCAAATTTGGCTATAACCCAGATCAACTGGTTCTCAAAGGAGTGAATTTGCACGCCTATCCAGGGCAGATGGTTGCATTAGTCGGGCCAACCGGTTCGGGAAAAAGTACAATTATTAACTTGATTTTGCGCTTCTATGATGTATCAAGCGGTGCAGTCAAAATTGACGATCTTGATGTGCGTAGCGTGACTCAAGCAAGTCTGCGCCGTCAAATTGGCATCGTCCTGCAAGATAATATTTTGTTCATCGGTACCGTCGCCGAAAATATAGCTTTTGGCGCTCCTTACGCCACTCAAGCTGATATCGAAGCGGCTGCACAACTGGCAAATGTGCATGAGTTCATTACCTCACTACCACAGGGTTATACAACTCAATTAGGCGAACGGGGAGCGCCTTTGAGCCAAGGACAGCGACAACTAATCAGTATTGCTCGTGCGGTATTAATTAATCCCCAAATTCTGATTCTCGATGAAGCCACCAGCAGCATCGATACCCGTACAGAAGCGCTAGTACAAAGTGCGATCGGTCGTTTGCTTCAAGGTCGTACCAGTTTCGTAATTGCCCATCGTCTCAGTACAGTTACTCAGGCAGATCAGGTTTTAGTAATTCAGCAGGGACAAATTGTAGAACAGGGTACTCACGCCCAACTCGTTAATCAGCAGGGTGTTTATGCCAACCTTTATGCTCTCCAACTGGGTGCAGTAGACACAATGGTTCTTCAAAACGAAAAGTAAAATATATTTGAAGAAGGATACAGAATTCAGAATTAATTAGTGATGGGTTTGAATCCCCCACTAAATTTAAGATTTGGCGGATTTATTAAACCCACTTATCACTCGCTAATAATATAGAATTTATTCTGAATTCTGACTCCTGATTCCTAAATTCTTTTTTTATTTTCCAGGAAAAAATGAAGCTACCTAACCTAGATTCGGAAACCATCGATCGCATCATTGAAATGGCATGGGAAGATAGAACATCTTTTGATGCGATTGAGGCTCAGTTTGGGCTACTGGAGAAACAGGTAATCGCCCTAATGAGGCGCGAAATGAAAGAATCTAGTTTCAAGATGTGGCGAGAGCGAGTCACCAAACGCAATACAAAGCATTTATCTCAGCGAGAATTTATTGCAGGTCGATTTAAATCGCATAATCAAAAAACGTAAGTAATTGGGTAAGCGTAGGCGTAGCCCGTCGTAGACATCGCTGTTTTGTGATATAAACCAACAAAGGCTAAAATACTGTAAAAAGAAGTAAGCCTGTGTTCGCTTGCACTCATTGAGTGAAAACTACCAAATTCACAAGCACAATGACGAAAGTTACACTCTACATTGCAGCTAGTTTGGATGGCTACATTGCTCGCAGCGATGGCGGAATTGAGTGGCTATCAATCCTTGATACAGAAGATGAAGACTACGGTTACACTGATTTTTACGAATCGATTGATGCGATCGTCTTAGGTAGCAAAACGTATGAAGTAGGGCTGGGTTTTGATCGATGGCCTTATCCAGAAAAAAAATCTTTCGTATTCACCCAACGTCATCTCCAATCCGATCGTGAGGACGTTGTGTTTGTTTCTGACCCATTAAAACAAGCGTTAGCTAATATAGAGGCTCAAGGTTTTAAAAATATCTGGCTAGTTGGTGGCGGAAAATTAATCAATTCATTTCTTCAGCACAGCTTGATTGACGAATATATCATTTCAACTATTCCAACTATCTTAGGTGGCGGTATATATCTTTTTCCACCACCTACCCATGAAGAAAAATTGGAGCTTATTACCTCAAAACAATATCCAAGCGGTTTACTTCAAGCACATTATAGGCGAAAACAAAATATTTAAAAGAATTCGTAATTCTTAATGATGTTCTCTACGAATTACGAATTACGAATTATCTAAAGAAGCTTCTGAACAGCATTGCTAAAGTCTTCGTAAGGAGAAACCCCCACAATGGTTTCTGCTAAAATACCATCTTTGAAAATTAAAACTGCTGGAATACTGCGAAGACCAAATTTTTTGAAAATGGGTTTATTGCTGTCAACGTCTACCTTAACGACTTTAGCGCGACCTTTGTATTCTTCAGCAAGTTGCTCCATTAACGGACTGACTAAGCGACAGGGGCCACACCAAGTAGCAGTAAAATCAACAACAACAACTTTCTCTTCACTTCCATTTAAAACAACATCAAATTCACTTTCTTCAACGTAAGTAACTATGTCAGTATCAGTAGACATTTTTTAATTCCTTAGTGTCAAACTAAAATTTCAGCAAAAAGCTAACTATACAAACTATACTCCTTTATGAGTGCCAGATTTATTAGTTACCTACATTCATTGGGAAACTCCCGCAGATGATTTTTGCTTGATGACGTATATTTAATCACTTAATAATATTTGTACATAGGGTGCGATCGCATAACACACCCTACCAACCAACCTAATCCAAAAACCAATACCTTCAAGGCGTAGAAGCGTCAATAGTCATCCTGCTGGCCAAATAGTTCTAACAACCCAATTCAATTGTGCCGACAAAAAAAGTATAAGTAGCATATTTTATTGGCATCTTTTGTCTGGAAGGTGCATAAAAAGCTGCTATAATGCTCTCAATAAAATGGCTGATCATGGCAAAACGCTCAATCCAAAAAATTGGATTCAGGCTGCTTGGTACATTAATATTAGTTATTACGGCATAAATATTCCACGATTCCAATCCAATTGCACTTGTTATAAGCACTGTAGATATAATTTTTACAAAGGTATAAATCTTTTTCTTGATAAACTTTAAATCCATACTGTTCACAAAAATAATGTTTAATATATTTACAAAACTTGAATGTTTAATATATTTACAAAACTTGGAAAATAACAGACAAGTTAATGTGTGTTGTCTCAAAATTTGCCTTAAGTCAACCAATTTTATCTCATGATTTCCATTTTTGTAAAAGCCGATAAAAATATAGATATGTTACAGAGTTAAATTATCAGAGCTAGCTTTATTCGTACGTTTGTAGTACGGGCGTACATCCAGGCGCATCTAAGATGAGATGTTTTTTAAGTGGAAGTACCTGAAGTCAATATTTCCAAAATTTTGAGAAGAGAACAGGCTAAAAACTATGAACGATCAAGATTAACTCGCCAGATATTTAAAAAATGACAAAAGTGTGGAATAATACATAAGTGGAAAATTTAATTGCACTCCATAGATTGATAATAAATGTAAAGCCATGATTGCTCAACATTACAACTCAATTCATGTTGAAAATGACTTGCTTAAACAAATCAAAATTAAAGAAAATCAGCTAAAAATTGCCCAAGAGTCTGAGATGCTTCATGTAGCAGAAGAATTACAGAGTCAATTATTAAAGCTACAGTCTCAATTATCAGAGCCGCAAGAGCAAGACGTTGAAATTCAAGCGTTAATGAGTTTGCTAGACGAATAAGATTGTAAAATTTTGCAACAAAATTTATTGAAAATAGAAAACCTCTGTTATCTAAAAGCAAAGTATAGTGGTTGTGATGACTGGGTATATAGCTTATGTGCTACAGATCAAGTAATTAACAGCACAAGCAGGAGCCATAGAAGAGTGATGATTCTCGCTTAGATAAGAGGTTGGGGTTTTTGCTGAGTATGTGGTTTTTTGCTTTGCGGTACTGAATCGATTTTAAGAATAGGTTTAATTGGGCGCTGTTGCCTTTGATTAAGAATTTGAATTTCTCTCTCAATAGAATCTTTTCCTTGTCTAAAAAATTCTTGAGAATTATATGGAACCAAGTCACGGGATAAATGTTGAGCTTGTCTTGGAGTCAAACTAGGAACTGCTTGTTCAGCATTGGCAGAAATCTGTACAGCCAGTAAAAAAGCTGTTGAAAGAACCAAAGGTTTTATTTTTATACATCCGGTGAATATTAGGTTGAACATAGTTGATACATCTGTTGCGTGAATACAGTTTCCAACCATATTAGTGTTGGTCTGATTATAAACAAAGTATACTTATTCCCTTACTAATTACCTCTTACAAACGGATGAATTAATCAGCTAAACTATTAGTACAGTAGAACTTACATACAGCTACCATATAAATTAACCAGATAAGTTGCTTAAGCAACTGGTTAAAGTTAGACAAACCTTCCACTACTTGAAATTTCGATGGATGGTAAAAGCAAGAGAATTGTGCTAAATATAATATGCTATTCAGTAGTGAATGGTATTTTCGCCTTTTGAAACACCTGCTCAACAGTAAATTGCAGTCCTTCAAACAAAGAATCTGTGAGTAGTTCTTCTCCCATATAAGTTTGTGGTGCTGCATCTGGATAAAAAACAGTAATGCTTCTGGCTTTACTATCTAATACCCATACCCGCAGCACCTTAGCATCCAAATAGTATTTGGCTTTAGCCGCCATTTGTCCAAAGGTTTGCCCTGGTGAAATAATCTCAATCACCAAATCAGGAGGAACAGAACATGCTCCTTCTTGCTCCCAATCTGGGGGTAAACGTTCATTAGAAATATACAAAATATCCGGTATTGGCATCCAATCTCGCCCTCGACGAGTTAATGCGACAGCTAATTCTGGGCAAACTTCTCCTTTCCCCTCACAGCATTGCTCAATTAAATTGAGAAGGGCGCGGGTAAGTTTCGAGTGGAATTTTTTTGGTGACATCTTAGGACTTGCTTGACCATCAACAAGTTCGTAGGTGATATCTCCCTCGCCTGGTGGAAGATTCAAGAACTCTTGCAAAGTTAATTGATTTTTGGCTTGGAGTATCATGGCTCATTAATTCGTAATTGAAGGACAGAGCAACTAACTTTTATTCTGACTCCTAAATTCTGACTCCTCTTCTTCAAATTGTTCACATTCCTCGCAAAACTTGCCGAATAATATCTGATGGCACTTCATCGGTAATTGTTACTACACCAATCTCTGTTGGTAAAACAAACCGCACTTTCCCCGCTTTGACTTTCTTATCTAACTGCAACGCCTCAATAATTGCTTCAATATCTAACCCATCCGGTAACTGAGTCGGTAAACCCGCTTTTTGAATTAAAGCATTTTGACGTTCTGTGTCTTCCTTTTGCCACAGTCCTAAATCCACAGCAATTTGACCTGCTGCTACCATACCAATAGCCACCGCTTCACCATGATTTACTAGACGATAACCAGTCAAACTTTCCACTGTATGACCAATGGTGTGTCCATAGTTGAGAATTGCCCGTAATCCGCCTTCTTTCTCATCTTTGCTAACAACATCAGCTTTAGCTTGACAAGAGCGCGTTAATATGATTGTTATTAAGTCAGGTTTTACATAGCGGAGTTGGTCGAGGCGTTTACTTGCTTCTAACTGGGCAAACAATTCGGCATCCCAAATCACACCGTACTTAATAACTTCTGCCATCCCTGCCCGCAACTCACGCATAGGTAGAGTTTTTAACACATCTGGGTCAATCAAAACCAAACGCGGTTGATGGAATGCCCCAATTAAGTTTTTACCGTGGGGATGATTCACACCAGTTTTGCCACCAATTGCTGAATCTACCATCGCCAACAAAGAGGTAGGCACTTGGACAACATTAATACCGCGTAGCCAAGTTGCGGCTGCAAAGCCAGTCATATCGCCAATTACACCTCCTCCCAAAGCCACCATCGTAGAAGAACGTTCTAGGCGGTTTTCCAAGGCTACATCGTAGAGTTTTTGGATGGAATTGAGGGTCTTGTAGCGTTCACCAGGCGGTAGAGTGCAGCTAGCAACTTCAAATCCAGCAGATTTTAGGGATGTAATTGCTCTTTCGCCAAAATGCTTAAAAATCGTTGGATTAGAAACTAGTAGTACCTTCTTGCCTAGATTGAGACTGGCCATCTGTTGACCCAGTTGATCTAAACTCGAAGGTGCGATCGCAATCTCATAAGACTGCTCTGGTAAATTTACATTAATTACAGAAGTCATTGCCCAACCCCAAACAAGCGCTTGTGGGCTGTATTGTATCGCAATCTAGGAAATGGGCATAGGGCATAGGGCATTGGGGATTGGTAAGAAGCAGGGAAGCAGCAAAGAAGTTGTAGTAACTATTTCTCCTCTACCCTCATGCCCAATGCCCTATGCCCAATACCCAACAACTAATGATTCAATAGATTTAGGAAGTATTCTGGAGAGCAATAAATGTTTGCAATTGTATCTTATGTCGTCTTCTTGGGTTTATTCTTTGGCTTATCTGTAGGTTTGCTGTTCGGTCTGCGAACTGCCAAGATAATTTAATCGAGAGGTATATTCAACCCAAGATTCTTGTGGGGTGGGCATCTTGCCTGCCCTCAATTTATCAATATCCTATAAAATCCTAACTTTTTCACCAAGCCCACCTCGGCGGACTTGGTAAAAGCGCTGTAGGCTTTTGTCTGTCAGCACTTACTCTCTGATGTTGACAAGAAGTTAATTGTTTTTTCCTAAAGTATTGTTACCGCATCGTGATATGATTCAGCTGACTGAATGTGCAGTCATCATATTTAACTGTACTGGTTTCAAGTCCCGTGAGCTTGTCTGACGAATCAATTGCGCCCACTCCGACAACGCAACAAGATGCTAAAACTGGTTCTGAAGACACAGAATCAGGTAACTCCATGCAAGAGTTCTATCAACTCTTCCAGCGATTGTTGGTAATCACGCTTGTCTTGACGGGGGTTATTTTTATCTCTGTGTGGATTTTTTATTCCTTAAACATTGCCCTAAATTATTTAATTGGGGCGTGTACAGGTGTGGTTTACTTAAAAATGTTGGCTAGAGATGTTGAGCAGCTCGGTAGTGAGAAAACCAGTTTGAGCAAAACTCGTTTTGCTCTATTTTTGGGAGTGATGATCGTGGCAACTCAATGGCGTGAGCTACAGATTCTGCCCATTTTTTTGGGATTTCTAACTTACAAAGCCACGCTCTTCGTCTATATGGTGCAAATTGCGTTCATTCCTGATTCTTAAAAAGTCAGGCTCACAAAGATAGTAATCCCATCCTCGCTCGTTGGGGAAAATGCTTGAAGAATGCAAATGCTTAGTGTCTTAAACGCCTTTAATTCTTTTCCCCTCGCCGAATTAGAAGTAGGACATCATTTCTACTGGCAGTTGGGCAATCTTAAAATTCATGGGCAAGTTTTTCTCACCTCATGGTTTGTGATTAGTATTCTAGTAGTGGCTTCAATCGCAGCTACTCGAAACGCACAAAGAATTCCCAAGGGCATCCAAAATTTGATGGAATATGCCCTAGAATTTATCCGTGATTTGGCAAAAAACCAACTTGGTGAGAAAGAGTACCGCCCTTGGGTGCCATTTATTGGCACATTGTTCTTGTTTATTTTCGTATCGAACTGGTCAGGTGCGCTAATTCCCTGGAAGCTCATCAAGCTACCTTCGGGCGAATTGGCAGCTCCCACCAATGACATCAATACGACTGTCGCATTGGCATTGCTGACCTCCTTAGCGTACTTTTACGCAGGTTTTAGCAAACGGGGTTTAGGCTACTTTAAGAAATATATAGAGCCAACACCTGTTTTGTTGCCGATCGCAATTCTAGAAGATTTCACCAAACCCCTCTCCCTAAGCTTCCGGCTATTTGGTAATATTTTGGCGGATGAATTGGTGGTAGCGGTGCTGGTGCTGCTAGTTCCTCTATTTGTACCTCTGCCTGTAATGGCCTTGGGTTTATTTACCAGTGCCATTCAAGCCCTGGTTTTTGCCACCCTAGCCGGAGCATACATTCATGAGGCAATGGAGGGGCATGGTGGAGAAGAACATGAGGAGCATTAAACTTCTCAGTTGATAGCACAGTTCCAAGAGCATGTTCGCTCAAAACATCGCAAAGCGCGATTTAAAGAACCCGGTGCAGCGTGAAAACCACGTTTCTAATCGTTAACGTAATGTCTGTTAGTTTTGTAATCAAAGCAAGGAAAATCAACATGGATCCATTAGTTCAGGCTGCTTCAGTTCTCGCTGCTGCTTTAGCGATTGGTTTAGCTGCAATTGGCCCTGGTATCGGTCAAGGTAACGCTGCTGGACAAGCAGTAGAAGGTATTGCTCGTCAACCTGAAGCAGAAGGAAAAATTCGCGGTACTCTGCTATTAACCTTGGCATTCATGGAATCCTTGACTATCTATGGTCTAGTGATTGCCCTGGTATTGCTGTTTGCTAACCCCTTCGCCTAATACCTGAAAGTTTTTGTGAGTGTGGAGACGTGAACCATCACGCCTCTACAATCGGAACTTTTTGGATATCTTAATAGTTCTAATGTTCAGTTGACCCTTATTGGCTATGGGTCTCTAAAATATGAAAGGTTGGATGATGTTGCTAGCCACGAAAACTGCTACTCCAGCCAAAGAGGAGACAAATGTTTGATTTCGATGCTACCTTGCCCTTCATGGCATTGCAATTCCTGCTACTAGCAGCTTTGTTGAATGCAATTTTCTATAAGCCACTGACCAAGGTACTAGACGATCGCGATAATTATATCCGAACGAATACCCTGGAGGCCCGGGAGAGCTTGGCTAAAGCCGAGCGTTTAGCCACCGAATATGAGCAGCAACTCGCAGACGCTCGCAGACAATCGCAAGCGACTGTAGAAGCAGCTCAACTGGAAGCTAAAAAAATTACTGCCGAGAAAATTGCTGAGGCCCAAAAGGAAGCTCAGACTCAACGAGAACAAGCTGCTGTTGAAATAGAACAACAAAAGCAGGAAGCTTTTCGCACCTTAGAGCAACAAGTTGATGCTCTAAGCAGGCAGATTCTAGAAAAACTATTGGGGCCAACTCCAGTTAGATAAGCTAACTAGACTGGTTCTGTGAAAGCATACGCGCAACTGGCCCCTAGTCCAGAGCGCTTAATTAAGTGTCAAAAAAGGCACTTTTTCCCCTTCTGGGGAAAGATACTTAATTTCCCTTCGGGGAAAAGATACTGAATTTCCCTACGGGAAAATACAACGTATTAGCAAGCGAGCAGCGCACTTGTAAATGGGTATCATGGGGACATTCTTATTACTTGCCGCAGAAGCGAACGCTGTTCACTCTGAATTGGCAGAAGGCGCAGCAGAAGGTGGTTTCGGTCTAAACCTAGACATTTTTGAAACCAATCTGATCAATCTAGCGATTCTGATTGGCATACTATTTTACTTCGGACGTAAGGTTTTAAGCAATATCCTGAACGAGCGACAATCCAATATTGCCACCGCAATTCAGGAAGCAGAAGGGCGCTTAAAAGAGGCAAAGACTGCCCTTTCCCAAGCGCAAGAGCAATTGAAGCAATCTCAGGCAGAGGCAGAACGCATCCGCCAATCTGCCACAGAAAACGCTCAAAAGACGAAAGAAGCCTTGTTAGCGAAGGCAGTGCAAGACGTAGAACGCTTGAAACAAACAGCAGCAGCAGATTTAAACACTGAAACCGATCGAGCGATCGCTCAACTGCGGCAACGGGTAGCTACACTAGCATTGCAAAAAGTCGAATCGCAACTCAAAAGCGGGATTGCCGACGATGCTCAACAAAGTTTAATTGACCGCAGCATCGCACAACTGGGAGGCAACGTATGACAAGTCAGGTAGCGTCAGCCGAAGTAGCCCAACCCTACGCACAGGCACTTTTGTCAATAGCGCAATCGAAAAATTTGACCGAAGAGTTCGGGGAAGATGCGCGTACTTTCCTGGGACTGCTCAGGGCAGACAAACAGCTACACAACTTCTTCAGCAACCCGTTTATTCAATCTGAGAACAAAAAAGCTCTCATCAAACAAATACTCGGTGAAGGCTCTAATACCTACTTACGCAATTTTTTGCTGATACTGGTAGATAAGCGGCGCATTGCATTCTTGGAAGATATTTTTCAACAGTATCTGGCGCTGTTGCGGCAGCTGAATCAAACCGTATTAGCGGAAGTAATTTCAGCCGTTCCCCTCACAGAAGCTCAACAGCAGGCAATCATCCAAAAGGTCATCGCCATCTCCAATGCTCGCCAGGTAGAACTAGAAACCAGGGTAGACAGCGAGTTAATTGGTGGTGTGATCATTAAAGTAGGTTCACAGGTAATTGACGCTAGTATCCGAGGTCAGTTGCGCCGCCTTTCATTGCGCTTAACTAATAGTTAGGAGTTAGGAGTTAGGAGTTAGGAGTTAGGAGTTAGAAGTTAGGAGTTAAGTAAATAGTAATTTATTTTGACTTTTAACTTGTAATTTTTGCATTTTTAACTCATCACTCTTAACTCATCACTCCTAACTGTTAACTCCTAACTCTTGAATTTTTCCGTCTCGAAAGCAAACAAGATACACACATGAGCATATCAATTAGACCTGACGAAATTAGTAGCATTATCCAACAACAAATCGAGCAATACGATCAAGAGGTCAAAGTTGCTAACGTTGGTACCGTTCTCCAAGTTGGTGACGGTATTGCCCGGATTTATGGTCTGGAAAAGGCTATGTCTGGGGAACTTTTGGAATTTGAAGATGGCACAATTGGCATCGCCCAAAACTTAGAAGAAGACAACGTGGGCGCGGTGTTGATGGGTGAAGGGCTAGAAATTCAAGAAGGTAGTTCTGTAACTGCCACTGGTAGAATTGCCCAGATACCAGTAGGAGAAGCCCTAATTGGCCGAGTTGTAGATGCCTTGGGTCGTCCTATCGATGGTAAGGGAGACATTAAGTCCCCAGAAAGCCGTTTGATTGAATCTCCAGCACCCGGTATCATTGCCCGTCGGTCTGTACATGAACCCATGCAAACGGGTATCACAGCTATTGACTCAATGATTCCCATTGGTCGTGGTCAGCGGGAATTGATTATTGGTGATCGCCAAACCGGTAAAACTGCGATCGCGATCGACACCATCATCAACCAAAAGGAAGAAGATGTAATTTGTGTATACGTTGCGATCGGTCAAAAGGCTTCCACAGTTGCGAACGTGGTACAAACATTGCAAGAAAAAGGCGCAATGGATTACACCATCGTCGTCGCCGCTAGTGCCAGTGAACCTGCAACCCTACAATACCTAGCTCCTTACACAGGTGCAACTATTGCTGAGTACTTCATGTACAAAGGCAAAGCTACCCTGGTAATTTATGATGACCTTTCCAAGCAAGCTCAAGCTTATCGCCAAATGTCCCTACTGCTACGTCGTCCACCAGGACGCGAAGCTTACCCCGGAGATGTATTCTACATTCACTCCCGCTTGTTAGAAAGAGCCGCAAAGCTGAGTGACGAATTAGGTAAAGGCAGTATGACCGCCCTACCAATTATCGAAACCCAAGCTGGTGACGTTTCAGCATACATCCCCACCAACGTAATTTCTATTACTGATGGTCAGATATTCCTATCTTCTGACTTGTTTAACGCTGGTATCCGTCCCGCTGTAAACCCAGGTATTTCAGTATCCCGTGTGGGTTCTGCCGCTCAAACCAAGGCAATGAAAAAAGTTGCCGGTAAGATTAAATTGGAACTAGCCCAATTTGACGATCTGCAAGCCTTCGCTCAATTTGCTTCTGACTTAGATAAAGCCACTCAAGACCAGTTAGCGCGGGGTCAACGGTTACGCGAACTCCTCAAGCAGCCACAAAATTCTCCCCTCTCGGTATACGAGCAAGTAGCAATTTTGTACGCTGGTATTAATGGTTACTTAGATGATGTACCTGTAAATCAAGTAACCACCTTCACTGCTGGTCTACGTGAGTACTTAAAGACTGGAAAAACCCAGTATGCACAAGGAGTACAAGCATCTAAAGCACTAGGTGACGCCGAAGAAGCTGCTTTAAAGGAAGCACTCACCGAATACAAGAAGACCTTCAAAGCTACAGCGTAATTAGTTATTAGTCATTAGTCATTAGTCATTGGTAAATAACTAATGACTAGTGACAAAGGACAAATGACAAATGACTAAGGACTAAGGACAAGAATATGGCCAATTTAAAAGCAATACGCGATCGCATTCAGTCGGTCAAAAACACCAAAAAAATCACAGAAGCCATGCGTCTCGTAGCTGCGGCTAGAGTGCGCCGGGCGCAAGAACAAGTGCTAGCAACTCGTCCCTTTGCCGATCGCTTGGCACAAGTATTGTATGGTTTGCAAACCCGTCTGCGCTTTGAAGAAGCAAACCTACCACTACTGAAAAAACGCCAAGTTAAGTCAGTTGGGTTGTTGGTAATTTCAGGTGATCGCGGTCTATGCGGCGGCTATAATAATAACGTTATCCGTCGTGCAGAAAACCGCGCCAAAGAAATTAAGGCAGAAGGTTTAAACTATCAATTTGTGATCGTTGGCCGCAAAGCTACACAGTACTTTCAACGCCGCGATCAGCCAATTGATGCCACTTATAGCGGCTTAGAGCAAATTCCCACCGCAGCGGAAGCCAATCAGATTGCTGACCAACTACTTTCCTTGTTCCTTTCGGAAGAAGTTGACCGCATCGAATTAATCTATACCAGATTCCTTTCATTAGTTAGCTCCCGTCCTGTGATCCAAACCCTACTGCCTCTTGATCCACAAGGTCTAGAAGCAGCGGATGATGAAGTCTTCCGCTTGACAACCCGTGGCGGTAAATTTGAAGTCGAACGGGAGAAAGTGACTAGCCAAGCCCGCACGTTGGCTCCTGACATGATCTTCGAGCAAGATCCAGTGCAGATTCTCGATTCTCTATTGCCCCTGTATCTGAGTAACCAGTTATTACGGGCGCTACAAGAATCGGCAGCTAGTGAACTAGCAGCGCGGATGACAGCCATGAGTAATGCCAGTGAAAATGCTGGTGAACTGATTAACACCCTCACCCTGTCTTACAACAAAGCCCGACAAGCTGCAATTACCCAAGAACTACTTGAAGTTGTGGGCGGTGCTGAAGCACTAACTTAGGTATAACTAATTATTTATTTGTAGTGCGTTGTAATATATAGCCAATTGCTAATTATTTTAAGATTAGCAATTGGCTATTTTAGTATTTGGGCAAAATTTTTTTCATTAACACATTTCAAGAATTGCGTATTATAATTGAAGTTATGAAGCGCATGGGTCCGTCACGGTTTCGACAGGTTGGCGAACGCTGCTCTGTGATTCAGGTCGAGAGTGAGTCTCCTCTCGGAAATCAAAGGCTCAAACAAAAAGTAAATGCGAATAACATCGTTAGCTTTGCTCGTAAGGATGCTCTAGTAGCAGTCTAAAACACCTCTTATAGGTTCGAGCGTCTTCGGTTTGACTCCGTTAAGGACTGAAGACCAACCCCCAACGGATGCTCTAGCAAGCGTTCTCTGGTTGGCTTGCTGGCTAAGATCAAATCAGAGCATCCTACGTTCGGGATAATGAACGATTCCCGCCTTGAGGATTAGAAAGGCTAAACCTGTGAATGAGCGGGGGGTTAATACCCAATTTGGACAGCAGTTCGACTCTGCTCGGATCCACTAAAAATAGTTAACAAGTCCACTTGGCACTGTAATGTGTAAGTGGGCTTTGTTTTATGGGAAACTCCCATCAGAATTTTCTATAATGCACAGCTAACTTGAGTTCAACGGCTAATATAGCAATACCGTTCAGTTAAGCCCAAGTAACAGAAAGAAGCGCAACAAGCACTATCTCTGCAAAAAGCAGGAACTTGTCAAGAAGATAATCGTGATGGTCATCCACGATCTAGCGATCGCATCTCAAAGGAAACGAGTGATTCGAGTCTAATGGTTTAATTAGCTAATGATGCTGTTTCTGGATTTGTGTGCGTGCGCTTCCAAACCTTCTTCCCCTTTTTTTCAGTACGCGTCGTAGTCGATCTGCACTCAAGTTTACTTGACGTTCAGATGCTAATTTTTTTGCTAATTGTTTAGAGTTATACGTCTCTGATTCTTGAGCTAGACAATTTTCGAGATAAACCAAATCTGATTCTGAATATCGAGGTTTTCCTCCTCGACCAGGAGCATCCCATAAACCTGCTAAACCCATTTTTTCCCAGCGATGAAGGGTTTGACGCACTGTTGAAATCGCCCAGTTCAAGCCTTTTGCAATTTGCTCATTTTTTAAACCACGAGTATTCAGCAGTAAAACTTGGGCACGATCCTTAGTACGTTGAGGAACATTTTTGGCTTTTCTCAACTCTTCTAAAGTCAGCTTTTCTTCTTCTGTGAGAAACACTTTTAATCGGCATCCCATAAACAATAACCTTTTACACAATCAATTTTTTTCACTCTTGTATCTATTTACATCTGTATACTGAATTAGTTAGGTATTTCATCATACATTCTAAAAAACTGAACTACAAGTATTAAGGATGTCGGCGTCTAATAAGGCTGCTACACGATAAGTATTGGCTTGAGAACACTATCAAAGTTTGCAATTTTTCATCAACAATGGATTTTTATAAAAAGTTAGGCATATCGAGATTACACCATTAATCTATATAGGCAAATTTATCCGACAGCCTGAAGCTGTAGCTTATAGCTATGACAAGAAAATTTGTTGGCGTTATCTTGATTAATGTTTAAAGTCGATAATAAAGGACTGTATCATTAAATTCTTGACATTATTCCTATGCTTACGGAGGTTTATCGAAACTTTAAAAATCTTTTTTACGCTAGTTTCCATTTGGATGGGCGGAAGAAGATATATAAGCCTAGTTCCTTTTTATTCAACTACTTTATGGAAATTTGACTTAATTATCTCTAAAAAAATATCTGTTTTATCGACTTTACATAAAGTTTATATTCTATGCCACCATATTTCTGATTAAGCCAACAACATATTGAATACCCATTGAATAAACTAATGCTAGCAGCTTGTTTGATGATTTTTGGAACCTAATCAGATTTGTCCCACCTTTCCTACTTTTCCCACCTTTCCTACTTTTTCTAATTAAGGGAGTACCCAAAAAAATAAATTTTTCTACTTAATAAATATATGCTCTGACAATATTAAGCATTACAAGTAATTTTGATTTGGTAGCTCGGTCAGTAATCTAATATTGTTTAAATTATGCTTTTCTAGTTAAAAATATAATCGTTATGATATTTTTGGATTAAGATAAAACCAGATAAATAGCCAAAATAAGCATTCAGTAAAATTTAGGTATAGATTAATATTTAGTAAATTTTTTGAGTCATGTTTTTTGCTAAAAAACAGCAATAATTGATACAAGTTAAACTTTTCAAAAACTGATATTTATTACAACTTCAAATAAAAATAATAGGGAGAATGGGGGCAGAAGAAAAACCTGTTAATTTGCGCTCGGAGACGAATAATGGTAGCGATCGCAGAGAACGTTCAACATCGGCTAACTATACAAACTGTAGAAATTGCCCCTAACACAACGGCGATTCGCTCTCTTGACTGGGATCGCGATCGCTTTGATATCGAATTCGGACTGCAAAACGGTACAACCTACAATTCATATCTAATTAGGGGCGAACAAACAGTTTTGATTGATACTTCTCACCAGAAGTTTCGCGATCTGTATTTAGAGACCCTTAAAGGTCTTGTTAACCCCAAAACAATTGATTATATAATTGTTAGTCACACAGAGCCAGACCATAGCGGCTTAGTAGAAGATGTCCTCCAGTTAGCTCCTAGAGCTACCGTCTTAGCCTCAAAAGTTGCGCTTCAGTTTCTGGAAGGGTTAGTCCACGATCCTTTTAGTAAGCGGGTTGTGAAAACTGGCGATCGCATCGATATCGGCAAAGGACACGAAATGGAATTCGTGAGTGCGCCTAACCTGCACTGGCCGGATACAATCTTTAGCTTTGACCGCAAAACCCAAATTCTTTACACCTGTGATGCTTTTGGGATGCACTTCTGTGATGATCGCACCTTCGACGAAGATTTAGAAGCGATCGAAGCTGACTTTAGATTTTACTACGACTGCTTGATGGGTCCTAACGCTCGTTCGTTGCTGAATGCGATGAAGCGGATGGGCGATCTCGGAAAGATTAATATTATCGCCAATGGTCACGGTCCGTTATTATACCACCATTTAGATGTTCTGACAGGGTGTTACGAAAATTGGAGCCAAAAACAAGCTAAAGCAGAAACAACAGTTGGCTTGTTTTTTGTCTCAGAATATGGATATGGCGAGCGCCTTGGTCACGCAATTGCCGAAGGTATCCTAAAAACTGGCGTTGGCGTAGAAGTACTGGATCTGAGTACTGCTGAAAGCCAAGAAATTCAAGAACTAGCCGGGAGAGCAGCTGGCATCATTATTGGTATGCCCCCGACTACTTCCGCCGCCGCCCAAGCTAGTATCAGTTCGGTGCTAGCTGTCGCCAAGAACAAGCAATTTCTTGGGCTGTTTGAATGTTACGGTGGGGATGATGAACCCATTGATACACTCCGCAGACAATTTCTTGACTCTGGCATCAAAGAAGCTTTCCCACCCATTCGGATTAAAGAGACTCCCAGCGCATCAACATTCCAGTTGTGTGAAGAAGCGGGTAAAGACATCGGACAATTGCTAGTGCGCGATCGCAACATCAAGCAAATCAAGTCCCTTGATGTCAACATGGAAAAGGCGCTGGGTCGCATTAGTAGTGGACTATATATAGTCACCACGAAAAAAGATAATGTCTCAAGTGCAATGCTGGCATCCTGGGTAACGCAAGCGAGTTTGCAACCATTAGGATTCACAATTGCCGTTGCTAAAGACCGCGCCATTGATTCCTTAATGCAAGTAGGCGATCGCTTCGTCCTCAACGTTTTGGAAGAAGGCAATTATCAAGAACTCAAGAAACACTTCCTCAAGCGCTTGCATCCTGGTGCTGACCGCTTTGCGGGAGTGAAAACTCAAACCGCAAAAAACGGTTCGCCAATTCTGGCAGATGCTTTGGCATACATGGAATGTGAAATACAAACCAGCATGGAATGCAGCGACCATTGGGTTTTATACTGCACCGTCCAAGAAGGTCGTGTCTCCAAAAACGATGGATTGACAGCCGTTCGCCATCGCAAAGTAGGTAATTACTACTAAGAAAGAGGCAAGAGGTAACAGGTGACAGGGGACAGCAAAGAAAACTATCCCCTGTTTCCTATGATCTATACCCCATAACCTATTCCCTGTTCCCTATCCCCTATCCCCTATTCCCTAACTTTATCCAACAGCTATGACCAATTCCAAGCCACGCGACGTACAAGTTTTACCAATTGCTACCAATACTAAAGCTATCAGAGCGCGTAGTTGGTCACGTCTGCGGTTTGAAATTGAATACGCACTTGAAAGAGGCACTACCTCCAATTGCTATTTAATTGAAGCTGATAAAACCGCACTTATTGATCCACCACCAGAAAGCTTTACCGAAATTTATTTAGAGGCATTGCGGCAGACTATAGATTTGCAACGTTTGGACTATATCATCCTGGGTCATTTTAGCCCCAATCGAGTTGCAACCCTCAAAGCAATTTTAGAACTAGCACCACAGGTAACTTTTGTCTGTTCTCTTCCCGGTGCGAACAATTTGCGTGCTGCTTTCTTAGAACAAGATTTGAAAGTCTTGGTGATGCGGGGGAAAGAAACTCTGGATTTAGGTAAGGGCCATGTTTTGAAATTCTTGCCCACACCCAGTCCGCGTTGGCCGGAAGGACTTTGTACCTACGATCAGCAAACCCAAATTCTCTACACAGATAAGTTATTTGCAACTCATCTTTGTGGTGATGAAGTGTTTGATGATAATTGGGAAGCGCTCAAAGAAGACCAGCGTTACTACTTTAACTGCCTGATGGCTCCCCAAACTCCTCATGTGCAAGCAGCTTTGGAGAAAATATCAGATTTGCAGGTGAGAATGTATGCTGTGGGTCACGGGCCCTTAGTACGCACCAGCTTAATCGAACTTACCAAAGCTTATGGAGAGTGGAGCCGTTCTCACAACGATCGCGAAATTTCCGTTGCCCTACTTTACGCTTCAGCTTACGGGAATACGGCGACTTTAGCACAAGCGATCGCTCTGGGATTAACTAAAGGTGGAGTCGCAGTCAAATCGATTAACTGCGAATTTGCTACCCCTGATGAAATTCGCATCAACCTCGCACAGTCAGAGGGTTTTATCATCGGTTCTCCTACCATCGGTGGTCATGCGCCAACTCCCATTCATACTGCTTTAGGTATCGTGCTATCAAGCGGTGACAACAGCAAACTCGCTGGGGTTTTTGGTTCTTATGGCTGGAGTGGCGAAGCATTTGACTTAATTGAAGGTAAACTGCGGGATGCTGGATATCGCTTTGGTTTTGACACCCTGAAGGTGAAGTTTAAACCAGATGATGTCACTCTCAAATTCTGTGAAGAACTCGGTACAGACTTTGCCCAAGCACTGAAAAAGGCTAAAAAGGTACGCGTACCCCAACAAGCCGCTACTCCAGTGGAACAGGCTGTTGGCCGGATCGTTGGTTCCGTTTGTGTGGTGACAGCGAAACAAGGAGAAGTGTCTACCGCGATGTTAGGTGCTTGGGTTTCTCAAGCTACCTTCAATCCACCCGGAATAACAGTGGCGATCGCTAAAGAGCGAGCGATCGAATCTTTGATGTATCCAGGCGGTAAATTTGCCTTAAATATTCTACCTGAAGGCAATCATCAAGACTACATGAAACATTTCCGCAAATCTTTCGCGCCTGGGGAAGATCGATTTGCCAACTTTAGTACAGCAGTTGCAGATAATGGTTGTACCGTCCTTACCGACGCATTGGCATATTTGGAATGTTCAGTCAACCAACGTCTGGAATGTGGCGATCATTGGGTTGTGTATGCAACCGTGGACGAAGGGAAATTACTCAAGCCTGATGCTGTGACTGCCATCAACCATCGGAAAACAGGCACTCATTATTAGATAGTCAGAAGTATAAGTTAACGAAACCGCCTTAGCTCGAATATAGCCAAGGCGTTTGATGAGAAAATTCTCTTTTTTCTGGGATGGGCAAGATGGCCATCCCAGTTTTTGGCGTTGCTGAATCTAAGTATGAATCATGCGATCGCCTCAAGCTTGCGTGTGCTACGCGCCCGCAGCGCCTTCTCTACGAGACGCTACGCGTTGGCGGAAGCCTCTCGCAGAGAAGGCGGTTCGTTAAAAAATTGACTTGAATAACAAAGTTTTAGGCTTAACTGAACCGTATTGTTGTATATTTCATAATATTGGTTAATTTGTTGACGAACTTCTGTGTTGTTCATATTTTTGAGACTCTTTTAGTTTTCTAATTCTGCCAACTTCTGTTGAGCAAACTTCCGCACTTCTTCATCTAGGTCATTCTCTGCTCTGTCGCGCAACAGTAAAGTCTGCGGATGCTGAAGAAATTGCTTAATAATTATCTCTAGTGCAACGCGCCGAGGATTGGTTTCATAGTCTCGCTTACGCTCAAAGGGGTCATTGATAGCGCAGTTGTAGTAAATTTCAAACAACTCAGGCTGATTTCTGAAGTGTTTCGCTAATGCTTCGATGGCTGCACCTCGGACATCCCATTGATTATCAGTAGTGGCACGTTCTTTGAGAAACGAGCGGGTGTTCGGGTCATCTTTGAAATTGCTGGCTAATGCTTTGATGGCTACACCTCGGACATAATCATATTTATCAGCAGTGGCGCGGTCTTGAAGAATCGAGTGGGTATCTGGGTCATCTTTGAAATTGCTGGCTAATGCTTGGATGGCTACACCTCGCACATAATCAGATTTATCAGCAGTGGCACGGTCTTGGAGAATCGAGCGGGTGTCTGGGTGATCTGGGAAATTGCTGGCTAATGCTTGGATGGCTGCACCTCGCGCATAATCAGATTTATCAGCAGTGGCACGGTCTTTGAGAATCGAGCGGGTGTCTGGGTTATCTAGGAAATTGCTGGCTAATGCTTTGATGGCTGCACGTCGCACATACCATTTATTATCAGCAGTGGCACGGCCTTTGAGAATCGAGTGGGTGTCTGGGTTATCTAGGAAGTTGCTGGCTAATGCTTTGATGGCTGCACGTCGCACATACCATTTATTATCAGCAGTGGCACGGCCTTTGAGAATCGAGTGGGTGTCTGGGTTATCTAGGAAGTTGCTGGCTAATGCTTTGATGGCTGCACGTCGCACATACCATTTATTATCAGCAGTGGCACGGTCTTTGAGAATCGAGCGAGTGTCTGGGTCATCTTTGAAATTGCTGGCTAATGCTTTGACGGCTGCACCTCGCACATACCATTTATTATCAGCAGTGGCGCGTTCTTTGAGAAACGGGTGGGTGTCCGGGTCATCTTTGAAATTGCTGGCTAATGCTTCGATGGCTGCACATCTGACATTCCATACATTATCAGCAGTAGCGCGGTCTTTGAGAATCGAGTGGGTGTCCGGGTGATCTTTGAAATTGCTGACTAATGCTTTAATCGCTGCACACCGCACATTTTCATTATCAGCAGTGGTGAGGTCTTTGAGAATCGAGTGGGTGTCCGGGTGATCTTTAAAATTGCTGACTAATGCTTTAATCGCTGCACGCCGCACATTTCCATCATCAGCAGTGGTGAGGTCTTTGAGAAACGGGTGGGTGTCCGGGTCATCTTTGAAATTGCTGGCTAATGCTTCGATGGCTGCACATCTGACATTCCATACATTATCAGCAGTAGCGCGGTCTTTGAGAATCGAGTGGGTGTCCGGGTGATCTTTGAAATTGCTGACTAATGCTTTAATCGCTGCACACCGCACATTTTCATTATCAGCAGTGGTGAGGTCTTTGAGAATCGAGTGGGTGTCCGGGTGATCTTTAAAATTGCTGACTAATGCTTTAATCGCTGCACGCCGCACATTTCCATCATCAGCAGTGGTGAGGTCTTTGAGAAACGGGTGGGTGTCCGGGTCATCTTTGAAATTGCTGGCTAATGCTTCGATGGCTGCACATCTGACATAGTTTTTATTATCAGCAGTGGTGAGGTCTTTAAGAAACGAGCGGGTGTCTGGGTCATCTTTGAAATTGCTGACTAATGCTTCGATGGCTGCATCTCGCACATACTGATAATTATCAACAGTGGCGCGGTCTTTAAGGCAGTGTAAGGCATCACGGTTATCTTTCCAAATTGCGGCGATTGTTACAACTGCTTGAATGCGAACTTCCTGAACTAACTTGAACCTATCCCACTAATAATAGTTTGTTAATCCAGATATGAATTGTAGCAAGGTCAATGAATGCGTCAAAGTAAACT
>NZ_JABXKO010000012.1:0-7619 GCF_017114965.1 Nostoc sp. JL31
ATAACTGGTCAACCCAAAAGAATTGCTTTTTTATGACTTTTTCAGCAAGCCCTAATTAAAATAAGCATCGCAATCAGTAGACTGAAATTTTCTCTTTCAGAGAGTCTAGTCATCTACATCGCTTAAAATCTTGTATTGAGTCCTCTTGAGAAGACTTTAGCTATTAGCTTTAGAATTTATTCCCAACTGCGATAGCAACGAAGTGAGCAATTGAAAAGATGTTGGTAGTGACAAGCTTTAAAAAAGACGGAATTAAGCATTAGCTATTATTTTGGATTTCGTCTAACTTGGCACGCACTGCCTGGATATCCTGCCACATCAACCATTTCGGCGCCCCTCTTTCCTTAGAAGGGTTACGTAGCAAGTAGGAAGGATGAAAAATTGGCATACATAAACGCCCTTCCCACTCCAGCCACTGTCCGCGAATTTTGGTAATCCCTCGCTTATCGCCAGTGATACCTTTGACAGCAGTCGCACCCGTTAATAGAATTATTTTGGGGTCAACTAAGCGAATTTGTTCTAGTAGGTAGGGTAGACAAGCCGCGACTTCTACAGGAGTGGGAACTCTATTATCTGGTGGGCGACATTTATTGATATTGGCAATATATACATCATCCTCGGTAGTCAGATTCACTGATGCCAAAATTTTCTCTAGCAATTGTCCCGATCTGCCTACAAATGGTAAACCCGTTTCATCTTCATTTTGACCTGGCGCTTCTCCCACAACCACAATTGGTGCTTTGAGATTGCCACGTCCAACAACAGCATGAGTGCGAGTGTCTCCCAATGCACAACGGTGGCAGCGATCGCAATGCTGTGTCAACTCCGTTATGTCAGAATAAGTTCCGGGAGCGATCGGAATTTTCGCGTCTGTAGGAATCAGTTCTCGTTGGTTAAAAGTTGAGTCGTCGAAGAGGCTGAGTTGGGTTTCGCTGCTCATGAAAATCAGGATTTTGGCATCAGCGCCAGCTGTTATATCTGATATAAATAGCCCTTTGGCTGGATATTTCTCAGAACAATAAACTTTTGCTGAATACTTAATTATTTATACAAATCTTATTGTATCAGTTAATTTGAGACAAAATTCAGTCATGATAAGAGCATTGCCGTCCTAAGATGCTGGGGGAAAACCATGTCACATACCCCACTTTTCGCCGATCGTACCCATGCAGGTGAGTTATTGGCGCGAGTAATTCATGATGTTTTGACTCAGCAAACTATTGATTCTGGGGTAAAGCCTGTACCAATTGTTTATGCTTTGCCAAGAGGAGGTGTAGCAGTAGCAGCACCAATAGCACGTCTTTTAGATTGTCCGTTGACAATTGTTGTGGCAAAAAAGATTAGCCATCCAGAAAACCCAGAGTTAGCAATTGGTGCAGTGACTACTTCTGGAAATGTTCTTTGGGCCGATCAAAAGCTATTTCGCCCTAAACATGATGCGCGGTGTCGGGATGTAGCTTTAAATAAAGCGATGAACCTTGCTAAGTTTCTTGAGGCTCAATTAATTCCTGCTTGTCCGCAAGTGAATGCAGAGAATGCTACGCTCATCTTAGTTGATGATGGCATTGCTACAGGTATGACAATAGCGGTAGCAGCAACTGCTATGAGAGCGCTTTCTCCAGCAGCAGTTTGGTTATGTACTCCAGTAGCGCCACAAAAATTGCTACCTTGGTTAGAACAGTGGGGCGATCGCACAATAGTCTTGGAAACACCCGAACCCTTCTGGAGTGTGAGTAATTTTTACGCAGAATTTCCCCAAGTAGATACATTAGAAGTTCTCGTATGTCTCCAACAAAAAACAATCGGGGGAATTAATCTGTGCGAGTAATTTTGAATTGTTTTCCAATCTTGCTTTTTAACTATTTGAAGATGTTCCCTGCTGATATTGCATAGCTTTGGCATAATCACCCAAGGCGTAGCAAGCAACTTTCAGACTGGCAAGGGCTTGTTCTTCACTGCGACGATCTTTGATATTTCTAGCTAACAACAAACGTTCTTCATAATACGTAATTGCTTTGTTATAGTCACCCAAAGCTTCACAAGCAACTCCTAAACTACTTAAAGACTGTTCCTCACTACGCTTGTCTTGAATTTCTTTGGCTAATTGCAAGCGATCTTCATAATACTTAATGGCTTTAGTATAATCACCTAAAGCATAACAAGCATTGCCCAGATTCTTTAGCACTTGAGAAGCACTGCGAACATTTTTTAAGGAGCGTGATAGTACTACACACTGCTCATAATAGGCGATCGCTTTTGGGTAATTGTTCAAAGCATACCAAGCATTACCTAAATTCTTGAGTACCTGTTCTTCGCCCCAATTATCTTTGAGTTCCCGCACAATCTCTAGACTTTGCTGTTGATACTCAATAGCCTGTGTAAAGTTACCTAAAGCTTTATACACCAATCCCAAATTATTGAGTGCTGCCACTTGACTTCGTTTGTCTTGGAGTTGCTGCGTTATTTTCAAACATTTTTCTAGAAACTCAATAGCCTTTTTATGGTCATTTAGGTGACGGTATGCATTGCCTAAATGGGAAAGAGATTGCATTTGCAATGCTAAATCTGAGGTGTTATTGAGCAAAGACAGACACTGTTGGGAGTAAGATATAGCACCTTTGTAGTCTCCAGCGCTGTAAGTTACCAATCCTAAAAAAGAAAGTACCTGTGCCTGTTTTTCTAAATCGCCAACTGCCTGAAACAGCCCCAAGGATTGCTGTAAAGACTTTATAGCCGTGATTAATTCGCCACCTTGCTGCTGTTGAATTCCTTGCCGTAGTAGCTTTACCGCTTCTGACAACTGGTCATCACTTTCTTGTAGAGGTATTATTCCTGCTTGCGAACTAGAGTCAAATTCATGGGTAATTGTATTACGCTTCACTGCTTTTAGGTATGTTATGGGTAATTGCAAGGGAACTGTATTTTTCGATCTGGTTATTCCATTCGCCTTTAGATATCAACTCCTTCCTGTGAAGTCTAGTGCTAAATTTAGTGTTCCCAAAACCAGGATGCATCTTTCATCAGTCTGGTTGACCACAGCATCAGTTTAGGAAAGGTGAGAGTTTATGTAGCGATCGTTAATCGAGGCTTTCAGATTTCCACTCATGAAGAGTAATAACTATATAGCAGTCTTAGAGCGTTTGCGATCGTCTCTATTTCTTCTCTATTCGTGTTCTCTACGTCTGGAGTAGTTCGATTAAAAAATTATTTTTGACAAGCTTATTTAATAGTTTTATTATCAATATCTATCCTGTATGTATGGTGCAGAATATCCCGCACCTCCATTAAAATTTTTCCTAGCATATTTTTACCACTCCCATCGGCTCCGCAACCCCAGTAAAAATCGATAGGCGAGTTTTCAACAATTTCTACATTGTTTGTAGAAAGTAAAATATCTCTAATATCTGTATGAGTTTGAAATTTGCACAGCACAGCTTGCCGCATGATGTCATCTTTAACCTGTTCCCAATCTTGGCGTAAGGGACGCGTTCTCTCACGCCCCATTCTTGCTGCATCTTTAGGTGTTTTAACTAGGCGGATTTGTTCTACATGAGGTGTACCTACAAACTTTTGCGCCTGAAAATAGTGTTCGCTAGTCGACCAATACAATCCATCTAATTCAAAGCCGTGGGACGAAAAGTTAGAGAAACAGCCATACTCTTCACGAGTACTATAAAAATAAATTGTCATAAAAATTAATACATTTTTTTTGAATTTACTGAATTTGTAAGTTTTTTATAAAACAGATGATTTATTTTCTGTTGATTCAATAAATGCCTCAAACTGACCATTAGGAGTCCATTGGATAGCCCCATCTCGTCCTGTAAAGAATAGTTTAGTTTGACTTTGATTCAGTTCAGATAAAGTTTTTGGATCAAAGTTGGCAGAAGAAGCGATCGCTACTTGTGGTTGCAGAGCAATAACTAAATCTTTCAATGATTCAGGGGCACACCAAAGCACTTGTGGGCGAGGCAAACTTCCATTTTTAACTAGTTGCTGCACCTCTTTAGATTTAACATTACCTACTAATAACCAATTTTGATCTAAAATTTGCAATTGTAAAATTGGTAATTGGTCGTTGATTAATTGCGCTACTATCGAACCAGCTTTCACCGATTGCCCAACTGCCAAAGATTGATAAATTCCTTGATGTTTTTGTAGTTCCTGTTGAATTGCTTGAGCCGTAATAGAATTATCTGTTTGGGGTGAATATTCATAAAATTTATCAATTGGTAAACGTTGCATTAATTCAAACCAAGCATTACTTTCATTACCTTGAAAATCAGTTGCGATCGCCCAATTTATTTGATTTACACCCTGCTGTTGTAAAAACGGTAAAATTGTAAAACGTCCTGTACCTTCATCACCACTATTAATTACAGTTACAGTACCTCGATCTTGAACAACTATAATTGGTTCCGTACCCGATTCTAAGACTGTTATCCTAAACAATATATTTTTAGAATGCCAAAGGGGGATGAATACTAAAGCAATCGCAATCATATTAGCAAACCACCACCGCTTTTGCCACCAATGCACTAACCAGACCAATATAATTAGTATATAAATCGCCAAAAGCTGCCATGTAGATATGCTGCCCACAGCAACAGAATTTCCAGGCAACTTACTAAAAAATTCCACTAGTTTAATTAGCCAATCAGTAGGGTAATGTAACACCCCGGCTAGGAAGCTTCCTGCGTCAGTCCAAACTAAACCGACTAACGCACTGATAATTCCACCTATACTAATGATCGAAATTAATGGAGTACTAACCACATTCAGCAACAGACTATAAGATGGTACAATTCCAAAAACAAAAAGTTGCACAGGTAAAGTCCAAATAGTGGCAGCTAGGGGAACGGCAATCAAAGCAGCGATCGCAGGTGGTAGCCATGCTAGGCGATTGACTAATGCGGGTACTGTTACAATTAATCCTAATGTTGCTAAAAAACTCAATTGAAAACCTAAATCCCAAATCCATAGAGGATTAAATACTAATAGGAGAGTTGCTGCTAATAGTAACGATCCAAACTGTTTTACTTTCCTTTTTAATAGCAGACCAACTAATGCTGCAAAACCCATAATTACGGCTCTGAGAACCGCAGGTTGAAACCCTGTTAAACTCAGAAAAATGATTAAAGCCAAAAAGCCAAGGGTAAATTGCGTTCCTTTTCTTGCCCGCCTTGTTAACTGTAAAATCACACTCAAAATCAAAGAAGTTTGAAACCCAGAAGCCGCTAAAGCATGAGCTAATCCGGCTTGTACAAATAAGTCGCGGATATCGTAGGGTAAATCAACAGCTTTGCTGCCTAAAACCATTGCACTGACAAGAGGCCCTTCAGGAATACCCAACCAACGAACTTGCGATCGCACAATTCGGGAACGAATTTGCCACCATCCCCATTTCCGTTCCCGATCCAAAACATTTATTTGCCGCCCAATTAGACCGGCAAACGTTCCTTCCTGCTTGAGAAACTTCTGAAAATCGAAACCACCAGGATTGGAAGCCGCCTTTGGTTTGTACAAAATCCCAGTCACGGCAATTTGTTGACTAGGGTATAACCCAGTAGCCTGAAGTATAGGGACTGTCACATACAATTTGCCTGTAACCCCTTTTGGGACACCTGCTGAACCTTTATCATTTTTAACTTCATCTAACTGAGTCGTTTCCAGCCAAAATTGTCCTCGTTGACTGCGAGTTAAGCGGGGATTACTCGCCACTTCGCCGCGTACAATCACAAGTTGTTCTTGATTGCTACTATTTCCAGGCGGGACAAACTGACTAATATCTTTTGCGCCCGGTTGTGGCATTCGCCATTGAAAATATAGAGTTGCCAATAATCCCACCAAGCCAGCAGCTAGCCATATTCGAGGATGGGGAGTACTTTGCCAAATATTAGGCACTGCCTTCTTTTTGCTTCCAGCATTTTCCGGTTTCTGAGCAAATTGCTGTAGTGTGGTGCGTTTTCTAAAAAGTATTGCTCCCACAATCCCCACAACCAAAATCCCCACACCACCCCAAGGAACTGCTGTAAGCAGCAACCCAAAAATGTAGCCAAGACAAATAATTACACCACTGGTTTGAATCATAAGATTTTTGTAAAAGCACCTGGCAATCCGAATTTACAGGTGATCTAAATATAGATAGGGCAGCAAGAAAGAAAAATCGGCGTTGCTGAATTTGGTTATGAAATTCAACAATAAAATATTCCAAACTCTTATTATCTGTGCTTGGAGCACCTCTGCGTGAGCTTTTTATCTCTTTAATCAACAACAGCAAAAAATTTTTATGCTTGTGGTGAGTATAGTTCATCAACTTTATATAAACAAAGCCCGCACAGGCGGGCCTTATCCTTGTAGCTTGAATGTTCTAGACTCAATATTTAACCGTATTTCTGTCCTTTAGCAAAAGCTGCCTGCATCAAAAAGATATACCTAGCTTAAACCTCAGCGCACAAGGATAAACAGAACATAAAATCGTAGTGAATTAAATTTGGCACGACTCTGCGTACCTTTGCCTTTACTCTGCGTTGAAAAACGCTATTATTTTACACAAAGCTGTACTTAGTTGTGTAGACGCACCTTTAGGATATTAGGCTTCCTGTTGAACTCACAGTATCTTTGAGCAACGGAAAACCCAACTTCTCCCTTTGCTCAACATATAAATGAGCTACCTTCTTAGCCAAATGCCGAATCCTGGCAATATAGCGAGTTCTCTCTGTCACAGAAATCACACCCCTAGCATCCAGCAGGTTGAATGTGTGCGAACATTTCATTACATAATCTAAGCTAGGCAATACCAATCCTCTCTCTGTCAATTGGGTAGCTTCCTGCTCATACAAATTAAATAATGTCAGTAGCAACTCAGGATTTGACGCTTCAAAGTTGTATGTGCAATGCTCAATCTCACTTTGCAGGAAAACATCGCCATAAGTAATGTTGTCTGTCCAATGGATCTTAGTAAATGCTTCTACTTGCTGGAGATACATTGTCAGCCGCTCTAACCCGTATGTAATTTCAATCGACACCGGACGGCAATCAATTCCTCCACACTGTTGGAAGTAGGTAAATTGAGTAACTTCCATCCCATCTAACCATACTTCCCACCCAGTACCCCAAGCTCCCACAGTCGCATCTTCCCAGTTATCCTCTACAAACCGAATATCGTGGTCTTGAGGACGAATACCTAAAGCTCTTAACGAATCAAGATAAATCTCCTGAATATTATCTGGTGATGGCTTAATCAGAACTTGGTACTGATAATAGTGTTGGAAGCGGTTGGGGTTTTCGCCGTAGCGTCCATCAGTAGGACGACGACAAGGCTCAACGTAAGCAACAGCCCAAGGTTCCGGCCCCAATGCTCTTAAAAAAGTCTGGGGATTCTTAGTACCAGCTCCCTTTTCAATATCGTAGGGCTGGGCAATAAGACAACCGCGATCGCCCCAGAAATCATGCAATAAACTTATTACCGACTGAAAATTCACGCTTGTTCCATCCTTAGTCAACACAGTGCATAAACCATTGTTGCCTAGAATCCGGCACTGTGGGCAGTTTCAGGAGACAGAGAAGCCGTCCAAAATAATTTTGGGAAAAATAGTTGACACAATGAAGTAGGTTCG
>NZ_JABXKO010000090.1:0-37418 GCF_017114965.1 Nostoc sp. JL31
AGTTATTTCCGGACTGATTACCGTGATTCACTAATCAACGAATCGCACTTTCTCTATGAATAACCGACAGATTAGTAGAGGTGGCATCTCTGCGGTGCAATATTTGACCGCCATTGACTAAAGCGATCGCTAAGTCTATTCTCTAGACCTGATAAAACTTTATTTATGAATTATAACTGTACAGACGGGCTATGAAGCTCTTAACTCCTTCTTTTAATTATGATATACAAACTCCCTCAACAAAAGCTGTTGAGATGGATTGCATTGTTCCTAGTTGGAACATTTCTGCAATTTTTGTTTTACATCCCGACACCAGTCTTATCGCAAAATTCCAATAGCTGTAGCAATATTACAATCCCGCTTACATCTGAAGAACAAACTTATGCGCGTGCGGCTTGGCAGTATTTTGTCAAAAATTATCAGCCAGCAACGGGATTTACCAATTCTACTGGGGGTTATCCTTCAGGTACACTCTGGGATATGGGTAACTACCTGATGGCATTGAATGCTGCCCGATGGTTGAATCTTACCGATCAAACAGACTTTGATTCCCGCCTCAATAAGTTTTTGACAACTCTCAACAGTCTGAAGTTATTTGAAGATGCTTTACCTAATAAAGTCTATAATGCAGCCACCGCACAGATGGTTGATTATGGCAACAATCCACTAGAGCGAGGTATTGGTTGGTCTGCTTTGGATGTTGGGCGAATACTGGCTGCGTTTGATGTCATCCGTACCTGTCATCCTCAATATAATGACTGGCTCAAAGGAATTATAGCGAAGTGGCAGGTGGCGCGATCGCTCAAAGATGGACAACTTTTTGGCGCTACTGTTCTTTCTGACAACAAAACCTTACTAGTACAAGAAGGACGACTCGGCTACGAAGAATACGGCGCTAGAGGTTATCAACTTTGGGGTTTCTCAGCACCTAAAGCTATTGCTTTAGAACCGTTTAAGTTAGTTGAAATTAACGGTGTGCAAATTCCTGTTGATAGCCGTGACTTTCAAAGCACCAACGCTAATAATTACGTTGTGAGTGAGTCTTATATTCTTGATGGGATTGAATTTGGCTTGCAAGGTGAATTAGCTGATTTTGCTGCTAGGGTTTTAGATGTGCAAAAACGGCGTTTTGATACCACAGGTCAGTTAACTGCGGTAACAGAAGATAATATCGACCAAGCACCTTATTTTCTCTACAACACCGTTTACGCCAACGGTACAAATTGGGCAACTATTACCGATGCCAATCAACCTTACCCACAGTTTCGCAGCCTCAGTACAAAAGCTGCTTTTGGCTGGCGCTATCTGTTTCCAGATAATGCTTATGCCCAAAAAGTTTTTGATGCAGTCAAGGATCTCCGCAGTCCTGATGATAGTGGTTACTATGCTGGGATCTATGAAGAATCAAAACAACCCAATAAAGCTTTGACTGGTAATACTAATGGGTTAATCTTGGAGATTTTATACTACAAAGCTAGGGGAAATCACCCTTTAATTGCTTCCACTTCTGCGAGTGTGTCTACTAGCAAGCCTAGTGAAAATGCTTCTCCAACAATCCCTGCAAATCAAGCGAATCCTAATGTTACAACTCCGATCGCAATCCCTGCAAATCAAGCGAATCCTAATGTTATAACTCCGATCGCAACTTCTAAACCTACAGAAGTCGCTGTTGCACCTATTCCACCAGTAGATAGTCCCCAGCCATCATCTAACCTGAAACTAAATCGATCGCTAACACCTATTGAACGGCGTTATGCAGAAGCGGCTTGGCGATACTTTCAAGCGAATTATCACTCCAAGAGTGGGCTAATAGACGATCGCAGTGATTTCAAAGGTGCAACCCTCTGGGGATTAGGAGATTATCTCGCAGCACTCCATGCGGCGCGATCGCTCGATACAATTACCCCCAAAGAATTTGACCAGCGCACCCGCCATCTCTTGGGAGCTTTAACAAAGTTACCATTATTTGCTGGGGAATTGCCGAGTCGGAGTTATGATACGCGATCGCTCCAACCAATCGATTATGGTGGCAATCCAGTTCCCGAAGGAAACGGTTGGTCAGCTTTAGATTTAGGTAGAATGCTGGCAGCGCTTTACAACTTAAAAAGCTGTCATCCAGAATACACGGCTGCGGTAGATAAAATTGTCCTGGATTGGTCATACTTGCGTGTGGTGCGCGAAGGTATTCTCTCTAGTGCCACCGTTACCAAAGAACAAGATGGGCGATATCTCACCCGCGTTAACCCCGAAACCCGCTTGGGTTATGAGGAATATGCCGCTCGTGCTTTTCAATTATGGGGGTTTAATCTTGAGCGTTCTGCTGTTGGGGGTGAATATCAAACTGCCTCAGTCGAGGGATTGAAAGTCCCAATTCAACGCCATCGCACAGATACTAATTCTAAAAACCAATACACAGTTAGCAATCCTTTTGTACTCTATGCATTGGAGTTTGGATTAGATCCAAAAATGCGATCGCTCTTTGAACCAATTTTTCAAGCACAAGCTGAACGTTACCGTCGCACCGGCACCCTCACAGCCTCAGCCACCACTTTAATCGATCGTAAGCCTTACAATGTCCACAGTACAATTACTGGAGAAGGGAAGTCTTGGGTAGCTTTAGGAGATGATGGCCAACCAGTACCAAAGGGGCGATTGGTAAGTACAGCAGTAGCTTTTGCCTATAATGCCCTGCTTCCAGACAATAAGTATAGTCAACAGTTACAGGAAGGAACGACTGACTTATATAATCCACTAATTGGATTTTATGAGGGCTTCTACGAAACCACCGGCAAAACAGCAGTTGGTTTCACCAGCAGCACCAACAGTATGATTTTGCAATCCTTGCTATACAATGTGACAAATCGACAACCCTTAATTCGTCCGATTACCACTATGAAATCTCTTTGGTGGCAGACAGTTACCAAGGGGAATTCTGGGCGAGGCCTACCAAACAGCGCCATACAACAAATCAAGTTAACTTCTGATAGCTCTGGAAGTTACTGGGTTTCAGATGGTGAAAATACTCACCTAGTAACTGGCACAAAATAACATAACCGAAACTCTGATTTTCAGATAGGGGCAATTCATGAATTGCCCATACAGTGTCTAGTTTTGTACAAGTACTAGTACCGCAAGGCGGAATTAAAAATTAAAAATTAAAAATTAAAAATGAATACAGCATAAAGGTTTCGTTGATTTGGAATGATTGGTTTATTTCCGCCGTGTTGTACTAGTAATACCAAAATCCTTGTAGAGACGTAGCATTGATACGTCTCTACATCTAGATTTGTAGCTCAATTTAGCAAGGCCAAAGGTTGATTGAGAAAAAATTGTTAGTCACAAATTTAACTAGGGAATACTTATTTTGATGGGAATGCAGATAAATTAACTATCGGGACTAAGATGACTTCAGTTTCTCTGACAAACTTTTCTGGTAACAGCCGCTCATTACTCAAAAAAAGAACGCTGTTATTTCGTTATTTAGCGGAAATCAATTTAATTTTTGGTATCTGGTATTTGCAATGGCGCGTCATCCATTCGATCAATTTTGATGCCCTCTGGATTTCTATTCCTTTACTGATAGCAGAGATTTACAGCTATTTCGGTGGCGTAATGTTTGTAATTGGGTTGTGGCGACCTTTGGTTAGACAAATTAAGTCTCTCGACCAGATGACCCCACCCATACCCAGAGCCGACTGGCCAACAGTGGATGTGTTTATAACCTGCTATAATGAGCCGCCGGAAATTGTCGAAGAAACTGCCAAAGCTGCTCTGGCAATGGATTATCCGCCAATCAAGTTACGCGTTTATGTGCTGGATGATGGTAACTCGGCTGATATGCGAACGATGACAGAAAGATTGTGCATTGAAGATTTGCAGTCAGCACAATTACAGCTAGAAGCGGAACGGATTGATGCAGAACATTCTGGTTTGTTGGAGCGCTTGAAGCAACTGGAAAGTCTGACATCTAATACTCAAGCTGCCGAACAATGGCTGCAAACATCAGAATCAGTGATGAACCAGCCTGCGGCTGGATTTGTACAAAATTTGCGATCGCTGATTCTTTGGCTGCCTCCAGTACATCATACTATTAGCAATTATCCTGCCAAGACGCTGCGCGATCGCCTAATTATCGAACGGAAAACTTTAGAAGAAGCTATTTATAATAAAGAACTACAACTAGTTGAACTCGCTCGTTTTCGCTACATTGCTCGTCCTAAGACGCCTGGCATAGCACATCATGCTAAAGCCGGCAACATCAATTACGCAATTTTTTCTGGAGAAACGGCAGGCAATTTTATTGTTACTCTAGATGCTGACCACATTCCCAAGCGAAATTTTCTCAAGCGCGTTCTGCCTTATTTCTACACCTATAATCTTTCAACAGGAAAATACGACCAGAATCAAATTGCTTTTGTGCAGACCCGCCAGGATTTTTACAATATTCCTCCAGGCGATCCTTTTGGACATCGAGCAAATTTATTTTATGGCCCACTTCAACAAGGTAAAGATGGCATGAATGCTGCGTTCTATACAGGCACAAATGCGATCCTCAGACGTGAGGCATTAGTTAGTGTAGGACTGCAAAATTTTGCTGATGAATTTGCCAAAGATGAAAAACGTTTAGATGAATTTGATTTAGTTGGTGGGGTATCCAGTAATAGCATTACGGAAGATATGAATACAGCTATGCGTCTGCATAGTGCTGGCTGGAAATCTATTTATCACAATGAACTTTTGGCAGAAGGTTTAGCGCCAGACGATCTAAGTTCTACTCTTAAACAGCGGCTACGCTGGGCACAAGGAACTATCCAAGTGCTACTGAGGGAAAATCCACTGACAAAATCAGGGCTAACATTTTGGCAAAGATTGCAATATTTCAAGACGATGTATAGTTATTTCTCTGGTTTTGCAACTCTGGTTTTTATTGGTTGTCCAATTATCTATTTTTTTACGGACATTGTTCCAGTCAAAAGCTACGGACCTGACTTTGCGGTACACTTTTTCCCAGCTTTTATTATTAACCGCCTCACTTTCCTTACAGCTACTTGGGGCATTCCAGCGAAAGAAGTTTGGCGTTATGAACAATATGCGATCGCTTTATTCCCTTTATTAATCCAGGCTGTATGGAGTGTGTTTACAGGACAAAAAATCAATTTTCAAGTAACACCTAAGCAACGCCAATCTGGAATTTATCTCCGGCTTGTTTGGCCGCAGTTGCTTGTTTTTACCCTTACCATCTTAGGGATATTATGGAGCCTTTACCAATTCGCCACTGGTCATTTAAATAATCCTGATGTTCACCTGCTTAATAGTGCATGGGCTATTTATAATTTATTACTTTTGTGGGCAATCATCCGCGCATCTGTTTGGCAGCCTCCAAAAGAAGTTTAGAGGAAAAAGTCGCAGCGATAGATTGTTATGAATCAGAGTTAAATAAAGTATTTATGCAACTCGATAGCGTACTTATTCTGTCTGGTTTTTGGTCACGAGAATTAGGTCAAAAAGGTGGCTATTTTGAAACTAGCTTTTTAAAATTATCGGCAATGGGTTGATGCTAGCTTTTTTATATTGCAAATCATAGTAATCAGACAGTATTAAAACAAAGCTAATTCTAGAGTTTATCTATTGCAGTTTGTATTAATTAAATGCCAAAATATAACTACACAATAGAGAAATAAAACCATGAACTTGAGCGTAAAAGTACTAGAAATATCTGGAATCTTAGATGGTATTAGAGGTAACGAGCTACGTCGTGAAGTTAGCGGTATGCTAGCAAATGGAGCCGATATTTTGTTAATCGACATGAAAGATGTGAAGTTTATTGATAGCTCTGGTCTAGGTGCTTTAGTATCAGCGATGCAAATGGTACGAACTGCTAATGCTAAACTGTTTGTTTGTTCGATAAGCGATCAAGTCAGGATGTTATTTGAACTGACTAAAATGGATAGAATTTTCCAAACCTTTGCTGACAAAGATGAATTTCATCGCCAAATATTGGCAACGCAATAAGCTATTATGCAATCTCAATTTAAGTATGCATAATTGAGATTGTATTAATTAAAAGTTGAAAATTAAGGAGAATAATAATTTTTAATGAGAGCTTACTCCTACGGAGAAGCAAGCTAGGCAGAGCGTCTCGTAGAGAAGCGAATTGACTATTCTAACCAAAGTTAACTTTTACTAAAGATAAGTCATCATCAAGATGATCTTGAGTATTTAAGGTGAGAATTTTCGCTAATAGTTGATTGATGTTACAGGTATTCTGACTATATTTGGTTAATAAGTCAATGAAAGCGTCGATCCCCCAAATTTTACCATCTGACTGATTAATTTCATAAACACCATCACTAAAGATGTATAAAGTGCTGTTTTCTTCGACTTCAAAAATAGCATCCTCAAATTGCACTTCAGGCAGAAAGCCAATTGGTAAATCTAAAGAATTTAGCTGTTTAAGTTCGATGTTGTTCGTGGAGGGATTAGATAACAGTATAGCTGGTGGATGTCCAGCATTGGCATAAATCAGTTGACGTTTAAGGCGGTGATAAACTCCATACCAGATTGTAAAGTATTTATCACCATGTTTGCTCATTTGGAAAGCATGATTGAGCGCTCTGAGGACTTCGCTTGGTTGACAAAAATTAGTGTTTGGTAGAGATTGCGATCGCAAAACATTTAACACTGAAACTGATAAGAGGGCTGAACCTACTCCATGACCTGATACATCTAACAAATAAATTACCAAACGATCCTCGTCAATCCAATAATGGTCGAAGGAATCACCGCCTAGCTGTGCTGAGGGAATAAACAGATTTTCTGTAGTTACTGCTCCTACAAGTGGTAAGGGTAAAAGCGATCGCACATAAGCTGCTGCTTCGGACAATTCTGCTTCTAAAATTTGCTTTTGGGTTTGCAAATCTTGATTGAGTGTCTCCAAAGCTTGCTTTTGACTTTGTAAATCCTGATTTAGCTGGTGTAACCTTAGTCCTGCTCTTACGCGTGCTTTCAATTCATTCATTTCTATTGGTTTAGAGATAAACTCATCAGCTCCAGCGTCAAGTCCTCTAACTCTATCTTCCTCCTCTCCTCGAGCTGCTCCCCTAGCTGTCAATAGAATAAAAAAAGTAGTGGCTAACTCTGGATTTGTTCTAATTCGACGACACACTTCTAGCCCATCTACTTGTGACATCATCCAGTCACAGATGATCAAAGCCGGATGTAGCAGTTGTGCTTGTCTAATTCCTTCTTCACCATTGCTGGCTACAGTAGTCTCATAACCCTGTCTTTGGAGCGTACTTTTCAGGACAGCTCGTACTGTCGGATCGTCATCAATAACCAGAATTTTAAACATAAATTACAATTTATTAAGTAAAATGTTCGCTAAATAGTTGCTTTAATTTAAGTTATATGCAATTTAATTTTTAATGTATAGTAAAAATACTCAAATTGAATAAACTAATTAACGAATATGATGAATAAAAAACATTGTCTTAGTTAAGAAGTGAATCAGAAAATTTATCTCAAAGTCAATACAGACCTGACAGCTTCTCCTCAAGTTTTGTCTTGGTTCGAGCAAATGAATCAACCACCTATTCCCAATCAAGAAATTTGGTGGCAATGTCAAACACTTTTGATAGAAGGCTTTACTAACATTGTTGAACATGCCCATAAAAATTTGCCTATTGAAACTCCTATTGAGATAGAAGCTGTGCGGTTAGATAAATACATAGAAATCCGTATCTGCTCTCGAGGACAGCCCTTTGACTTAGAGCAAAAATTACGGCAAACATCTGAATTTGAGGGTAACGTTCAAGAGCGCGGACGTGGTTTAAAAATTCTATCCGCCATTGCCGACAAGTTAAGCTATGAGCCGACAGCAGATAATCGTTACTGTTTATTTATTAGTAAATCTTATTAAATATACCTATGAAAAGAGTGGGGAGTTAGGAGTTAGGAGTTATCATTAAAAACTCTTGGATGCGTTTAATAGAGTCTTCTAACTCTAAGATTAAATTATTAGCACCTCGACGCTCTTGTTTGTAAGCTAATTGTTCTAGTTTTTCTGCTGCCAGATGCATGGTTGTAATTCCCATATTGGCACTAGCACCTTTAATTTGATGACCTTGGAGCGTTATTTGCTCAAAATCATGAGCTGTGATCGCTATTTTAATTAACTCTAGACGAGGTTGAATATCCTCAACAAATATTTGCAGTAGTTCCAATTCAAATTCTGGGTTATTTTCTGAGAGTTGGTGTAAGCGTTTCCAATCAATTGGGAGGTTAACTGAACCTACATCTGTTGTACAAACTGTTTCCTCCAAGGCAGCTGCTTCTTTTGCCTCGAATATCACATTTCCCCAACGCTCTAGCGTCGCTGCCAAATCTTCTTTTATTACTGGCTTGCTCAAATAGTCATCCATTCCAGCATCTAGACACATTTGTTGGTCTTCTTTCATGGCATTAGCTGTCATTGCAATTACTACAGGACGATAACCACTAGCAAAATAGCTTTCTTGCCAACGATGAATTTCTTTAGTGGTTTCTAAACCATCGAGAACTGGCATTTGGCAATCCATCAAAATTAAATCGTAGGGAATTTTTTCTAATAGCTGCAAAACTTCTTGCCCATTACCAGCGACATCAGCACTATAACCCAGGCTTTGGAGTTGCTTCAAAGCAACTTTCTGATTTACCAAATTATCTTCGGCTAAGAGAATTCTTAATTTATGGGATTTAGGAGAATAATAGTTGCGGTTGTTTTCAGGATTTTTTAGTTTTAAATCCGGAATTTTGACCTCTGACTCCTCTTCTGGGTGCGTTCCTAAAATAGTCATGATGGTATCGAGGAGTCGCGACGGCTTAACAGGTTTGACTAAATAAGCTGTAAATCCTATTTTTAGCGATCGCTGAATTTCATCGCGTTGATTAGTAGAAGTAAGCATAATCAAAGGTAGCCCAGCGATCGCTGAATTTGCTTTAATTTGTTCTCCTAAAATCATGCCATCTACTTCTGGCATGTGCATATCAATTACAGCAACGTCATAGAATTTTTTTTGTTTGGCAGCCTCCTGAATAGCTTTGAGGGCAGTAGTAGCCGAAGCAGCCTGATCCACCAGCATTCCCCAATGTGTAGCTTGATGGTAAATGATTTTGCGATTAGTAGCATTATCATCCACTACTAACAAGCGCCGATTCAGCAAAAGTTCGCGTTCGCCTTCTAAGGAAATAGAGTCAAGTTGTTTGGGGAGAGTTACTTCAAACCAAAACTTAGATCCTTTGCCCAACCGACTTTCTACACCCATTTCTCCTCCCATCAAGCTTACCAGTTGCTTGCAGATGGCTAATCCCAAACCTGTGCCGCCATATTTACGGGTGGTGGAAGCATCTACTTGAGTAAATGGCTTAAAGAGTTTGGATTGATCTTCTGGAGTAATGCCAAGACCGGTATCTGCGATCGCAAAATAGATGGTGGCTGTAGTCAGGGAAAGCGATCGCAATTCTGCTCGTAATACTACTTCTCCATTGCTGGTGAACTTAATCGCATTGCTAATCAGGTTCATGAGAATTTGTCGCAAGCGGCCAGCATCACCTTGGAGCTGGGTGGGAACGTTGCTGTAGATTAATCCTGCAATTTCTAATCCCTTATGATGAGCTGAGGGAGCTAATAATTCCAATACTTCTTCTACACAGGTAGATAAATCAAAATCTAGAGTTTCTAGTGCCATTTCCCCAGCCTCTAGTTTGGAAAGATCCAAAATTTCGTTGATCAGGCTTAAGAGAGCATCGCCACTAATGCGAATTGTTTCCATAAAATCCCGCTGCTCGGAGTTTAGGGGAGTTTCTAACATTAAGCTTGTCATCCCCAACACAGCATTCATGGGAGTCCGAATTTCATGGCTCATGTTGGCCAAAAAAGCACTTTTGGTTTGAGAAGCTAATTCAGCTTGCTGTCGAGCAATTTCGAGTTCTCGTCGCTGTTGAGTTTCTGCATCTAACATTTGGGCTTGAGCTAAGGCAATACCTACTTGGTCAGCTATTTGCCGTAAAAGATGAGTTTCAAAGCTAGACCATTGGCGGGAAGTGCCGCACTGATGGACAATCAGTAAACCGCAGAGTTCTTCTTTAACAAGAATGGGTATGACTAAATTACACTGGACTCCAAATTGTTGCAGTAATTCAAGATGGTTTTTTTGGACTTCAGCTATATCCAAATCAGCAAGGCCTAGATTCGGTTTTTGACGGTACTGTTGTAGATAGTACTGCTGGATGTATTCGGCTTGAAAGTAAGCATCGACTAGCTCTTTATCTTTAATTGCCAACCAGCCAGAAATTACTGCCTCAACCACGGTAGCTCTAGAGCCATCTGCCAAAGGCTGATAAATCAAAACTCGGTCGCTATGGAGAATTTTTTGTACCTCGGTGACAGTGATTTGGAGAATTTCTTTGATTTGCAAAGACTGACGAATTTTGAGGGTGATTTCAGTAAATAGTTGCGATCTCAAGTTTTGGCGTTGGAGTTGTTCTTCTGCCTGCTTACGCTCAATAAACTGTCCTACTTGCTCACCAATCGAATTCATGACTTTTGCCAAATCTGGGTCAGCTTGCTGGATTTCATGGCTCAAGCAGGTAATCACACCGATAATTTTTTTACTACTACGGATCGGAAAACCGAAAGCTCCGTGCAGTTCTGCTTCGGCAGCGACTTGAGAGCGGATAAAACTCCGATCTTTAACAACATCAGCGATCCAAACAGGTTCAAGACTAGCCCAGACACGGCCAGGCAGACCAATTCCTGGTGTAAACTTAATCTGCCGACTCAGGATGTCAAACTCTTGCATCTCGAAGGAGATTTTATACCATGAATTCAGCAAATACAGTACATTTGCTCGCCCATCTAGCATCCAAAATTCACTTAAATCCCATCCCAAAGTTTCGCAGATTCCTTGGAGGATTTGGGGCATGGCTTCATTGATTGTAGTTGACTCTGCTAAGATGCGGGTTGTAACATACTCTGCTTTCAGATGCTGTTCAGTTTGTTGGCGTAAGCGAAGTTCCTCGAAGACATCGCTGATGTCGATACCTGTGGCAACAATGTATTCAACGTAGCCCTCATGGTTTTGTAAGATAGTGTTAGTCCAGACAATCAGTCGCCGACTGCCATCCTTAGTTAGCCAATGGTTTTCGTATTCTTTAGGTGCTTCACCAGATCGCAACTGCTCAAAAACTGCTTTAACCGGCTCCATCTCTTCAGGAAGTAGAAACAGGTTCCAGAAATACCTTCCTTTCACCTCATCAAATGAGTAACCAGTAGTTTTTTCACAAGCTTGATTGAAGCGAACTATTTGCCCTTTAGGATCAAGAACTATTACCAAAGCGCTGGTTGTATCAAGGACTGCTGAAATAAAATTGCGTTCTTGATTCAGTGTTTCCTCTGTTAATTTACGTTCTTTTGCCTCACGATAAATCAAGTAGTAGACTATAGCCAGAACCAGGAAACTTAGGCAAACAGCGATCGCATGTATCAAAAGAGTATTGCGGGCACTATTGTTTGTGATTTTTAACTGCTGCTGAAGTTTTTCTGTCTCTTTTTTTTCCATCTCATGAATGATATTGCGGATATCACTCATTAAGTTATTTCCCCGATCTGTATTTATTACCAATAATGCAGCATCTAATCCTAAATTCTGGCGCAAGTCGATAGTCTTTTTTAGTTCGTTCAGTTTTACTGTAATCAGGCGTTGAAGGGTATTGAGTTGACTCACTTGCTTAGAATCATCTGCTATTAATTTTTTTAACTCCTTAATTTCAGGAATAAGTTTGGTAATTGCTGTCTGATATGGTTTGAGATACGCATCCTGTTTAGTGAGTATATAACCGCGTTGTCCCGTTTCTGCATCCTTGATGTTAGACAGCAGTTCTTGCAAATTGTTGATTGTCAGTTGGGTCTTGTTCAACTTTTTACTAGTATTAATCAACACTTCTGTACTCTTATACGAGATCGTGCCAATCAGGACTAAAATTGCTGACGCCAAGCCAAACCCGACGGCAACCTTTTTTAAAAATTGTTTGCGTATCTTCTGCACCTGTTTGCGTGTATCACTCGCCAATACTAAACTTGCTAAAGTGCGCCGCATTTCTAGTTGCTTAATTACCTGGCGACCTAGAATTCGTAATGCTTCAAATTGTTCTGGAGAGAGGTTTCTTGGTACATGGTCAATGACACAAAGTGTTCCTAACGTATATCCTTCAGGGTTAGTCAGCGGCACACCAGCATAAAACCGAACATTCGGGCCAGAGGTGACTAGCGGATTTGTTGCAAACCTTTCGTCTTCTGTGGCATCAGGCACAACAAAAACTTCAGGTTGCAGAATCGCATGGGCGCAGAATGCCATATCTCGGGGTGTTTCTAGGGCATCCAAACCAACTTTTGACTTGAACCACTGACGATTAGTATCAATTAAGCTGATTAAAGCAATGGGAGTTCCACAAATGGATGAGGCTAAACGGGTCAGGTCGTCAAAGGCAGCTTCCGAAGGGGTATCGAGTATTTTATACTGCAAAAGAGATTCGATTCGCTGTTTTTCGTTATCAGGTAATGATGCTTTCATTCTTCAGTCTTATACCATTTTAGATTTTAAAAAATAGAATTCAGAATTCAGAATTCAGAATTCAGGAGTCAGAATTTAGAAGACAATTGATAGTCAAAGTTTATAATTTGAAGAAAATCAAAAAATCAAAAATATATAGCACGCTTAATTCTATATTCATTTTGAATTCTGCTCCCTGCCTGCTAAAACTTGACCCGCAACTGTCCTGTGAAGGAATTACCACCGTAGGCACTTCCGCCGGTTTCTTGATTGCGGACATTACTAAAGCTATAGCCCAAATCTGCTTCTATACTGGGCGACAGTTTTACCGTACAGCGCGTTTGATAGGTATTGGCGTTGTCAAATTCTCCTTTAAGTCGCTGTCGTCCTAAGTTGGCAGCGAGGCGGCAGCGTAAGAATTGAGCAATATCTCCCTCCCAAGCTACCTCACCGTTGTAAACTAGAAAATCTGGTGGAGAAAAATAACCGCTTGTACGTTCTAAATCGCGATCGTAACTCCAAGTGAATAAGTTAGCTGCCAAAGAAAATTGTCCGAACTTGCGCTCTAACCTACTAAAAGACTGCACCTCGGAATTACCATCATTGTAACTACCCAAACGCAATGACGAAAATAAGCTGGTATTACGGTCAATCTGCCAGTATAAATCAGGCCCAAATCGCCAAGTAGTAATTTGATTGTCTAAAGTTCGAGCATTGGATTTATAAGGCCCTTGTTCTAAATTACCTGATATTATTACTGCCGATAGCAATCGACCTGATGACGAAACTCGCGGCGGCGAAATGGGAGCATCCACCTTAACATTGAAATTGATAGCTATAGGTAAACGATTGAACACATCGACTCCGGCTGCTGTTTTTAGAGTCACTTGTCCAATTTTTCCTTGCCATCCAACTTGCAAGGGAAAATTGGTAATTGATTCAACACCGCGTTGCTCAAAGAAGTTAAAACCTGTCTTGAAAAATATTTTATTGCCATTTCTCAATCGAAACTGAACTGTTGGTTCTAGGAAAAAATTAGTTTGGCCAAAGTTGTCTGTCTCATAGTGATAGTCTGTATGAATACTTTCCAAAACTGCATCCGGCGTTTTTTCTTCGGTGGCAGTTGTTGGTGGACTAGAATTCTGCGGTGGTTTGGGTAGCGATGGTGGGCTAGAATTCTGCTGCGGTGGTTCGGTTAGCGATGGCGGTAATCGCAAATCAGGATTGAAGTTTTCGGGTGCCGCCAGCAAAATAGGTGTTGATTTTAATCGATAGGGGAGTGGTTTTGAGTATTCCTCTGCTGACTCAGGATTTACTATGGTGACTTGCTCGGTCAATCCTAAAGGTGATTTCCAGGTCTGATGTGCTTGGGCTGCTTGTAATTTAGCTTCTGATAATATCCAAATACCTACGCTACAGATTACTCCCAATTGAATCTGTAGGCATCCCAAAAGAAATACAGTGTACAAACTATATGGAGAAACAAATAGATAGGGTCTAAAACTATATACCATAGGTTGATACTATATTTGAAATGAAAAACTTGCCACCAAATAGTTTTCTGGCTGCTAGCTGATGTATTCGGACTGGGATTATGATGCCCATAATCGATGCTTGTTAAGACATAGGAAAGGTAAAAGGCGTAAAGGCGTTAATTTGGTGGGATATAGAAGTTCCCAGGTGCATGAAGTACATATTAAAACCTCACCCCCAACCCCTCTTTTTATCAAGGGGTTGGGAGTGAGGTTAAGCTGTAGCTGATTCTGATTAGGAAACGCTATATTCGAGCCGATAGTTAGTGTGATTTTGACGAACTGCCAACAGTGATTTTTGAGTCTGCTGTTCCCATTTCAGAGTTTTCAGCATTGTCAATTTCAAGACTTCGGAGCAATTCTCGAATTACATCTGTTGCTGGTCTTCCTGTGAGAGTACAGTATTGTTCAAGTTTCTTCATTTCCTCGGTTGTGAGATTTACTGTCAGTCGTTTAACAGCCCATTTTTTCTTCATAATTTTTTTGGATCTTGAATATGTTGCTTTTTCTCGAAATCACCACGTTATTACGATTGTTCCCGTAGTGCATAGCCTACACCACGGACTGTATGAATCAAACGTCTTTCATTATTTTCTTCTAACTTAAGTCGCAAATAACGAATATATACTTCAATAATATTAGAATCACCCATGAAATCGTAACCCCAAACTTTCTCTAAAATTTGATCTCTAGTAAATAGTTGACGGGGATGTGAAAGGAGATATTCTAATAAGTCAAATTCTTTTGCTGTTAACTGAATGCTTCGTTTTTCCCGAAATACTTCATGAGTGCGCCGATTTAAGCTTAAATCTTCAAATTGCAACAAATCCTCGTCTGTTTCTTGCGTGCGCCGGAGATGAGCGCGAATTCTAGCTAATAGTTCCTCAATGCTGAATGGCTTAACTACATAATCATCGGCTCCTGCATCTAATCCGGCGACGCGATCGCTCACTTCATCTTTTGCTGTTAACAAAATCACTGGTACTGTACTGCCTGTTGTTCGCAAACGTCGACAAATTTCCAAACCTGTCAACCCTGGAAGCATCCAATCCAGAATTGCTAAATCTGGTGATGAGTCTCGCGCCAGAGTCAAGCCCGCGATGCCATCATGGGCAACACTTACTCGGTATCCTTCGCTATTAAGTTCTAATTCGACAAATCGTGCCAGTTTGACTTCATCTTCCACCAAAAGGATATGTGCTGTCATATTTTTGCTCCTAAAGCAGGTAATGTGAGAATAAAAGTGCTACCATAACCTGGCTTTGAAAAGATGGCAATTTTGCCTCTCAGACCTTCGGTTAGGTGTTTCACAATCGATAAACCCAAATCTGCTTTGCCAGTTAAACGAGGGCTGCCTTTATTTTCACAGGAAACGGGGTGACTTCCAAATAGATTACCCGATGCTTAAATTTCTGGCATTGCTGATTAGATGTATGAATATTGGTGTATAAATGTTGCATTGCCAAATATCTATAAAGGTTTTGAAATTACGCAAAATCATTTTCATCCTGGAATTCAGCAACACCAAATTTCTCTGTCATCTGTACTATGTCTGCAATCAAATCAAGAAACTGGGGATCTGAGTCTTGCAATTTTTACAAATCAGATAGAATTACTATATGTAGGTAAACTGATTGTAAACATACTCCCTTCTCCTAACTTTGATTCCACACTTACACTACCCCCCATACCTTCTACAAGCGTCTTAACAATCGATAAACCCAAACCACAACCTCCTGTAGTATGAGAGCGAGATTCATCTACACGATAAAATCTCTCAAATATCCTTGCTTGCTGTTGTAAAAGAATGCCATAACCTTTGTCGCAAACTTGAATAATAGCCCGATCTTGAAGCTGATTTAACTTAAAAAGTATGGGTGTGTTAGCATCAGAATACTTAATGGCGTTATCAATTAAATTTAATAACACTTGTTTAAAGCGACTATAATCTGTTTTTATCTCAATTGGATATATTTCTGACTCGATTGTAATTGTGCGATCGCTATATTTTTTTGCCATCATGACAACTTCTTCAACCAATTCATTCAGCACATAAGATTTCATTTGAAAGTATAAGTAACCGCTATCTGCACGGGCTAAATCAAGTAAATCTTGTAGCAGACGGATAGTGCGTTCAGCTTCTGATGCCGCAGTTTCTAAAGCTTCTTGCTGAGTTTGGGTTAAATTATTCTGCCTTCGTAAGACGCTTTGCAAATAACCATGTACAATTGTTAAAGGCGTGCGTAATTCATGAGAAACATTACTCACAAATTCTCGCTCTTGCTCCCATGATTGGGAAAGGCGTGATAACAGCATAGTTAAAGTTTGAGCTAATTCTTTAACTTCACTGGGTGCATTATCAAGATATAGCTTCGCTTGTCCTAAATCTTCAGCAGAAATCACAGAAGCCATTTGATTTAGCTGGCGCAGAGGTTGCAAAGAGCGCTTAATATAAAATGCGATCGCAACAGTTAAAACAATAACTGCCAAAACACTAGTAATACCTAAACTCTGCACCATTACCACAAACATTCTCTGTTCGCGGGTAATATCCTTGACTACAAATAACTCACCCAGTAACTTACCCTGCACTTGCACAGTACTACCACATAAAACAAAATAGCTTTGGTTCACTTTGTAAACTTGTGGTTTAATCGGCATTTTAGTCAGGGTCACTAACTCAGCTACCGTAGTATCAGATAATAAATCTAAAGTGGTAGATTTTGCTAAAATTTTATTATCGGGGCTTTTTAGCCATAATAATGTATTGGTATTTGCCAAATTATTAATAGCCTTTTGTAACCCAGTTTCAGGTTGCATCATTTCACTATAAATTTGCACATCTTGCGGCAAGCGCTTGGCAATTTCTTCTATATTATATTTATGACTATCAACTAAAATTTGCTGCATTTTCCAACTAGTCCATGTAGCAAGGCTACCTAATACCAAAGCTGAAAATGATGCAATACCAACTGTGAGGCGTGACTGTAAGGAAAAGGGGTCTATATTTATCCAAAATTTTATGATTTGCTTCACTATTTCGGTTGCGTTTTCGGTGTTTAATAAAGTTTCAAAAATAAAATCAGACTGCTAAATATAAAATTACTGTTAACCGCGACATCTTTAGTTATAGCTGATTTTAACTTACCTCTTTTGTATACATATATTCAAAAGTGCAGCTATTCCAAAAAGATTGCTAAATATTTTTATTTTATCGCCCTCTCAAAATCCGCTAACTCTTGTCTAATAATAGTCTAAATGTATTTACTAGTAATTAAATGAATTTTTGCTGAGAATTCCCTTAAAAATTTTAATCCTCGAAATTGATTCCGAGGCGGGTTGGTAACAACAAACCTTTTTGATGAAGGCGAGAGAGAATCAGATTTGGATGTTGTTATGTTAAAGCGATCGCGTTTTTATCCTTCTCTATTTCTGGTTCTTGATCCTGTGCTTCATATTCACCAAATTGCTGGATTAATTTGGCAACTAAACCTGTCCAGCCAGTTTGATGACTAGCGCCAATTCCGGCTCAGTTATCACCATGAAAATACTCATAGAATAAAATCAAATTTTGCCAGTGTGGATCGTTTTGAAACTTTTGCATTCCACCATAAACAGGACGTTTCCCAGAATCCTTTTGTCAGAAAATTCTGGTTAAGACGAGAGCGACATTATTAATGAACCACAAAAAGCGAAGGCTAACGGTAACGTCAACCTATTGATTGATAATCTCTAGATATGGCCGCGGTTGGTGAAAACCCTGGAGTGAAGCATCGATGATGAGGCAAACTTCGATATGCATACCATCAGGATCGGAAAATGATAAGTTAAGTACTGGACCAAGGTCAGCGATCGCGCCATCACTCACACCTCGATCTATCAGTTTGCGGCGGATAATCTGGAATGCTGATTCTGTTGGGGCATTCAAAGCTAAGTGGTCGATGTGTCCCCGTCTAAACATATCCGGCAATCCAGAACTATGAATATTATTAGGCATTTCTGCTGCGTGAAGCACGCTCTGCGATCCAGCTAGCAGAAGTGCGTGACGAAAAGCTGGGGTCGTCTCTTGGAAGATTACTGGCATCTCGAATACATCAGTATAGAAGTCGATAAAGCGGTCAATATCTGCTGTCACCACTGCAACATGGTGGATACCTGATACAAGGCTCATGGTGTTACTCCAGTTAGATTGTGCAATTTATTTTCTATGAATAGGGAGCGATAACTTCTTTACGAGATGCCTTAGTGAAACGCTCGCGATCGTGCCGTTGGTCAAAATCAATAATAGGCCCCTTCGGCACAATTCGATTTGGATTAATATCAGTCATGCTTATGTAATAACCGCGCTTGGTATAGTCTAGATTGCAGGTTGCTTTGAACTCAGGACGCTGATAGAGGTCTAGTAAATAATTCCAGAGATTGGGATAATCGATAATTCGCCGCAAATTGCATTTAAAGTGACCGTAATACACTGAGTCGAAGCGATACAGAGTTACAAACATACAAATATCGGCTTCGGTGAGTTGATTGCCACATAAATACCGCTGCTTGCTCAGAATGGTTTCCCATCGATCTAAACTCTCGAAAAGTTCTGTTACCGCATCTTCGTAGGCTGCTTGCGAAGTCGCAAAACCAGCGCGATATACACCAACATTGATTGGCAGATACATTGCATCAATCGTTTCATCAATCTGCTGCTGTAGGTCGCGTGGGTATAAGTCTATTTTTTGTGTTGCCAATTCCCCAAACTCTACATCAAACATCCGCATGATTTCGCGAGATTCGTTATTGATGATTGTTTGAGTTTGCTGATCCCACAACACCGGAACAGTAACTCGTCCTGTGTATTTGGGATTAGCTTTCAGATAAATCTCTTGCAAATATTGAGTGTGATTTACCCAGTCAGGAATAGCTCCCGGTGCTTCAGAAAACATCCATCCCTTGTCGCTCATAATCGGATCGATGATAGAGACTGAGATTACATCATTCAAACCTTTGATTTCTCGCATAATTAAAGTGCGATGCGCCCACGGACACGCCAAGGAAACGTAGAGGTGATAGCGTCCTGCTTCTGCCTTAAACCCACTAGAACCATCGGCGGTGACGCGATCGCGAAACGTTGTCGGCGTTTCCTTGAACTTACCACTGGGATCTGATTTATTCCCATTGGTTGTCCATTTGCCTTCGATCATCATTCCTGACGCCATAATTTCCTCCTAACACTAAGGCGTGTCTATAAACTTTTGAGGATTACTTCAGCATTACGTCTTTCCTTTTCTGAAGGATGTTAATTTCTTAAAAATTCTTGACAAAATCGACTTTGCAGATAGACCACGGTTCGGCGTATCAACTCGTTGTCGCCAACCAAGCACGCAAAACCTCTGCCACCGTCCACGCTTGGGCAATGCATCCCCGTGGAGTCATCGGGGCATCACCATCAAAAATTTCGCTGAGATTACCAACACCGTGCGCGTTGAGGTGATTAGCCATTGGTTCCAAAAATTGACGAGCCTGTTCGGGATTTTTGTAGACGCGCAGGTGTGCTAAGACGAACGGCCCCAACAACCAACCCCAAACGGTTCCCTGGTGGTAGGCTCCATCCCGTTGATACTGATTGCCACCGTATTTACCCTGGTACTGAGGATGATCGGGGGCTAGCGATCGCAATCCATAAGAAGTTAGCAGCGTTCGCCCGCAAGCTTCCACCACACCCCTTTGCTGGGTAGGTGTCAGCGGACTTTCTGGTAATGACACAGCAAATATTTGATTAGGACGCAACGCTGAATCATCACCATCAGGACTGTCTAAAACGTCATAACAATAACCTGTCTCTTCATTCCAGAAGCGAGAAAATCTATACTTTGCCCGCTCTGCCATTGCCTCATATTCTTGGTGTGGTTTACCAAGGTGACGGGCAAACTTGGCCATTGTCCGTAAAGCATTATACCAGAGGGCATTAACTTCAATCGGTTTGCCAATTCGGGGCGTAACTACCCAATCGTCAACTTTGGCATCCATCCAGGTAAGTTGTACACCAGCAACGCCTGCATAAAGTAAGCCATCGGCGGCATCGAGATGGATGTTGTAGCGTGTACCGCGACAGTGCCAATCAATGATGTCTGCAAGTATGGGAAAGAGTTCACCAAGCAAAGTATCATCGTCTGTAGCGCTGTAGTAGGCGCGGACTGCTTCAAAGTACCAAAGAGTGGCATCGACTGTATTATATTCTGGTTGCTCACCCGCATCGGGAAAGCGATTAGGCAGCATTCCTTGGTCTACGTATCTGGCAAAGGTGCGAAGAATTGAGCGTGCTAGCTCTGGGCGACCAGTGGAAATTGTCAAACCAGGTAGACTAATCATCGTGTCGCGTCCCCAGTCGCTAAACCAGTGATAACCAGCGATGATGGTTTTCCCGTAGGGGTCTTCTGGCAATGAGCGATCGACAAGAAACTGGTCAGCAGCTAGTACTAGATGGTTGATCCAGCTAGGTGATTCCTTAGTCTTGAGGGGTCGATTAGTTTTCCAAAATCCTATTAATTTCTGCTCTTGAGCGCGGCGTAACTTCAGGGCCGCTTCACCATTGATATTTGATTGTTTTTCTGTGCTGGCTACAAAGGCGATCGCTTCCCCAGGATTCAGTGTAACTTCAAAAGTGGCGGCGTGGAGGTGGTCTTCTTTATCTCTCAATCCCCGATAGCGTTCAACTGCTAAGTCAAAGCCATGATACCAATCGTGGACAACAGATACACTAACACGTGAAACGCTGCGATCGCCTTTAGGTGAATCACTCACTAGATACAGTGGTACAGCACCCGGATAAGCAGTTACACAAATCCCCTGTTCCACCTCCTCTACAGACATCTGCCAACCATTGCTTTGAGTGTCGCTGTGATAATCGCGGTAGTTGACCATTGCTTTGAACGTCAACTTTAGCGGTTGAGTGGCACGACGCAAAGTATATTGGATATAAGTTGTGTTAGCGCCTTGTTGCATCCACACCCGTTTTTCTAATAAGGCATCGGCAACAGCAAAAGACCATACAGGAATTGTACCTTCTAGAGAAAAACGTTCAATATGTTGATAACCATGCGGACTGACAATACCATCTGCCCAACGATTAGTGTCTAGAGAATAAGAGCGAGCCTCCTGTTGAGGAGCTGCGCTAACGCCATACAATACAGTTTCATCTAGTTTTGTCAGCATTAAGGTACGACCCAAAGGCGGTTTCAATGCTGCTACCAGTAGTCCGTGATAGCGGCGAGTCAATAAACCAGCCACAGTCCCAGAGGCGTAACCACCAATACCGTTAGTAACTAACCACTCCCGCGATTCTGCAACGTCAAGATTGCCGCAGATTTCCCGCCCAAATTCTATACACATAAGTCACGCCACTTTGCTCTAAATTCAAAATTAACGATCGCCATCATGCTTTTCTCTCCGCGTTCTCTGTACCTCTGCGGTTTGAAAGTAATTTATTGAACTACAGAGGCGCAGAGAACACGGAGAAAAGAGGAATTATTGTCCAATATTAGATTGGGGATTGATCCTCAGTTATTTGAGATTCATTTACGAGAGGATTGAGAATGACTTCATTAGCTACACTATCAGCTTTACGGGCACGAATTGCTGGACGCGATCGCTTGTAACCGGCTCTTTCAGCTTTTTGGTGTTCGTAATCAATTAATCTGCCATAATATTCGTGCTTGCTTAAATTCATCGACAAGAAAATATGCTGGCGAGTATTACCAAAACCTTTGCGGTTAAAAAACTTTAATGCTGAAGTATTGGTGGGGTCAGTGTCTACCAACATAAACCGCGCCCCATCTTCAATCATCCGGGCGACGACTTTATCAACCAACTTGTCTGCAACTCCCCGACGCTGATACTTCGGACTAACTCCCAGCCATAAAATATATCCATAAGTCCAGGATGCTTTGGTGATGATCGTTCCCAAAACGAATCCTGCTAATTCCCCGTCTGTTTCAGCCACAAGACAGTATTCTGGATCGGTGTTGTAAAGTCCAATTACCTCCCATTCGTCCCAAGTGCGGTATAAATAAGGATATAAATCGCTGGTAAATAACCCTTCTCCCAAGTGGTAAACGGCAGCAATGTCATCAATTCCTAATTCGCCTACATAAATCGCTTCAGTTTCGTCAAAGCTTGACATAAATTTACATAAATTTAAAAGCTATAGCTTCTTTATACCCCGATTGGATTTTACAAACATCCTCTAATTTATAGGGTTAAGTGAGACTTCTTGAATGCTGTCAAAATTTGGCAATGAGTCTTTCACTGTTTCTTCAGTTGCTTGTATGCGATCGCAACGTTTGGCAAACTGACAATAATCACAGTTTTTACTACCCTCCAACACTTGGGGAAACTGCTGGTTCTTTTGATAATTTTCCAGCCAATGAGTTAACTGACTTAATAGTTGATTAAGTTTCTTCCCTGTTTGTGTATGTTGAGCAGTACTGTAATGAAATTTAATATTTTGCGGTTTTCCTTCAGATTGAACAAACCAATAAGTCATAGAAATCTTTTCTGGCAAATAGTCGCTAGTTTCTGCCAATACATACAGATAAAGCCGTGTTTGCCAGTTGGATTCTAACTTGCGTTTATTAGGTGGTTTCGGATAAGTTTTCCAGTCGAGAATTTGCGCTTGTTGGTTATCTGCAATCAATAAATCATAGATAACTGTGAGCAAATAATCCTGAACTTGCAGAGTGCGGTAGTGTTCGCTTTCACGGAAAGTTTGATTATCAGATGCAGTCGTTAAAATTTCTGGCGCTGCATCAGCAAAACCTAGCATCCAGCTTTGCAGTTGAGCATCTGCTTCCAGGAAACTATCAATTGGCAAACCCATTTCTCGCTGTTGCATTAGCAAGTGAAAGCGACTACCCAAAGTTAGCCGTTCTTCTTGTTCTGGATTTGCGGGAGAATTGAGTTTTTCGAGATAAGTATGTTGAAATTTCCGTGGACAAGCTTCTAGTAAGTTAAGTTGTCCTTGAGACAGTCGCAATAGTTGAGTGGGAGTTGACACCATTCTTCTATTTTAGAAGTAAATTATAATCTGCAACTCACCTTTGGCAGACTATCAGTAAAAAACAGGTATTTTTTACTGCCTTCACGTCTTGCTATTTCAACTCGTCTCGATCTACCTCATCCTGGCGCTCAGAATGTTTGCTTTTTCCTTGGGACTTGATTGAGCCAAAGCTGTAGGCTATAGCTATTTTAACGATGTCAAAATATGCTGGGTGATTAGCTTTGTTAACGATCGCCAAAGAAATTGACCCTGCCACTAAGATGATTAAAAGTGGTGAAAGTGTTTCTACCCCAGAGCCGTTGTTATTGGGCATGATATAATCTCCAAGTGAAAAGATTACGAAGCCTTTGGCTGACTTCACTCAACTAAAGGCTATTTATGGTCAGTACCAGCCTTAACCCCAAGACTCGAACATCATGGCGATCGCAAATAGACAGACTAGGAAAATCGCTATCCTCGTAATCCATGACCGTAGACTTGCAGATAAAAGTATCCCAACGATCGCATTTGCCCCTAAAGTGTGAGACACAACAAAGGCTATTCCCAGCCCCAGTAGCCCCAGCAGAAAATATTTGAGTCCTATACAAAACCACTTGAACAACAGATTATCGTTATCTTTGAGACTGGGTTTCATAGTTTTTTTCCTGTTTTGAAAGTTGAATCTAGGTAGCAGTTTGCGCTCCCCTGACCACACTAAGGAAACAGCGAATCTCCACAGTTTTGCTTCCACCAAGTCAAGGTAGACAAAAGTCCTACTCCTGAGTGGAGTGGGAATACCAACAAAGGTGGTTTTGATATTTGCGGCTCATGAAAAATTAAGCTCTTTGATGAATTATCGGGGCAATCTGGATATCAAAAATTAGGCGTTCAATGCGCGTAACAGCACAGAACGCGCATTATGCGCATTGAACCCTCGAAATCCCTACAGGCAATTTGTATACTTGCCTTTTTCAGAATTTACAGTTCCAGTCTTGGCCTTTATGTCTTACTCACTAAGTTTCTTTAATTCACCCGTAACCTTACTAAGTTACCGTGGTTTTTGCTGTTAAACTCACTATAAGGTAACTTAGTTACCTAGGTCAAGGTAAACTATAGAGAAAATTATTTAAATAGCATCAGATACAACAAACTCGGCTGAAGTCTCCAAATGAATCCTCGGTTTTGGGACTTTCAAATAAAAAAATACTAAACTATCTCACTCACCCGTAGCCAGTCTACAGGTAACTTATGCGGCTTCGTCTTTACCAAGCATCCTGCAGTATCACAGAGAATTTTGACAATTGAACTTTAAGTACTTGGCTAAAAAGGCTCAATTTGATATTGTTAATCAACATATCAGATTGATATATCAAAATGCTGAAGTTGGCAGTATTAGGTTTATTACAGCGAGAGCCTTTAAATGGTTATCGGCTCAAACAGCAACTAGAGATGTTTATGAGTTGCAGTATTTGTGTCAACTATGGCGCGATTTATCCTCTTCTGAGGCGCATGGAAGAACAAGGTGAAGTGATGTTATGTGCAGAACAAATAGAAGAAGGTGGGCATTGTGGAAAGGTATATGAGATTACACCCCTCGGCAAAAATACTTGGTATAGAGAGATGTTGGCATATCCTCATGAAAGCTGGGTGAATGCGCGATCGCGATTTCTAATCAAATTTTTTTTCTTTAGCCATTTATTACCCGAAGAACGAGTGCAGTTAATTGAACATCGATTAATGTCATGCCAATTACGCCTTGCGGAGAAAAAAGCAGTTGAAATTAGTGATGATTTATATCAAGCGAAAGTGCAGAGGCGGGCATTTGAAGTCATCAAATCGGAGATTGAGTGGCTAGTTGAGCAACTCCAAACAGAACAACTGCAATTAACTCAAACGCCAACCTCAATCAAGAGTGCTGAGTACTGAGTGCTGAGTGCTGAGTAAAACAGCCATAACACCAAAAACTTTTGAAGTATCCTAACTAACTATGTGGATCGTCAAAATTGCTTTACGTCTTCCGTATACATTCGCGATCGCCGCTTTGATGATTGCGATCCTGGGTGCAGTCACGATATTTGGTACACCAGTTGACATTTTTCCGGCAATTAACATTCCGGTTGTCAGCGTAGTTTGGACTTACACTGGTACCACATCTGAGGAAATGGCACAGCGAATCGTCACCATTAGCGAACGCGCTATGACAACAACTGTTGGTGACATCGAACACATTGAGTCTCAATCTTTGAGTGGTGTTAGTGTTGTCAAGGTTTTTTTCCAACCCAACGCTAATATCGCCTCAGCAGTCGCTCAAATTACCTCCGTCAGCCAAACAATTCTCCGCCCTTTGCCACCTGGAATTACACCGCCATTCATCATTCAATACAACGCTTCTTCTGTGCCGATTATCCAGATGAGTGTCAGTAGCAAAACCTTGCCGGAAGAAGCACTCTTCGACTATGCTACCAACTTCGTCCGCACCCAATTAGCAACAGTGCAAGGAGCGAGTGTACCTCTGCCCTATGGTGGTAAACCTCGGCAAATTATGGTTGATATCGATCCCCAAGCGATGTTGGCTAATGGTATTTCTGCTCAAGATGTGACTAATGCTGTCAGTGCCCAAAACCTGGTTTTGCCAGCAGGGGATATGAAAATAGGCGATCGCGACTTCGCCGTACAAATCAATAATAGTCCAAGTGTGGTGGAAGCCCTCAACGACTTACCGATTAAGCAAGTTAATGGTACTGTCATTTCCATTCGTGATGTCGCGCAGGTAAGAGATGGCTTTGGTGTGCAATCGAACATTGTACGTCAGAATGGCAGGCGATCGAGCTTACTTAGTATCCTGAAGAGTGGCAATGCCTCAACCATTGATGTGATCGAGCGAGTCAAAAAAACTTTACCTCGCATCCAATCCACCTTGCCCCCAGAACTGAATTTAGCGTTTTTGTTCGATCAATCTATATTTGTGAAAGCTTCTATTCAAGGCGTTCTCAAAGAAGGATTGATTGCAGCCTGTCTCACCGCGCTGATGATTTTGATTTTCCTGGGAAGTTGGCGCAGCACCGTAATTGTAGCCGTATCGATTCCTCTCTCGATGCTAGTTTCAATTATTGTCATGAGTCGTTTGGGACAAACTTTCAACATCATGACCTTAGGTGGTTTGTCCTTAGCTGTAGGTATTCTGGTAGATGATGCCACAGTAGAAATTGAAAATATCCACCGAAATCTCGGACAAGGTAAACCCATCAAGCGAGCAATCTTAGATGGAGCGCAGCAAATCGCCACTCCAGCACTTGTAGCAACATTATGTATTTGTATTGTCTTTGTGCCGGTCGTGTTTCTCAGTGGAGTGGCAAAGTACCTATTTGTCCCCCTAGCGATGGCGGTAGTATTTGGAATGCTTGCTTCTTATGTGCTATCTCGGACTGTAGTACCGACAATGGCAAGCTATCTCCTACCATCCGAAGTAGACTGGCATAGAGAAAGCGAGGAGCATAATGGTAACAACAACCATCATCTAGATTCGCCAGTTCAAAACAATAATGGTAGCGACGATCGCCACAGCCATTCGCTAGTCGAAATCCATGATAATCGCGATCGCCACACCCATTCGCCAGTCCAAAACAATAATGGTCATAGCGATAACCACCAAACAGAAGAGGCAGCAACGACAACTGCCGAACCTGTGAAGAAAGATTGGATATGGCGGTTACACGAAAAATTTAACCGACAATTTGATAAATTTCGCAGTTGGTACTATGGTGTCTTGACCTCAGCATTAAATCACCGCCGCATAGTCTTTGTGCTATTTGGTGCTTTTATCGTCAGTGCCGGAGTTTTGTTGCCGTTTGTCGGTCAAGACTTTTTCCCGGAAGTCGATGGTGGTCAATTTAGCCTCCATGTTCGAGCCTTACCTGGTACTCGTTTGGAAGAGACAGAAAAAATTGTCAGCCAAGTTGAAGGCGTTATCCGCCAAACTGTACCCAAAGAGAATCTCGCTTTGATTCTAGATAACATCGGCTTACCCACCAGTGGCATTAACCTTACTTATGGCTACAACGGCGCGACAATTGGACAGGCTGATGCTGATATTCTTGTGTCCCTAAAAGAATCTGGTGCAACTTTTTCTTACGTCAAGGAACTCCGCCAGAAATTGAAAGCGACATTTCCCAACTACACTTTCTTTTTTGAGCCGGCTGATATTGTGACTCAAATTCTCAATTTCGGTTTGCCTGCTGCTGTTGATGTGCAAATATCTGGCCCTCTGAAAAATTCAAAAGGCAACTTTGAAATTGCCCAACAAATCGCCGCGCGGATGACGCGCATTCCTGGGGCTGTAGATGTACATCTCCAGCAAGTTGTCGATGCTCCCAAATTACGTCTTGATGTCGATCGCACTGAGGCTCAACAATTGGGTATGACCCAGCGTGATGTTGCCAATAGCGTCCTCACTTCCTTAAGTTCAAGCGGTCAAGCTGCAATCAACCAATGGCTCGATCCCAAAAAAGGCGTGAGTTACACCCTGGCTGTACAAGTTCCTCAATATAAACTTGACTCTATTGATAGCCTGAAAAATACGCCAGTTGGCAACGGTCAAACTGCACCGCAACTTTTGGGTAATTTGGCTAGTGTCAAACGCGACACAGTGATGCAAGTTGTAAATCACTACAACATTCAGCCAGTTTTCGATATCTACGCTAACTCCTCCGGTCGCGATCTGGGGGGAGTTGCCGGCGATGTCAATCGAATCATCGCTGATTATCAGAAAAAATTGCCTAAGGGAAGTCAGATTAATATTCGCGGGCAAGTGCAAACGATGAACTCTTCCTTTTTAGGACTTGGTTTCGGACTTGTGTTTGCAATTGTGTTGGTTTACTGCTTAATGGTAGTGAACTTCCAATCTTGGCTCGATCCCCTGATTATTATGATGGCGCTGCCAAGTGCCTTATCAGGGATCATTTGGATGCTGTTTGTCACCCGCACCACCCTAAGCGTCCCTTCGTTAATGGGTGCAATTATGAGTATCGGTGTAGCGACATCAAACAGTATTTTAATGATTACTTTTGCTAACGAGCAACGTGTAGAAGGGGAAAATGCCTATAAAGCAGCTCTCGCGGCAGGCTATACAAGGTTGCGTCCGGTATTGATGACTGCCTTAGCCATGCTGATCGGGATGGTGCCAATGTCTCTCGGTCTTGGTGAAGGTGGTGAGCAGAATGCACCTTTGGGTCGCGCCGTAATTGGCGGTTTGTCAGCTGCAACAGTCGCGACCCTGATCTTTGTACCTGTTGTATACAGCATTATGCGGCGTCAACAACCTCGTCCTATTGATGAGGATAATGACGATTTAAATTTCTCAGATTCCAAGACAGCCTATTCGTTGTCATCATCTGAAGGCAAGTCATAGACATATTTTAGGAGCTACGGTGTACACATAAATCTTTTAAAGTTAGCGTGAGTTCGACAAGTGCTATTTTGATCTCTCCCTCAGCCCCTCTCCACAAGGCTACGGTGTACACACAAGTCGAATTACCCCCCTTAATCCCCCCTTGGAAAGGGGGGAAACAGGAATCTAGTTCCCTCCCCTTTCCAAGGGGAGGGTTAGGGTGGGGTAAAACCCTGGTTAATCAGCTATTTCAGACTTGTGTGTATACCGTAGCTCCTACAAGGAGAGGGGAGGGAGAGGTCTGTCGAACTCACGTTAAAGTTACTACGTAACGTAGGGAAGATTAATTTTTGCAGGTCAATGCAACAAAGGTGCAAGTCAATGCAACAAAGGTGCAGGTCAAAAACTTGTGTGTACACCGTAGGGGAAAGGGAAAAGGTTAAAGGAAAAAGGTTTTTTCTGAGCTGCTTTCCCTTTTACCCCTTACCTGAATGGCACTTCTGCAAGAAGTCTAATAATGGTAATGACTCTAGCTGCTAGATTTCTGCAAATTAAGATAATACAGGACAGTTTACCTATGGATTCTCAGCATCGTCCATCTCCTGATTCTGAACAACAAACGACTTCTAGAAAACACAGGCGCGGCATCGGTGGTATTGGTTGGGCTGTAATTGGTGCTGTTTTTTTTGGTAGCTTACTGGCCATAGGCATTCTACCCCGATTGGGCCAAAAGTCAGAATTACAAGCAGCGGTCAAGGAAGCAAGCACCCTAGCCTCAGTGAACGTGATCACTCCCCGTCGCGCTACTGGTGCTACCAAAGTGGAACTACCTGGCAGTGTTGTAGCCCAGAATCAAACGACCATATACGCTCGCAGTACTGGCTATTTACGGCGGTGGTACGCAGATATTGGCGATCGCGTCCGAGCTGGTCAGTTGTTGGCGGAGATTGATTCACCAGACACGGATCAGCAAGTTCTGCAAGCAAAGGCAGAGTTAGTGCAAGCCCAAGCTAATGTATCTCAAACTCGTGCTAATTTAGCTAAAAGTATTTCTGATTTGAAACAAGCCCGCGCTAATCTCTTGATAGCGCGTCAGAGTTGGGAGCGCTGGCAAGTTCTTGTCAAACAAGGTGCAGTACCTCAACAAGATGCAGATACAAAATATGCCACATATCAAGCTAATCTTGCCAGCGTTGAGGCAGCACAAAACACTATTAATTCTGACTCTGCCAACATCAATGCAGCACAAGCTAACGCCTACGCAAGTCAAGCAAACTTCCAGCGTAATACCGTATTGCAGTCTTATAAGAAAGTCACTGCTCCTTTTGCAGGAGTGATTACTGCACGTAACGTCAATACAGGTGTTTTAATTTCAGCAGGTAATGGCAACACCAGTACCAGCAACACTAACACTAGCAATAGCAGCCTTTATACTATTGCTGCTTATGACAATCTAAAAGTAAATGTGAGTGTTCCACAGAGTTTATCACAGTCACTTCAAACTGGACAAACAGCACAAATTACAGTTAGAGAGTTACCCCAACGAGTGTTTACGGGTAAAGTAGTGCGTACTAGCAACGCTATAGATCCAACTACTCGTACTTTACTGACACAGTTAGAAGTACACAATTCAGACACGACGCTGCGACCTGGGATGTATGCCAATGTCAAATTTGCCATTAACCGCACCAATCCTCCCTTTGTTGTGCCAGATAGTGTTTTAGTCGTTAATGCCGGAGGTACGCAGGTAGCAACTGTAACCAAAGATCACACAGTGCATTATCAAAAAGTTGCCGTTGGGCGAGATTATGGTACTGAAATAGAAATTACATCAGGTCTGACAGGAAATGAATCGCTCATTGCCACTCCTACGGTTGATGAGACAGAGGGTTTGCGCGTGCAGCCAGTTGCACCAACAAAGTAGACTCAATGTATCTAAGTGAGGTAGACTAAACTCATCCGTGCGATCGCGCACCTCATCAGAAAAAGAACGATAAAGCCCAAGAAAGCATTCCCAGAGCAGCAAATGTCTACCCCGAAATATTGAGGGGATATTGGGTTGGCAGTAATGTTATCTCACTATGTGAGATAACATTGGTTTGTAATGTGTCTTTGTGTGAGTATGAGTGTGATTCCCGAAAACGTTCTTTTGGCTTTTGCCGAAAAACGGTGCTTGTCTAGCAGCGAGATAGAGGTTTTTTTACATGCTGTTGAGGGACAATCGCCAAATGCGATCGCTAAAAAACTGGCAATCAGTGCCGAGGCAGTACGCAAAAGATTAAGTGAAGTTTACAAGAAATTTAATGTTATTGGTAGCGGCCCAGGAAAGCTCACTAAGTTACAGCAAGTTATTGAATCTGAGTATCAAGCATCTTTACTGAATGAGAAATCCATTACCCAAAACCGCCAAGATTGGGGTGAAGCACCTGGCGTCTGCTTTTTTCGGGGACGCATAGCAGAATTGTCTCAGCTACAGCAGTGGCTGATCAAGGATAATTGCCGACTAGTGGCAATATTGGGAATGGGCGGAATTGGCAAAACTGCTTTATCGGTGAAACTGGCAAAGGAAGTTCAGGAAAACTTTGAGTATTTGATTTGGCGAAGTCTCCGCAATGCGCCACCTGTAGCCGAGATGTTAGCGAACCTGATCGGATTTTTATCTGATGAGAGAGAAACAGATTTGCCAGAAAGCATAGATGGTAGAGTAACACTGCTGATTACTTATTTACGAGAGCGCCGTTGTCTTGTGGTATTTGATAATACAGAGACAATTTTACAAGAAGGCGATCGCGCCGGACAATATAGACAAGAATACGAAGACTATGGTCAACTACTTAGTCGAGTAGGGGAAGAACCGCATCAAAGCTGTTTGCTGCTGACATCTCGTGAAAAACCAAAAGAATTTGCTCCTTTAGAGGGAGAAGCATCACCAGTCAGAACATTATCGTTAATCGGTTTAGAAAAAACTGAAGGGCAAGAAATTCTCCAAGATAAAGGATTATTTGGCTCACCACAGGAATGGGCCAAGTTAGTTGAGAAGTATTCAGGTAATCCTTTAGCATTAAAGCTAGTTTCTGAGCCAATTCGAGAGTTATTTGATGGTGATATCGCTGCCTTTCTGGCTGAAGGAGAGATAATTTTTGGCGACACCCGCAATTTACTAGACCAGCAATTTGAGCGGTTATCAGAGATCGAAAAAGAAATAATTTATTGGCTAGCAATCAAGCGCGAGTTAGTTTCTCTAGACGAATTGCTCAATGATATTGTGCGTCCCTTGACCAAAAGGGAAGTGATGGAGGCGCTAGAATCTCTACGGAGGCGATCGCTAATTGAACAAAGAAAAGCACTTTTCACCCTCCAGTCTGTGGTAATGGAATACATAACCGACCAACTTATTGAACAAGTTTGTCATGAAATTACCACTCGTAATATTAGACTATTTATCAGCCATGCTTTAATGGAAGCGACGACCAAAGATTATATTAGAAACACTCAGATTACCCTGATTATTAAACCAATTATAGATAGGTTATCAACTATTTTTCGATATGCTAAAAATATTGAACATCATCTATATCAAATTTTATTGTACCTGCGACAAACTCCCCAAACAGCAGGATATGCAGGTGGAAATCTGTTAAATATTCTTTGTCAACTACAAATTGATTTTAGCGGCTATGACTTTTCAAATCTGACCATTTGGCAAGCATATTTACAAAGTGTGAATTTGCATCGGGTAAATTTTGCCAATACCGATTTAGCTAAATGCGTTTTTGCAGAAACATTAGTTAGTATTTCGTCAGTCGCATTTAGCCCGAATGGAAAACTTTTGGCTACGGGTGATGCTGATGGCAAAACTTACTTGTGGCAAGTTGACGATGGAAAGCTACTTTTTACCTGTATTGGACATAGCAGTTGGGTAAAATCAGTTGCCTTCAGTCCCGATGGTCAAACTTTAGCTAGTGGCAGTGATGACCAAACAGTGAAGTTATGGGATGTTGATGATGGTAAATGCCTGAAAACCTTGCAGGGACATAGCAATTGGGTCAGGTCAGTTGCCTTTAGTCCCGATGGTCAAACTTTAGCTAGTGGCAGTGAAGACCAAACAGTAAAGTTATGGAATGTCCACATCGGCAAATGTCTGATAACTTTGCAGGAAAATACCAATCGAATTATGTCAGTTGCCTTCAGTCCCGATGGTCAAACTTTAGCTAGTTGCAGTGAAAAGCAAACAGTGAAGTTATGGGATGTTCGTGATGGTAAATGCCTGAAAATTTTGCAGGGACATAGCAGTTGGGTAAGGTCAGTTGCTTTTAGTCCTGATGGTGAAATTTTGGCTACTGGCAGTGACGACCAAACGGTGAAATTATGGGATCTTCGTGATGCTAAATCTCTGAAAACCTTGGAGGGACATACCAATCGCGTCTGGTCGGTTGCCTTTAGTCCCGATGGTCAAACTTTAGCTAGCGCTGGTGACGACCAAACCGTGAAATTATGGGATATTCGTGATGGTAAATGTCTGAAAACCTTCCAGGGGCATACCAATCGGGTAAGGTCAGTTGCTTTCAGTCCTGATGGTCGAACTTTAGCTAGTGGTAGTGAAAACCAAACAGTGAAGTTATGGAATGTCCAGGATGGTAAGTCCTTGACAACCTTGCAAGGGCATAGCAATCGGGTAAGGTCAGTTGCTTTCAGTCCCGATGGTCAAATTTTAGCTAGCGGCAGTGAAAAACAAACAGTGAAATTATGGGATGTCCGTAACGATAAGTTTCTCAAAATTTTGGAGGGGCATAACAGTTGGGTACGGTCAATTGCCTTCAGTCCTGATGGTCAAATTTTAGCTAGCGGCAGTGAAAAGCAAACAATTAAATTATGGAATGTTCACACGGGGCAATGCCTGAAAAAATTGCAGGAACATACCAATCGAATTAGATCGGTTGCTTTTAGTCCTAATGGTGAAATTTTAGCTAGCGGCAGTGACGATCAAACAGTGAAATTATGGGATATCTACACCGGCAAATGTCTCCAAACCTTGAAAGGGCATACCAGTTGGGTAAGATCGGTTGCCTTTAGTCCCGATGGTCAAACTTTAGCTAGTGGCAGTGAAAACCAAAGAGTGAGGTTATGGGATATTTATACAGGCAAATGTCTTCATATTTTGGAAGGACATAGCAATCGGATTAGGTCAGTTACTTTCAGCCCAGATGGTCAGACTTTAGCTAGTGGTAGTGATGACCAAACCGTGAAGTTATGGGATGTTTTCATGGGCAAGTGCTTCACAACCTTGCAAGAACACACTAATCGAATCTGGTCAGTTGCCTTTAGTCCCGATGGTCAGACTTTAGCTAGTGCCAGTGAAGACCAAACGATAAAATTATGGGATGTCTATAATGGCAAGTGCCTGAAAACTTTGCAGGGGGCTAATTGGGTAAAGTCAGTTACCTTTAGTCCCGATGGGCAAACCCTGATTAGTGGTAGCCAAGATGAGACAATTAAGCTTTGGGATGTATCGACGGGTGAGTGTGTAAGAACACTGCGATCGCCACGACCCTATGAAAAAATGAATATCACCGGGGTTACAGGATTAACCGCAGCGCAGTTAGTAACGCTCAAAGCTTTAGGGGCAGTGGAAAATGGAGAGCAAAAATAAAAGGTAAAAGAATGAATTTTGCCTTTTTCCTTCATCCTTTTACCTTTTTTATGTACCTGATGCTTATTTCATGTTAGCCCTTGCGTCCTTAACTGCGGCAAAGAAAAATAATCCTGTGAGTGGAATGCTTAATACCAGGATAATTGCCGTGGCTGTGAAACCAAAATCTGGTTGTCCGTAACCGAGTTCAAAAATCGAACCGACGGCGGCGATCGCACTTACACAAGAACCACCCAGAAATAAACTGCTTTTTGGAGTTAAATACACTACTGCCCCCCTATACTATTGGTTTCACCGCTTGATACGAGAAGCCATTCTTAGATAGCTCCTGGGCTAAAGTCAAGGAGTTTTCTACACGGTCTACAAATACCACGCCGTTAAGGTGATCCATCTCGTGTTGAATGCAGCGTCCTAGAAGGTCATTAGCTTTTAATGTCCGGGGACGACCATATTCGTCTTTATAGGCAATTTCCACGACTTCGGGGCGCTTCACGTCTAAATATACGTTGGGAATACTCAAGCATCCTTCTTGGGCAACAGAGAGGTCGCAGCTGACTTGTTTAATGGTGGGGTTAATCAACACCAAAGGCTGATTAGCTGCGTTCTCTGGTTCCAGGTCGATGACAACTAATTGTTTGTGAATTCCCACTTGGGGCGCAGCCAAACCAATGCCATCTTTGCTGTACATAGTTTGCAGCATTTCGCGCACTATTTGGCGAAGTTCGTCATCAACTTTAGAAATCCGCTTTGCAGCTTGACGCAGCACGCGATCGCCTAAATAATGAAGTTCCAAAGGTGGATTTTTTAACTTTTTTTTCTCGACAGCAATTTCAGAGGGCATGAGTCTCGATGGCTAGATGGTGAAAATTCTTACTATTTTAATTCTATCAATCTCAGTTAGAGGATGTTTAAAAAGTCCTGGAGTATAACAAAAACCCAGATGCCATTCCTCTCTTTGCTTGCTGAACGGCAGGCTGACACCAAGAGTCAGAGGCTGTGAAACCCTTATTTTATTGTCATAAAGGTTTGCTATGGGGTTAGGTCTCCGAGGTTGTATTGTTAGCAATAATACTTTTTAAATATCCCCTTAGACGTAGTACCAATCTCCAAAATAATTCTTGTGAAGTCACGTTGCAGCATACTTTGAGTGATAATTTTATCGAGGCTGATATCATTAAACAATACTTTTAAAGCTTCTGAACCTCGCCGAATGTGAAATCGATTGTCAGGCGTTTACCAGCCTATTTCTGATTCACATCTGATTGCAACAAGAATTTCTATACAATTTTTCTTAGTAAAAATATTTCTTGATGGGAACCTATCTTTAGCAATATTTTCTGGCATCCTCACCACATTCATTGACTAAATATAATAAACACTTAAAGCGAAGACCAACTATCTGTTCATAAAGAGGATTTAATTTACACAGAGGTGGAATCTGAAACAGAGTCAGACCGAAAATTTTAACAGTTCTTTCAAAAGGGCAATTGGAAGGAATTATTTTGCACAATAGTCTGGCCAGACTAGAATTATGTATTTCTACTGACTCAAGCTGATAGCGGATTTGGTTTAATAAGCTATTGTCCAAATGGGCTTTATTCAAGAAGTTCATGGTTCAACGTTCCTTTAATAAATCTGTTTCTCCCTACCAAATTACTACGATCCCCAGAGAAAAACATCGTATAAATACCAAACTATTTCCCACTTTTTTGAGGTCAAGTTTAAAGGACAGTAAAATTGCTGAGAAACCAGAAAAGCTAGCCAATTATTATCAATATCTGTTAGAGGCAATAGTGAGACCAATTTGAAAAAAGGATGGGACAGATACATACTCCCAAACCTTTGTTCTGTCTGGCTTTCTTAATTTTTAATTTTTAATTTTTAATTTTTAATTTTTAATTTTTAATTGGTATGAGTATATCTGTGGCAAATGGTATGAAAATTGGGTAAATAGTGGAGACAGCAGGAGGACAGAAGAAGGAAGTAGCAACAGATAAAAGCTGATGTATTGGCAAACTTTGCACCATTGACTATAAATAGTGGTGTTATTGACGCAAAGAGGCAAAAGCTGAACTTAGTGCTTTGGCGTTAAGTTCAAATTTTGAGGTGGTGTGTGTTTAAATCTTTCACGAAACTTGACTATCTGCTGAAAGAAACTTTCCTCGGTTTACTGCGGGGAGGTTGGATGAATTGGGCTGCTGTCAGTACTGTGACAGTGTTACTGTTTTTATTCGGCTTGAGTTTGCAAACCTCTTGGCAAGTTGAAAAACTCCTTTATCAGTTTGGTAGCCAGCTAGAAGTATCAGTTTATCTGGAACCAGATACGCAAATCGAAAGTATTGAGCCACTAATCGCAAAAATGCCAGAGGTGGCGGCGATAAAAACCATTACCAAAGAACAAGCTTGGACTAAGTTAGTTAAGGAAATGAGAATTTCTGATATTGAGGGTGCTACCCAGCAACTGGGTGAGAATCCTCTGGTTGATGAGATGAAGGTGAAAGCACGTAATTCTCAAGTTGTACCGACTTTAGCAACACAGTTGGCTAAATTACGAGGAGTTGAGACGGTGCAGTATGTCGATGAAGCAGTCAAACGCATTGCCCAGTTGCACCGAGGTCTGAACTGGATTACTTTAACAATTACCATTATTCTGACTTTAACAGCGATCGCAGTGACTACCACCACAATTAGGCTGATTGTCATGGCGCGTCGCCAGGAAATTGAAATTATGCAACTAGTGGGAGCGACTTCTGTTTGGATTTACCTCCCGTTCATTTTACAAGGAATTGTCTTTGGTTTGGTTGGTGGTGCGATCGCTTGGAGTTTCATTTCTGTGATTCAACAGTTTCTCGGTAAGTTGCTAGTCAATCAACCTGAGTTTATCCAAGTCATCACCAACAGAGTGCAACTCACTCCAGCAGAAATTTTATTATTGCCCCTGATTCTTTTGAGTTTCGGTGCAGGTGTAGGATTAATGGGGAGCTTATTTGCTGTCCGACGTTTTGCTAAAGGATAGTCATTGGTCATTAGTCACTTGTACTGAGCGTAGTCGAAGTATTAGTCCTTTGTCCTTTGTCATTGGAACTTCGACCTCTGAACTCGGAACTTCGACCTCTGAACTCGGAACTTCGACCTCTGAACTCGGAATTTCGACCTCTGAACTCGGAATTTCGACCTCTGAACTCGGAACTTCGACCTCTGAACTCGGAACTTCGACCTCTGAACTCGGAATTTCGAC
>NZ_JABXKO010000090.1:37428-56780 GCF_017114965.1 Nostoc sp. JL31
TCGGAACTTCGACCTCTGAACTCGGAACTTCGACCTCTGAACTCGGAATTTCGACCTCTGAACTCGGAACTTCGACCTCTGAACTCGGAACTTCGACCTCTGAACTCGGAATTTCGACTTCTGAACTCGGAACTTCGACCTCTGAACTCGAAATTTTCAAAATTTTAAAAGAATTACTGAAGTTTGCTTGAACGAATATGAAATTAAACCTACATATCAACTTATCAGGGCTAATCAATGACAAATGACCAATGACCAAGAACCAATGACAAATGACCAATGACAAATGACAAAATCACTATGAAATCACAATGGGAATGTTTTTTGCAGAATCTCGGTGTTTGGGAAGGTTCATTTACGAATTTTTCCCCCCAAGGAACACTTTTGAATGATACTCCTAGTTGTCTTTCCCTAGAACATTTGAACAATAGCCAGAAAGTGCGTCTAACTCTGAGCCGTTCGGGACAAGATATAATCAGAGAATTTAATTCTGTAGGAGGGGGTCTGCTATTTTTCGAAAATGGCTCCTTTTCAGAAGGTTTAATTCAGTTAGGGCCATTTTCCGAATTTGGTGGAGAACTCGCTTTTGTTCATGAAAATCGCCGCTTGCGTCTGGTACAACTGTTTGATAATACTGGTCAGCTAAAGGAATTAATTTTAATTCGAGAACATCTAGCTGGAACCCCAGCAAATGAACGTCCAACTTTGCAGATAAATGATTTGTTGGGAGAATGGCAAGGTCAAGCACTGACAATATATCCAGATTTGCGATCGCCTGATACTTACTCTACAACTTTCAAATTGCAACTTGATGATGCTGGGCGATTAATTCAAATTACCTCTTTTGCAGAACGCACTATTACCTCAACTGCTACCATCAAAGGCCCGATTGTTCTCTTTGACCAAAACCCAGAAAAGCAGGTGCAAGTATTATTTTTACCAGATGGCGCTTCTGCAACATCACCTGTCAAAGTGCAGTTACGCCAACCATTTTTTATAGAAGCAGGTTGGTTAATCCAGCCAAACCTGCGCCAACGGATGATTCGCAGCTACAACGAGAAAGGCGAATGGGTTAGTTTGACATTAGTTACTGAAGAAAAGGTGTAATGAAAAAGCTTTATTTATGTATATTCAAATAGCTGTAGTTGCGATCGCAGTCATCTTAATAGCTGGAGAAAATCTAGAGGCCGTTGCAGACTCACAATCTTCTACTGAAGATGGCATTAGTAGTATTGTGACAACAAAACCTACATTACAGATAGAGGGAGAGTATGCAAAATATGGTGACTATATCGGATTAACTCCCGTAGATAACCAGTCTGTCGAGTTTTCTCAGAGAATTGTCAAAGATATTCAGATTCGTTTTGTTAATAACAAAGATCAATTGCTCGATGACAAAGGTCAGCCGATCAAAGGACGTACTCAAAAAGAGTTTATCATTGGTCTGCTGAAACTCAAACCTGGTGAGGTATTCCGTGAAGATTTACTAGAAGCAGACTTACAACGATTGCGGAGATTAGAGTCCTTTAATGAAGTCAATGTTTATCGACAAGAAGATGCTAAGAGCGTTAATCTCATCTATGAAATTAAAGAGCGTAACTTCCCTTCTCTAATATTAGGAGGCGGTAGTAACGAAGATGTTGGATTATTCGGTCGGTTAGGTTATAAAGATGAAAATATCAGCGGTCTTAACGATAAATTAGATACAACTGTACAAATCAGCGGTAAAGATGTCCAATTTAATGGTCAGTTTACTAGTCGTTATCGTCCTGAAGAACCAAACCGCTTAGGCTACAGCATCAGAGCTTTTCGTAATCGTAATATATCAGGAACCTTCAACGAAGATATCAGATTGTCTAACGGTGACAAAGTACGCGAGGGAAGGTTTGGCGGTTCTGTAGGAGTTTTACGATCTTTTGATGAGTGGGATGCAGCTATAAGTTTGAACTATACCAGAATTAGCCTACGCGATCGCGACTATAAAGTTGTACAGGTCGATAGTTTAGGGAATCCTTTATCTGTCAGCGGTACTGGTATTGATGACTTATTTACAGTATTATTTTCTGTATCCAGAGATCAACGCGATCGCCGAGAAAATCCGACTCAAGGATCGATTCTCACTCTCAGCACAGAACAAGCAATTCCTATCGGACTGGGTAATATTTCTAGCAACCGCCTACAGGGAGATTATATTCAGTATTTACCAGTCAGTTGGATCGGTAATGGTAGACTAACTGATAATCCAGAAATGTTGGCGATTAATTTGCAAATTGGTACAACTATTGGAGACTTTCCACCAGCTGATGCTTTTAATATTGGTGGACTAGATTCTGTCAGGGGTTACGGTTATGGAAAAGTTGCCAGTGGTCGGAGTTATGGTTTAGCTTCTGTGGAATATCGTTTCCCAATTTATTACTCAATCGGAGGAGTTCTTTTTACTGACTTCGCCTCAGATTTCGGGTCTAGCGAAACCGTGTTAGGAGAACCAGGAGTGCTACGAGATAAACCCGGAAGTGGCTTTGGTTACGGCTTAGGATTGCGCGTCAAGTCATCCTTTGGGCTGATTCGAGGTGACTTAGGAATTAGCGATCGAGGAGAACTTAGATTTGAAGTTACTACAGGTCAGCGATTTTAACGGGTGGCGGAAAAGTTCTAGAATACTATTGAGGATTGCTTGATAACACACTCAGGGCTATTATTCTAAAAAGCTACTTGAGTGTGTCTAGTCTAAAAGAACATAATCAAGCCATTGGAGACTACTTGCACATTTGTAACGTGCGGCGATCGCTAGCTGCGATCGAATTTAACCGATAAAAGTCTTGCAGAGCCAGGGAGTAAGCATAAGAATTTGACTCATCCTCACCAACCTTGGGCAATCTATTGCTTGTAGCTACCTGATTCGATTGTTCAGAACTGGCTTCATTTGACGAAGTATTAACCGTCATCGCCAATTCTCCCGATGGGTTGATTGTACCCTGAAAACAATTTAACTCTGATTGGGGCATATACAACGCACCCCTTACCTTGTCCTGCTGCTTTTGAAATATGATATAACCTTGACCAAGCTGGTTTGGTTTTGGGGATTGACCATAGAGGTAAATCCCATCTTTTACAGGAAAAGTTGCTTTTGGTAAAACTCTTGCGCTTTTTGTAGTTCCCCCATCGCCTGGAACCAGCGCTGTGATTGTAGTTACTGTTTTTCCGTCTCCAGAAGCCGCATTCAGTTGACTTCTTTGATCTCGAACTTTTCTCAGCTGCGACAAAAGAGAGTTTTCGGAGGTTTTCTGAATCCGAGCCGATGATAATCGAGAATCTGTAAATGATATTACTTGAGTCTGCTTGGCTAGAAAGCCCAAACCGAGAAGTAAGCCTAAGCCCGCGAGGGGAATTCCCCACTTTCGGGGAGATAATAACTGATGAAGGTTGTTAAGCACCCTACTTCTCCTGTTAAAAAACTAACTAAGTTCTCTAGAACTTACTTACATCATAACCAAGTCTTAATTGTCAAAGACTTTATTCACGACTTACACGACTTATATTACTATTGTCCAAAAAAGAAAACTGTCAAAAACAAAAGTTTTTATGGAATTTCGTTCTACAATCTTAGATTACCATCAGTTAGAGTCTTTATAACAGAAGGTAGGAGGCAAGAGGCAGGGGGCAGGAGGCAGAAGGCAGGAGTAACCCACCTTTAAAAGCATGAGATTAAAGTAAGAAGAATTGTATCTCGCTACACTCTACTCAATACAATTCTTCTTTGAAAACTAGGTTATATACCCAGAATTAAAGTTTTCATATCATGTCCGGCTAATAGTTCTAATTCCCGAATCTACGCAGAAAGCCCAAAAACCCTGCCCCCTGCCTCCTGCCCCCTGCCTCCTGCCCCCTGGCCCTTCAAGAAACTTGTATATCTTGTAGCTTTGCCACCATTTCTGCACGCGCCGAAACCTTCAACTTCCGAAACATCCTTTTCAAAGCTTGTTTGACGGAATTTTGCGTAATCCAAAGTTTTTCCCCTATTTCCGCATTCGTTAACCCCTGCGCCACCAAATCGGCAATTTCTAACTCACGCGCTGTTAAAGGACTAACTAGCAGGGAATTGGATATTTTGGGTTTTGTCCGTAGGGTTGCCATTTTTGATGACAAATGAATACATAAAGCGCTCAAGTCAGCTAAATCGTTACCATTAAAGGCAGGATTTCCCTTGTCACGAGCCAAGTTAAGGGTTCCGACAAGACGACCATCGCAAACAATTGGCCCAGTCATCACGTGTTCGTGGTCAGAACGCGAACAAAAATGTTTCCAGTCTCCTGGTGATAATAATAACTGTTCGTGGGCAGGAGCATGACGCTCAACCACATAGCGCCCCACTGGATTGCTTTCTAAGCATACAGCCGGAATGCCTGAAAAATCAATCTCAGTGGTTGGCTGCTCATCAAGGAGATAAATACCCCAATTTTGCACGCCAAAATGCTCGCTAATTCGATCCGTGATAGCGAGTCTTAACTCTTGCTCATTCTGGACATTAGCGATCGCATGAAATACAGCGTGTAGAGAATTAGCCATAAGTGTACCCAGTTGGGGACTATCCAAGCCTCAACAATTACTTCTATGCTAATACCAAGGAAACTAAAACGCTAATTACAGTAGCGACTAGGAGAAGCACATGACAGTTACACAACTCTCTGCTCAGGAACTTTTCCGGGCTGCTTATGAAAACCGCTATACTTGGGACAAGAATTTCCCTGGTTATACTGCAAATATTACCTATAAGCATGATGATAAAGTGTTTACAGGCAAAGTTATCATCACTGCCAATCTCAAAGCCGAAGTTTTGGATGTAGATGATGAGTCAGCCCAGAAAGCAATTCATGGTCAAGCCTGGGAGATAGCAATTCACCGCGTCCGCCGCAGCTTTGAAGACACCCACAGCGCTAATACATTTAGCTATGGTAAAACTGACGAAACTGGTGCGGTTGAGCTTTTAATGGGTGGTAAGGCTGAAGGCGATAAATACAAAGTCCGCAATAATCAAGTCTGCCATGTTCACCGTCTAATCCACGGTACTTTTGTTACCATTGACACCTTTAGCAGTCACGACACCGGGGAAGGTTATCTATCCCATACCTATGACTCTGTGTACCATGACCCTAAAACTGGGGAACAAAAAGGCGGTAGAAGCGAATTTATTGATGAGTATGAAAAAGTTGGTGACTATTTCATCCTAAATCGTCGGGAGATTCGCACCGAAACAGCAGGAGAATTTTCTACTCAGGAATTTATCTTCTCTGAAATTAAATTGTTGGAGCCTGTTGCTGCTTAAGCTGTATTCTAAAATCGAAAAATTAGCGATCGCTCTTGAGTTAAAGGGAGCGATCGCTTTTATTTTTTGGGCATTCTATACGTAACTGTAGCTCCTCGTAGACATCGCTCAATCACGTTAAGATACTTAATTAGGTGTTCCTAATAAGCGTGGTAATCTACTTATGAGTCAACTTGAAAACATTCAAGCTGAGTACGAAAAATTCCCTGAAGCATTGGAAAGTGTAATTATTAGCACCGTGAGCGCACAGGCAATACCCAATGCTAGTTATGCTCCCTTCGTAATGGATGATTCCAAGAATATCTACATTTACGTTAGTGGTCTTTCGATTCATACCAAAAATATTTATGCCAATCCTCATGTTAGTGTCTTGTTTATCGAGGATGAGGCTAAAAGTAATCTAATTTTTGCCCGTCGTCGTTTGAGTTTTGATTGTACGGCAACTTTGATAGAGCGTGAAACTGATAAGTGGAATCAAATTGTTGAGCAATTTCAAAGACGGTTTGGTGAAATTATCGAGGTTTTGCGAGGCTTGTCTGACTTTCGGATTTTTCGGCTAACCCCAAGTGAAGGTCGTTTTGTAGTTGGTTTTGGGGGAGCATATCATATTAGTGGTGATAACCTCCATAAACTTGTTCAAATCACAGGAGATGCCGAGAAAAAGCAAGGGTAAATTATGAATGGGGCGTAGCCCATTCTGAATTCTGAATTCTGCTATCTATGGAAGCATCAAATCTTCTCCTGATTCTTTAGCTATTCAGACTGATGTATTTTGAATCCTGAATTAGTTTGACTGTATGCAAATTCAAATAAGCTAAACTTTTTAATTTTATGCTTCAGTTTCAACCTCCTGGCTTTGGACATAAAGTTATCCATACATCCTTGGGAGCAATGGTTTACTATACCCAAACGAATGCACCTTGGACGATTGCTGACACTGAAGATTTACCCCCACTACTATTTCTCCATAACTTTGGTGGGGGAGCGTCTGCTTATGAATGGTCTAAAGTTTATCCGGCTTTTGCCTCTAATTACCACATTTTAGCCCCCGATTTAATCGGCTGGGGAGAATCGGCCCATCCAGTGCGGGATTATAAAATTAGGGATTATCTCAGCACGATCGCAGAGTTTATCATCCAAACTTGTCGCCAGCCGGTGACAGTGGTAGCCTCATCTCTCACAGCCGCTTTTGCTATTCGCCTAGCTATTGTTCAACCCAATTTACTCAAAGCACTGTTTTTGGTTTCCCCTTCTGGATTTGATGATTTTGGGCAGGGTGCTGGACGCAGACTTCCGCTTTCGGTAATCAATGCGCCTCTGTTGGACAATTTTATTTATATGCTTGGTGCTGAAAATGAAATTGCAGTCCGAAATTTCTTACAAAGTTTTCTGTTTGCTAAGTCACAACGAGTATCTCAAGAGATGGTGGAGGCTTATTTAACCTCGGCACAACAAGCTAATGCCAAGTTTGCTGCTTTAGCATTTTTGCGGGGCGATCTTTACTTTGACTTGAGTTTATATATTCAACAACTAACAGTTCCCACTGTCATTTTTTGGGGAGAAAAGGCACAATTTACCAACATCAAATTAGGACAACGCTTGGCAAATTTAAATCCAAGAGCAATTCGAGATTTTTATGCGATCGCAGATGCTGGAATATTACCTCATTTGGAAATACCAGAAGTTTTCATTGGTCTATTACAGCGGTATCTTGGAAAAGTAGGGAGTAGGGGAGCAGGGGAGAATAACTAATGACTAATGACTAATGACTATTTAGAAAGTAGCTGTGCGTTTAATGCTTTAGTAATGCGATCGCCAGAAGCTTCTAAGTGAGCTAAGGTGTAAATATCAAGGCTTTCTCTCTCAGGGTTCGTGGTGGTTTCAAGGGAAGGAAACCCGCCAATGCCCTGTTCACCAAGTTGTTTGAGTTTGGCATCAATGGCTTTTTGCAGTTGGCGCAATTCATACCAAGCCAATGTCCGGCCATCTTCAGGTGTATTAGTAGTACCCAACATCATCTGTAACAAAATATTCAGATGTTCCCGTTGCAATGAACGGCGGATGCTCGAAATTGGCTTTGGTTCTCCGGGGGCGAAAACTTCTGTCCAGATGCCTGTTTGCAGGGTGTCGAACAGTTCTGGTATGGAAAGCGCTTCTCCAGGCAGAGTTTTTAATTCTATATCTTGTAACCGATTCAGGCGATCGCTGTCTAATAGCGATTGCAATATCGTACTTTGAAAACTCAAAATGCGATCGTGAATTGGATAATCAAGGCGGTTATTAGGTGCAGAACTACCCCAGTGTCCCCAACGCGAGGGTGCTAGTTGATTGAGCAATTGTGGTGAAAAGCTGAAAGCATTTTCTGCAAATACATACTCTTGCAACTTTGTCAACGCTTCGCGTTGTTTTAAAAGTGAAACTGGGACAAATGACCAAGCATCGTCATTGGCATGGAGACGCCGAAACGATTGTCCACCGATGTATTTAGAAAGCAAAGTAGCGTTCCGAAAATAATATTTAAGTACTCTATTAAACTGAAGACGCAGGTTACTATAGCTTTCTCCTTTCGATAGATAACCGTTATCAAGATGCTGCCACATAAAACGAGCATTATCCATTTGCCACTGTGAATAAAGTAGCACATCACTACTCATATCCCAGACATTTGCAAAAGGATTAATGTCCCAGATATCTTCATCGGTTGCATAAGATAATTCTGGTTGAGGCGACGCTAGTGCAATCTGGTCTAAAAAACTTTTTTCTGATTCTGGAATAGTTACCTCAAGCGCTGTTGATGGAAATCTTTTATAACCATACTCAATTGCCCATTCGTCATAAGGCCCAACAACTCCTGGAAAATAGTCACCTTGCTGTACTCCCTGTGGTGCTATGTTCACAGGTACATAGTCCATCACCGAACCCACTAAACCTTTGGTGTGAGTGATTTCAGTATTATTTAATTCTTCTGGCGCTAACATAGTGCTGCCATAAAAATTGTGGCGCAAACCCAGAGTGTGCCCGATTTCGTGAGCGATGAGAGAACGCAAATATTGATGCACATACTCCTTCATCGTTTCACTACTAGATGTAGTGTTTGGCAACATTGACAACGCTAGCGCTCCCATAGCTGCTTGATTTGAAGATTCCATACCATAGCAGGACTCTGAGGAAAAAAAGTGAGCAGAGGAAGAGGACGCAAATTTATCCAGAAATTTCCCAGCGTCTTCACGTCCTTTCGTATTTTCTTGACATGAATTTGTATTCGGTGATGAATTTGACTCCATCAGTGCGTGATATTCTTGCTGAACTAAGCGCACCATATTGGCATCCACAATGATATCTGCATCCAATATTTCCCCGGTAAATGGGTTGACGCGCATTGGCCCTTTAGCAAAACCTGCATCTAAAGAATTGAACCAGCGAATAGTGTTGTAATGTACATCTGCTGGTTTCCAATTAGCATCATCTGGCATTTGCTGCACTTGAATGGCATTTTGAAATCCAGCTTTTTCAAATGCTTTATTCCACATCAAAACCCCTTCACGAATCGCATCGCGATATTCTAGTGGCACAGCATTTTCAATCCAATACACAATTGGTTTTTTGGGTGGAGATAAGGGGGCGTTAGGATCGGATGGTTCTAGATGCCAGCGATTAATGTAACGTACAAATGATTCGTGAGCATTATCATTATTATTAGAGAAATCTTGGAAAGCAGTAGTAAAATATCCAACTCTACCATCGGCAAGTCTGGGAATATAACCATTGTTTTCTCTCATTTGAGAAAAACTGTAGTGTACCTTCAGAGTAAGTGCCCTACTATCGGGTACAGCGATTAAATTCGATCCTTCTATTGATGAAAAACCGTAAATAGAATCAATTTCTATATTTTCTGGGAAGCTGTTAACATCACCAAAATATGACTTGCGTGCATCTAAGCGGTAATCAGCCTGTAAAGAGTATTTTAATAGAGGAGTTAATCCAGGAAAATCCTGCATTAGCACTTCATTCATGTTTATCAGAATATTTTTATTATTTGGATCGATAGTGGCTATTTCGAGTGAATAAAGAACTGAATCGCTAAATGAGCGAGCAAGCGATCGCTGTTCTGGTATACTGTCTGTACGAAATTTTACATTACGCACAACAAAATGCAATCTATTATTTACTCGTCGGAAGTAAAAGATAAAATCAGAGAGAGGTAATCCACTATAAATTCCACTTTCCCCAATGCCTGATTCCAATGTCACTATAGCTAGGTAATCTATATTTAGCTGCTGTGGCTTAAGTTCTAAGAAAACTTTTCCCGAATCTTCGCTGCAATAAAGTGTGAAGAGTCCCTCTAGTTTATCTACCCGATTAACAATCCCATTAAACCTGCAAAAATCTTCCTTTTTAATCTCAGCAAGATTATTGTCAGCACTTGCTACGTTTTTAACTACTGGGAGTGTATTTAATTGCTGTACATCAATATTAGAAGTATTTGAAAGTTGGGTTGCTCCTGCATAATCATTTGATAGCAACAAGCTATACAGTAATACTATACAGACTGCTAATTTCGTTATCCAGTATTTCATCCTTTGGCTTTCCACCTGAAGCAGTTCTCGTGTTGAGGAAAAATATCGAGTAGTTTTTCGTCTGTAAACCCTTCAAATATCTAGGGATTAGGGTATAAATTCACTCAGTCAGATAAACAAGGCCTCTAGTACGGCACAGCATAAATTCAGCTACCATCTCAATTAACTAGACAAATTGTTCAAGCAACTTATTAAAGGTAGGGAAACTTCCGCCACAGTGTACTAGCCTAAAAGTCGTGTGACTATTGATTGTTATTAGTAACTATTTAGGAATTATCCATTAAGCATCTATCTTTTAAGGTTGATAATTTTTATAACCAAAGATACATGTTTTTTTTAATTCTATCTGTATTAAAAGCCAAATGTAGCATTAAAAATGTATTTAGTGCTACATTTGGCAGCCCAAGGAATCTCAAGCATGATTTATAAATAAAGAGTAAGACTTCTAAAAAAGCTGTTATTGAGCATTTAAATGCTTTTTCGGATGAATTTTGGAAATTTATCCGAATCTAAACCGTTTTCTCACATCCTAAATTATTCTCAATGGTCTTTAAAGCGTTATTCCAAGACAAAATCAGCTTTTTTACCTAATTCTCGGTCTTTTTGATTTGTTAGCCAGGATAAGATGAAGCAATTTAGCCAACCACAAACCAATTTTGAGTAATTTGCTGTAGTTTTGTGTAGAAGCAAAAGCGAGTACACCAATTTCTACCGCTTAGGTGATGTCAAAATCAAGCAATATATGAATAATATCGTGGGTGACTAAATATTGCAGTTAATCCACATCTGGTGAAATTAAATATGCGTTATCCAGAACCCTTATAGAGACGTAGCAATGCTAGGACTGTACATTCTTTTTCACTTCTAGGAACGGTTTGATTTAGTTGATTTGCTTGTAGATGATTGGTATAGTCTCATCCAAAATTTTTCATAACTGAGATATGCCTTTTGTTAGAAGGATAATTATTTTTTTATAGTTAATCTGTTATTTGTACTCCAAAAAACAAACTAATTGGCATGATAAATTTGATTTCTAGAACTATTAGTCACATCAGCTCCCTGCTTAAAGGACTTCAAATAAAAGGTTTTTTGGCTGTTGTCATAGTTGGTTTTCTAGTGCTGACGACCAATGTTGCTCCTGGGCAAAATAACACAGGCTTAAAGGAAAGAGTTCGCGAACAGATACAGCAAGATGATTCTCAAAGACCGAGAACAATCGGGGAGTGGAATAAAGAAGCTCGTGAAACGGAAGGTTCTCCTGGCGAACGACTTAAAAAGATTGGAGGAGAGTCAGCAGAAGCCTTTAAACAATTTGGATCTGGCTACGTAAAAGGTGCTCAGAAAACTGCTAGTGATGTAGGGGATAGTGCAGCACAAACAGGCAAAAAGATCCTTAACTAAGTTCGATGATCAATGCGTTACAATCTTTACCTGGCAGTAAGTAGTAATAACTTTTCGCCAATAAATGAGTAATATTAGCAAGGCTGGTGTTTAACCAATCAACTCTTCTAATAATTTGGGTAACGTCCTCACCCTTGCTGATAATAGATTGTAGCGTTTCGTGAATCGCATTAAATATAGGTTTTTAGTAGGGGCGTACAGCTAGCTGTATGCCCCTACTGCGTGCTACAATCTTGCGTCTGTTTGCTCGCTATTAAGCTTGAAAAAACCCAAAACTACGCTTTGGTATTGAAGTGAAGCCAGTGCGGTATTCTCCCTACATTCCTGCGGGCATTCTACGACAGTACACCTTGTTGGATGAGTCTGCACTGCAAAATTCAGATTGATACCAGATAAAAAATATTTTTCAGTAATACTGAGTAAATTGGTAGAAATAAAGTCAACTATTAAGGCTTGTCATTTGATATTTACAAGTAGTCAAAGATACTTGATGCAGAAGCGTCAGCGTCTTTCTGTAGGGGAGAAAAAATAACAATCAATACAGTTATGTTTGTTTATACCCACTTATCTAACTATCCTAAGTAATATACGTATATTTTTTTACCAAATTTATAGTATTTTTAGAGCAGGTAAGTAACAGTTGAATAACTGTTTGAAAACGTGAAACAATGAGGAAATAGCTAAGACAGTAAATAAGGAAAGTAGATTAATAATTAGTGATATGAAGCAATCTAAAAGGACGCGAAGGCGGGGACTTGTCCTAACGATCGCTGGGCTAAAGCGTTTAGAAGGGGCGATTCTGGCCATAGAAAAGGTAGAAAACAATGGAGAACGCTTCACTCTAGAAGATTTAGGTGATCGCATGAAGGTATCTACCAAAACTCTGAACCGATTATGGTCGTTGAATACAGGCGTCGATCAAAAAACCTTAAAATTGTGCTTTAGCGCCTTTAACCTAGAATTATGCAGGGAAGACTATGGAATCCTGAGTGAGCCTAATTATACGGAAGCCTCTCAAGCTCTCTCGGTGAGTTTAGACACAGGAGAAAGAAAATTATTTCCGTCTTTATCCTTAGATTATCTTGCGACTCAACACCATAACCAACTCGAAAATCTTTGGTCATACCCAGATGGCCCCGTACCTGTAGATTCCCCCTTCTATGTCGATCGTCCCCCAATCGAGGAACTAGTTTATCGAGAAGTAATTCAACCAGGCTGCGTGATTCGGATTCGAGCAACAAGAGAAATGGGAAAAAGTTCTCTTGTGCTGCGGCTGTTAGCCTTTGCCAAAATGCAAAGTTATCGCTCGGTGAATGTGAATTGCAACCAAATCGATTCAAGCTGTCTGACAGACTTAAATAAACTTTTGCGTTCTCTTTGTTGGCAAATAGCAACAGAATTAGACATTGACCCAAAGCTAGATGACAACTGGGATGAAGAAATAGGTTGTAAGTTGAGTTGCAGTTTATATTTGCAATCTTATTTGCTCAAGCAGTGCAAAAGTCCAGTAGTTTTAGTGTTAAATGAGGTTGACCGCTTTTTTGAATATCCAGAAATTGCTCCAGAGTTCTTTGGTTTGTTGCGCTCTTGGTATGAAGAAGCACGACAAGATACCAACTTGCAGAAACTCAGGCTAGTGGTAGTTTACTCCACAGAAGTATATGTCTCGCTGGATATCAACCGTTCTCCATTTAATATTGGCCTACCGATCCGTCTGCCAGAATTTACTGACCACCAAGTAAAATACTTAGCCCAACGACATGGTTTAGATTGGACTTTTAATAACGAAGTTAACCAACTGATGTCTCTGGTGGGGGGACATCCAGCACTGATTCGGATTGCTCTATATTATCTATGCTGTCAAGGACTGACCTTAGAAGAACTGATAGAAGATGCGATCGCTAACGGCGGTATCTATCGCTATCATCTATGGCGACACTGGGCAATCTTACAAGAAAATCCTAGTTTAGTAAAGGCGTATGTTGAAGTTGTAGCTGCAAAGCAAAGCATTTCTCTCAATCCCATTGACGCTCATAAGCTCGAAAGCTTGGGTTTGATAGCTTATAAAGGCGATCGTATCCTACCGCGTTGTGAACTCTACCGTGCTTACTTTAAAAAACAACTAGGTATTGCTGAATTTGAATATAAATCCTTGAAAAAACGTGCTTGAGAAAGAATTATTACAGACGCTTTCTCTAATGTTCATCGTAATCGCTCCTCTTAATCCCTTATTTGGCTAGAAACAAGCAGCCAAAGCTACGTTTTGTCTCTTTAGGGGTTCTTTAGGCTTAATTAAGTCATAAAGCAAATTATGATATTAATCCTGAATCATGACGACTTATGCTTTTATTTTGCTGGAGTTTAGGGCTGATGATTTTGTTATTTTCAACGAAAAATAATTAATTGTTTGACCAATAAAGTTGATAATCCTCGATATAAAATCTTCCATTATTGGAAGACATTTTGAAAAAGAAGTAATAATCTTCTGATTCCCAAATACTAAATTCTTGCTCTTGTTCTTGAAAACTAGCTGTTGAGCCACTATTAGGGATAGTCATACCAGCAGTTAGTGTGCTATTTTTCGCTCTCATTAGGAAAATTTCTAGCAGACAAAAGCCCTGTAGTTCAGCAGAATAACGAATTTTGAAACGGATTTTTCCACCATTCCGTAGGGTCTTTTGAATAGAAAAATTTTCAGTTTTAATGGGATTACCAGACAGATAAATCCCTTTCCCTTGTGTTATTATATGAGTTTGCCTTTGGTTGAATGAATTCATTATTTTTTCTCCTCCAAAAGAATAGAATTGATTTAAATAATTGCATTTTTAGCAAATAAATATTTTAACGGTAAGTTCTTTCTGTGCTTATGAATGTCACGTTTGTATTTTCTCGCTATCTTCCAAAAAATGCAATGACAGTTAAGACAGTTAAGAAGATAATTAAAAACTGAATTCTGAAAAGCGATCGCAATCTACAAAAATAGAGATTAACGTTTGACTTGAGGCAGTAGTCCACCCACAAAAGCATTACAAGGCTCTGCATTGTAACGAGATTTAATTTGCAGTTGGTTATTTCTGTCAATGCCTAAGCCCTACATTTAGCCCTTTCAAAAATTAATAATTAGTGCTTTTTTATCCACTATTACAATCAAGCTAACATCTATCTAGGGAAATACCTTTTAACAATCATTCAATTTGGCAATAGACTTTTAATTGCTAACTCTTTCATTTGGCACTTGTCAAGCATTATTTTGCCTTTGAACGATCCTCTTTATGATTTTAATACATCTGTCTTCAGTAGGGTAAAACTCCAAATGTACATTTGGTAACATTACTGAAGAATAAATAAGTAATTGCAAGCAATTGGACTTAATCATGACATACACACAAACTAACGATCCAACTATTCGGGAACACGTTCAAGCTTGGCAAAATTTAAATGTAGATCAACAACTTGCTTTGTTTTGGTTTATCTATAAAGAAATGGGGGGTTCAATTACTCCAGCCGCTCCTGGAGCCAGTACTGTTTCTCCAGAAATAGCTGAAGGTTTATTTAATCAAGTTAAGGAATTATCTCACGAACAACAATTACAAGTTCAGCGTGATTTGATTAATAAAGTGGATACCCAAATTTCTCGTGAGTATGGCTCTTTGGGTGATACGACAAAACTCCTGTTTTGGTATCGATTATCTCAAGGGATGGATAATGGTACTATCATTCCTGTACCTGATGATTATCAACTTCCTTCCGAAGCTAAAGCGTTGTTTGGCAAAATTCAAGGATTAGAGTTTGAACAACAGATTACTCTTTTCCGTGATTATGTTTCACCAATGGGTGCTGAAGCAAAATCAGGTGCTGGAATTTAGCACTTTGGAATTTTTTAGGATGCTTGAGGGTATCTATTAAGTTATTTCTACCCTTCTTTTAAAGCTTGCTAGATTCGCCAGTCGCTTAATATAAAGCTATATTTTGATGACTGGCGTATTTAGGAATTTTTTAGTTAATTATTTCGAGATGCTTATGTGTTGTATAAACCAATACAGTTCAGTTAAGCAAAGCGCGTTTGTACATAGACGCTCGCTTGATATTTATAACCTTATTGTATACTGAAACTACCTAATGCAATTACAGCGATCGCTGCACTAATTAGCTTGGAAAAGCTTGGAAAATTAAGGTGGGGATAAGTTTAAGTTAATTCTAGTACGCTAGCAGAATTAACATCTAAAAACAACGTCGCTTGGGGTTGTTGACGGAGAATAGAAGCCGCACAGTCTGTACTGATAGAAGCTTGCAGCATCTGTTTTACCACATTTGCTTTACGTTTTTCTGGAGCAAGACAGATAATTTTTTTAGCAGAACAAATTGTTGGAATGGTGACAGTAAAAGCATACTGTGGGACATTTTCTAAATTCGGAAAGTGACCTGTACTTACTTGTTGCTGACGGTTCACATTATCTAGTTTTACCAGTTTCACCCTGTAAGGATCTTGAAAATTTGCTACAGCTGGATCGTTAAAAGCTAAATGCCCATTTTCGCCAACACCAAGACAGCATAAGTCAATCGGTTGTGCTTGCAATAATTTAGTGTAGCGATCGCACTCTGCTACTGGTTGTAATGTATCACCTTCTATATAGTGAAATTTCTTAGGATTAACCCGTTTTTCTACACGTTCTCGCATATAACGCCGAAAACTGGCAGAATGGTTAGCAGTAATTCCCAAATATTCATCTAGATGGAACAGAATAATCCGTGACCAATCTACACCACCCAATGCAATCAAAGCATCAAGAAATTTGAGTTGGGAGTTACCTGTAGCTAACAATACAGCAGCTGTATCCTGAAGATTAAGAACTTGCTGTAAATATTTTTGCACGATTTCGGCAACATCCTCAGCCATTTCGACTTCAGAGTTGTAAATCTGCACTAGTAAATCGTCAACGCGAAAAAAGTTTGTAGCGGCTACCATTTGCTTACGAAGAAGGTTATCAATTATACGGCAGTTTATTGAGAGGTTTTACCTGTCTGCCCTTATATGCCCTATCCAGTATAGATTTTAGGATTAGCAGATTAATTTGTGACTATTGAAATTTTCTTCTCCAGTCCTCAATCCCCGTATTAACAAAGGAACAATCACTAAAGACAAAAAACAATGTAAACTATTTAAATTAAGTTAACAATTATTTACATTCTACCCAAAAATCATGCTGGCTGCAATTCTCTTTGACCTAGACGGCACTATTGTCAACACTGACCCCATACACTACCGAGCTTGGCGGGAAATGCTGTTAAATTACAGCATAGAAATAGACGAAACATTTTATAAATCCCGAATTAGTGGAAGGCTAAATCCAGAAATTGTTAAAGACATTCTGCCACAATTACCAGCAGCAGAAGGGCAACAATTTGCAGACGAAAAAGAGGCGTTGTTCCGCAAACTCGCCCCACATCTTAAACCGCTAAGTGGATTTTCTGAACTACTAGCATGGACAGAAACACATCAATTAAAACGTGCATTAGTAACTAATGCGCCTAGATTAAATGCAGAATTTATGCTAGAGGTTTTGGGGATAAAAGAAGCTTTTCATACAGTTGTTTTAGCGGATGATTGTATTGCAGGTAAACCCGATCCTGTGCCCTACCAAGTTGCCCTGAATAAATTGGGGATTACAGCAGAAGAAGCGATCGCTTTAGAAGACTCTCCCTCCGGTATTCGTTCAGCGGTGGGCGCAGATATTCGCACCATTGGCATCGCTTCCACCCACGATCCGCAAGTTTTGCAGTCAGTCGGTGCATTTATGGCAATTCCAGACTTTACTGATTTGCAATTGTGGACATTGCTAAACTCACTCATCGAGCCAGATTTAAGTGCGATCGCTTCTAATTTTTGAGGACATGGGGAAGAGGAGGCAGAAGGCAGAAATTCTTTAATTTTGAATTTTGAATTTTGAATTTTGAATTGATTTCTCCCCTGCCCCTCATCCCCCATCCCCAAAAACTCCACTTTTTAACCGAGCCATATCACGCAACGGTGGTGCGCCGAACAAGCGACTGTATTCACGGCTGAACTGTGAGGGGCTTTCATAACCCACATAATGACTAGCTGTTGCCGCATCCATACCCTGTCCCAGCATCAGACGACGGGCTTGTTGAAGCCTAAGTTGTTTTTGATATTGCAAAGGACTCATGGTGGTGACTGACTTGAAGTGATGATGAAGCGACGAGGGACTCATGCGCGCTTCACGAGCGATCGTATCAATCCGAAATGGTTTTTCGTAGTTCCATTTAAGCCAGTTGATCGCTCTGCTAATTGCTTGGAGTTGTTTATCGACTAAAGCAATCTGTCGCAATCTAGCACTATGTTCCCCTGATAACAAACGGTAGAGAATTTCTCGGACAATCAAAGGTGCGAGAATAGCAATATCTTGAGGTGTTTCCAACAACCGTACAAGTCGGATTGCGGCATCAAGCAGTTGCGGGCTAACAGGATTAATAGACAAGCCCGGTTCCGGTGGTTCGTTCGCTGGAGCCTCTAGTTTTGCCTCCATCATCAGTGTGCTGAGTTCTCCCATATCTAAATCGAGCCGAAGACACAGATACGGAACGCTTGGCGTTGCTTCAATCACTTGACCGACAACAGGCAGATCGATGGATACCACCAAATATTGGTCTTGACCATAAACATACAGATTGTCTGCCAACATTACCTGTTTCTTTCCCTGAGCGACGATGCACAGGGCAGGCTCATGCAGGGCATGGAGAGGCGCAGTAGGTTGTAAAGAGCGGATCAGGAATAACCGCTCGATCGCTATGGGATGGACACCATCTCCATTACTGTTCTGTGCAATCAGAGCGGCTAGCTCGGACTGCTGCTTTCTAACAGTCTGTTCCATAATGTCGTTTGAAATCCTTTATGAAACTAACATTCAGGGCAGCCGCAATCTATTTAGCCGCTGAGGTCAGCTTATCTTTTTATGATAAACAATGAAAAAAAATGCAGGATTAGGCAAGAATTTCGCAGGTTCAGATTACCGCATCAGGCTTTGACTCTCTTAGATTAAGAGTGTGCTAGAGAATACAACAACTTGGAGATCCGGTTTTATGACTACCAACCAACAGAAAGTCGTACTAATTACAGGTGCAAGTAGCGGTATCGGTGAGGCGACAGCACGTCTACTCGCTCGTAAGGGCATTTACGTCATCCTGGGCGCACGACGCACGGATCGCCTAGAAACCCTCGTGGCTACAATCCGCTCTGAGGGAGGCTCGGCGGAGTATCAGACCCTTGATGTTACTAATCGCGCCGACTTCCAAGCCTTTGTAGAATTTGCTCAGAGCAAATTTGGCCGCATTGATGTCATCGTCAACAATGCAGGCGTTATGCCGCTCTCGAAGCTAGAAGCGCTGAAGGTTGATGAATGGGACTGGATGATTAACGTGAACATCCGTGGCGTACTTAATGGCATCGCCGCTGGGCTACCACTGATGAAACGCCAGGGATTTGGCCAGTTCGTCAATCTGTCCTCCATCGGCGGACATGCGGTGTGGCCAACCTGCGCCGTTTACTCAGCAACTAAGTTCGCGGTGTTGGCAATTTCGGAGGGGCTGCGTCAGGAAAATACTGACATTCGCGTTACAGTTATTTCGCCGGGCGTAACGGAGTCAGAACTGGCCGATAGCATTACTGACGCCGAAGCTGAGAAAGGTATGCAGGAATTCCGTAAGATTGCGCTTCCGGCTGAAGCGATGGCCAGAGCGATCGCCTTTGCAATCGAACAACCGGATGACGTTGATGTGAATGAGATTATCGTGCGCCCCACAGCCAGCGTATAGTTACGCAAAGATGCGGAGAATTTTCAACCTAAGCTAGCAGTAAAACAACTGAGAAGCCCTATATGACTACCCAAAATAAAATTCAACCTCGCCAACTTGGTTCTAAAGGTCTAACTGTTTTCCCCCTAGCTCTCGGATGTATGGGAACCTATCCCACTAATAATATTTTGTTAATCCAGATATGAATTGTAGCAAGGTCAATGAATGCGTCAAAGTAAACT
>NZ_JABXKO010000037.1:0-7328 GCF_017114965.1 Nostoc sp. JL31
ACGCACGGATCTAACTGAGAGGTGCGGGGAATAATATCCCCCATCGACTCAACCAATATCAGGTGATTATAGAACTTTCACATTAAGTTGACACCAATGGACTTGTCGTGCCCCCACACCTTGCGATATAACGTTGTACCGCATTCTGAATAGAAAATTTTATTTTCGGAAGCGGGTTATCTTAAGGAAAGGCTTTGCCTACGTTTGCGTAGCTGCGAATTCTGTTAGTTAGGTATTTTCGCAAAATTGGGATGTTCTCAATATTTCAGCTATTACCATTGTGAAAAAGGGTATTTGACTAAATTGCTGTTGAAATATCTGGAGTCATCAGAAACTTCTTGTCCAATCCAGGTTGGTAATTCAATTTGCTGGTTTTCATCACTGAGTTCAACTTCTGCTAATATCAGTCCTTTATTAACACCATCAAACTCATCTATTTCCCAAATAAAACCACCCGACTCTATTTTATATCTGGTTTTTTCTATAAAGGGACGTTGACATAATGTCTCAAGTATTTCTTGAGCATCTTTAACAGGAATAGGATACTCAAACTCTAATCTTGAATATTTAATATTGGGGCCTTTAATGGTCAAATAACTTTTTTCCCCTACTATACGTATACGTACAGTCGCTTTGTCTTGCGTAGCAATGTATCCTTGACGATATACACTACCTTCAGCTAATCCTCTCCAGCTATCTCCTCTCACTAAATATTTACGCTCTATTTCTTTCGCCATTTTATTTACCAAATTATTTGTTTTTTTTATATCATAAATAATATCGCAATCCTAAACCTCGACACAAAAGTGTGTGCAATTATTGTAAATCAGAGTTAAGTTATTGAAGTATTGATATTGACTAATTGATAATTAGCGATCGCTTCTAATGTAGTACGATAATTTACATCCTGACGAAGATTTTATGCTATCTGCATTAAGCGATTGCAACTAGCAGTAAATTCGTCATTTTTATCCCACTTATTTTAAGGTGTAGCGAACTGGAAAGACTTTTAATCCTCCATACCCCATGCTCAATCACTAGTACAACACGGCGGAAATAAACCAATCATTCCAAATCAAGGAAACCCTTATACTGTATTCATTTTTAATTTTTAATTTTTAATTTTTAATTCCGCCTTGTGATACTAGCCCTGAATTCAAACATTTGTTAAATGTAAGAACTAACCAAATTTTCTTGTTGAATTTGTGCTTTTGCTAAAGCCAATGCTTGATGAGCATTTTTAAACTTTGTTTCATCTGTAAATTTATGCTCAAAATTCTTTAAATAAGCTTCCAAATACCGAATACGTAAGTGTGGATCGGTCGGATTTTGAAGAAAGGGGAGGTCAGCTTCAACCATGAACCGGATAGCCAACAAGGGGATAGGGCTACGAAGTGGACGAAATTTTGGGTTGTGCAGACCAGGAGAATCATTACGTTTATGAAATTCTCCTATCATCAGTCCTGACTCAACAAACAAAGGTTTAAGTTTTTGTTGGACACTATCTACTACTTTAGAAGCATCTTCTATATGGATGTCAGGAAAAATAAGTAAAAAAGCTTTATTAATTGCTAATTCCTGCTCTTTAACATCTATTTGCAGAAATATATCTCGATAGCGTCCAACAATCTCTTCTAATTGTTCTGGATACAAATCTTTCGTGTGAATAACTGCTAGACGAATACTATTTGATTTGAGAGAGAAAGGTACAAAGGGGCAAACTGCGCCGGGTCTACCTAAGTCAGGATGAGACCTTCCTAAAAAGTTTTTTACCCACTTCATAATTTCAATTAAGGCAGAAAGGTCTTCATGTTGCTGGAGTTGTTCGATTTCACGAGTTGTATAGAGTTGCATAAGCTTGAGTGAAATGGAATAATTGTTTAATTCTGAATTCCAAATTAGTTTTAAAAGGTGAAACTAATTATTTAAGTAAATAAAACAAGCTCTTTGTTGTTTACTTTTGGTTAATCTGTGGCTTGCAGAAGATAACAATGCTCTCCCATTTTTTTGTGAACTTAAAGTAATTTACCTCAATACATACACAAATATATTTCGCAGCAAATAATTTGTTTTGAAATTACTTTGTAATATGTTAGCTACAGGACTAATATTTGAATTTTGAAATATATGTAATTTGTGTTACAAATTACTACCACACCTTACAATTACTTGACAGATTTTTTCAAAAACAATTGACAATTTTTATAGGATACGTATGTATCATCATTATTCGGCATCTGCTCCTAGTTTTTACACTCTTAAGCTTCTGTTATTTTTATCAAGACATTATAAATTTTATGTGTAAATAGTTATTTTTACTGTGAAAATTTGGTGTAGATTTAACAGCAACTTTAGGGCTACTATCAAGGTACTATACTTGTAGTAAGTAAAAAGTTTACACAGAATTGGTATAAGTCCAATTTTATAAGCTGTATATTACTTAGAGCGGATGACAAATTAATAAAATACACTCTGCCAAATAGATTGGGGAGAATGCCTGATCGGGCGGGTGGGGTAGTTATTCCACTTAGATGATAAAGTACTGTATTTTCAATTGGTTGATCTCAACGTGAGGTATTTGGAGCGAAATATCGGTAGTTTAGGCTTTATTGGGTCTAAAAATAAAAATCGTAGGGATTGGTAGAATGAGCGGCAACTTCTATTGTTCCCCGTACCCCTATTCTTAAGTAAGCTGCTCACAAAATTAAATATTTTAGGATTTACGGTACTAGACAAATTAACCATAATATGTAGTAAGCAAATTTATATTTCAGGTGCTGATTGCAACCCCGGTTTTGTCGCATATTTACTGTTCTGGGTGTTAGACATGGCTCAAAATCCCAAAATTAGTATAGTCAATATGTATGATACGTAAGTCCGATGTTTGTTTAACTGGAAGTTCCTTATTTCTCAACAAATTCTTTCACCACTGCCATAGCATCAGGTGGAATCTGCGTAATTAGACGAAATGGAAATGCGGCTGTTGAAGCAAACTGAGCATAGTCTGGTGTCAGGAAGATAGCATAGTTTTTAGCTTCTGGAGTCATCTGTGCAGCAAAGGCCAAGGCTATAGCTTTAACGTACTTGCGAACATCTGCTGCTTGTTCACCCACAACTTCACCGCCACTAATCGGTGTATTTGGTTGTCCTATCTGATCTAATGTGGTGCTAGGGTCTTTTACACTGAGATGAGTACCCCCAATTATACCAACTAGCGATTTTGGGGATGGGATTTTTTCAAATCCTACAATCTGTTCAGTTAAAGCTGGAGTGGTTTTATCGGCGGAACCTGCTAACACTATGGTAGGAACTTGTATCTTAGTTAACCCAGTTTCGCCAAAAATCAGAGAAGTTGTGGGATTGAGAGCGATCGCCTGTTTGATTCTGGGATCTCGTAGTTGATAGCTATTTTCTGGTAGTTCTTGAGCGATACACTGCATATTTTCTCCCAAACTCAAGATAGTCAGGTTCTTTTTACAGCGTTGTTTGAGATGTTCTAGTTGTAACTCGGCCCCAGCAAGTGCTAAAGCTGTACCACCACCAAAAGAATAGCCAACAACCATCGCGTTTGTAGTTGCAATTTTCCCTTGCAGGGGATGATTAGTCGTTTGGTTGAGCTTTGCTAATTCGTCGAGGACAAAACTAATATCTTGAGGACGATACAAAAACTCTTGAGGCTGCATGACTCTGGTTTTGCCTTGTAATGCTAAGTTAGCATTTGCCTGATTACTACCGGGATGTTCTAAAGCTGCTACGACATAACCGTGGGATGCTAAATGTTCTGCTAGGTAACGCAAGTCCGTGCGGACTGACCCGAAGCCGTGAGAAAAGACAATTACGGGTTTGTCGGGAGTTGCAGCAGTTGACCAGTAAATATCAACTGGGATTTTGCGGTCGCGTTTCTGATCGTTCAGACTTAAATTGAGTATTTTTACTTGAGCGCTTCCTGGTTGGCTAGGATCAAAAGGGAAAGCAATCTGTGGTGTTCTCGGATGTGCTGTTATGGGGTCGAGTTGGGGAGCGATCGCTAACATGAATTGCTGGGTGCGCCAAAAAGCTGTATTTAAATTCCCTGCAACAACGAAAGCCTTTGGCAAATCAATTTCTAAGCGTTTACTGGGATAAGCAGCAATAAAACTCAGTATAGAAAGACCTTGCGGTGCAGTAGAACCTAGCACCAATCCTGCTCTCAGTGCTTGTACCCCAGCTTTGTCCTTTCGGGCTAAGGCTGTAGCGAAGTCATTGAGAATAGTTGTAGCAATCTGGGTATTAATTAACCTATCAAGTGTGACAACATTCATCGGTATATTCATGCCCAGCGCCCCCAAGAAGAAGCGGCGTTGTTCTTCAGATAAAGACTGTAAACTCCCAGGCAATTTTCCTGTTTTTACAGCCTTTTGCAACTCAGTAACAGAGATGGATTCTGTAAATAAACCCAAACGCACAACAACTGTGTCAGCAGCAATGGCCGAAGTATTTGCCCCGATCTGTGTAAGTGCGATCGCGCCAAAGAAACCCGCAACTGTCTTAAGACTTCTCCAACTTTTTCCCATAAACTTTTATACCAACTATTACTTACGGGAATATAACGGATATTTGTGTATTTGACTACCCCAATAATTGCTTAGAAATAAAAGTAAATTTTTTCTTAACTTGATGGCGATGTCTACGACGGGCTACGCCTACGCTCTAATTCTCCTCAAAGCATCTGCTGATGCAAACAGAGCCATATTCCAAGCATAACAAAAGTAACGAATTGTAGAATTCATCACAGTTAAAAATTTGAGCATAAATCAGTGTTAACAGCCACAAAAGCTCGATTGTTTCTCAGCTAGGTTTAATACTGTAACGGAGCTACTAGAACAGGGGAAGCGATGCCTGCGGCGGTAAACTACGCATCTACAATCTGCAATTTTTTTTGACAGGAAAGTTTAACCGACTGCTTAATGTTTTGTCTTTGCTCTTTAAAACATCTTGCAGAAGTGTTGCAGGTGAATAGTCTGACTGCTGTAGCTGCACAATCGTTACTCATCAAATTCCCCCAGCCGCATCAACAATTTTTCTTGGCTTTATGCATCGCAGACTCCCATATATTTTAATTTTTCTGCTCTCTCTGAGTATTATTACACTGTGGTGGCCTGTGAATGATTCTGATTGCAATTTTGAGGCTTTTATCGCATCAAAAACTACAAAATTCCAAGTACATGCTACAAAGGTTAGTGTTCAGCCGTGGCGTGGTCGTCACCATGTATATGGAATCTTTATGATTCCCAATGAATACAAACAAGCTCCATTTTTTGTGTTAACAGTCCAAGGTGCTGGTAGTTACTGTTCAAAACAATTTGGTCATAAACAAAACTTTGATGATATCTTTGCTGAACCAGGAACTTATCTGGTAAAGAAGCCGATTAGAACTCGAAAAACTCTGCGGCTCATTCTTCAAGGTTTATATTCTCAGGTCAATGATAAAAATAATTGGACGTTGACTTTCCCGGAACCAAAAGCAAGGCAAGATAATTCATAATTCATCAGTTAGCTTGGTGGTTGAGTTTCCAAAAGCTGGTCTTTTTCTAACAAGGCACTAGTCGCATTAACTACAATTTGTGCTGCTCCTGTGAAGAACGATCGCTCGATAGTCGCTGGCACATCGCCAGGTTTATGATAGTGCGGAGTGCGTAAATTTGCGGTATCTGTCACCAGCACAGCACCCACGCCCTGATACCAAAACGGTGCATGATCGCTACGTAAGGTATCTGGTGTCAGTAAACCTTTAAAAGGAATTGGTAATGTTAGAACTGCTGGCATTGATTCCTGTTTATTCAGGGCGATTGAGGGGATGTTTTGTGAGTTTTGAAAGGCATTCAGTAAAGATAAATGTTCTGTATCACCGACTACTGCCAAAAAGTCGCCCTTGTCGCTAGGTGGGGTAACAGGCAATCCAGCAGGGTATTTCTGACAGCCAGGAGTGTAACAAGCGTAACCCACCATATCCATAACGATCGCTCCGCCTAAATTTTGCAAGCGTGCTGTCTTACTTACAAAAGCCTGACTACCCAAAAGTCCTGCTTCCTCTTGGTCAAAAAAAGCTAGCTGTAACGCCCGTGGCGTAGGACGAGAACCGAGCAACCGAGCTACTTCCAGCACTACAGCTACACCACTGGCGTTATCATCGGCACCAGGGGAAGAGGCAACAGTATCGTAATGCGCTGCTACAAGAATTGCTTTAGCGGCTTTATTCGTTCCTGGACGTTCGGCAAAAATATTCACACCGTCAGAGAACTTTTCTAATTTAGGTTTCCAGCCAAATTTTTTCAGTTCAGTTGTAATATAAGTGCGAGTAAGCGATCGCTCTTTTGTGGTGTAGCGCTGAAAATTCAACTTTTGGATATGGTTTAGCAGCTTGTCAGTGGACACTTGCGGGGCAATGTAAACTTCCCTTGACTCTGGCTGTGCTTCGGGTGTTTTCACTGGAATCCGCTCAACAATTGTCGGTGAGGGACGCTGTTCAAAAAACGTGCTACCTCTGCTACCCAACACGGCAACTGCCATCAGCACCAACAGCATCAGCCAAATCCATTTTCTCATCTGATTTATCCTTGGCTTCCTGACTTAGGGTAGCGCAAATCCCCACATGAGTTACTGACAAAATTTAGTTTAGTATAGAGATAATTCATGAAAATAATTGTAAATTATATATTGAGTATCTTAAATACAATCTGGTCTGCTTTGATGAGCGACCCAATTAAGACGATCGGTGCATTTACTTCAACTGGTGCGTTAATAAGTGGATGGATGAATCTAAAGAAAGATACTACAAAAGTAAGTGTAGTTGTCAAACGCGCTCATAATGGGCCTGCCATACTTCAGCGTCCTAAAGAAGAATTTCTGCTTTTTGAGATATATAATCAGGGTATATCTCCTGTTGTTATTAATCAAGTAGGGATTAGGCTCCCTAGACAAACTTCAAATAAAAACAAATTTATTAATTTGGTTGATTTACCTCACTCATATTTAGACATGAGAGGTCAAGAAAGTGCGATAGGGACTCTTGAATGTGTAGGTGTACCTGGCACAGTGCCAGCAAAGTCAACAGGCATCTTTTTGCTGAGTTACTCCCGTATGAGAGAGGCATCTATTGCTTATCAGCAACAGAGTATATCTCCTTATAATGCAGACTTTGTTGGAAGTCAGGGAGTAATTAAAGCATTCCAAAATTTTGAAATTATTGAAATGCCCCAAGGAAAATGTCTTCAGATTACTCCATACGTTTTAACCCACATTCCGCAGGTGCACTCGTAAATGCTGTATTTTTGAAAATGACGTAAATG
>NZ_JABXKO010000111.1:0-54884 GCF_017114965.1 Nostoc sp. JL31
CCCAGCCATACACAGATACACCCCTCTCATACGAGAAGTAGATTACCATATTTCGGTATTAGTGGGATAGGTTCAAATGAATATCACCAATCAAGAAGTAATCAATTTTTCCAAATGAAGACTTTATGCGAGTAACGTACTCGTCCCTTGCCGCTTTTTTTGCTTGAATAGACACCGGAGATCCTAGAATTTTAAATTCAAGTGAGCCAAATGGTGAAGCCTCTCTTCCACCATTCGCAGCCTCCAGTGCTTTGATCAGTTCATCATCACTCATCTTTGTATTGAAAATCAATATAATTCATTAATCAGGTTTTTTAAAATGTCTAAATCTGAATAATCTATCTGCTCTAAATTAGAAGGTATATTAACAAAATTACTTAATTCTTTAATTTGTTTTAAAGCCATAGCATTTTGCTTAATAAGATTGTTGGTTATTTTCTGCTGCTCCAGAAGTTGGGTTGTGGTAGATTCTAATTCCCTTTGAAGTTTGAGTAATTGCAACTCAACATCTTGGTATTTAGAGCTAATGGGATTTGGTTCCATATCCAAATCTGGAATATAAGTAAAGATTTGTTTGATTCTTCTCCACTGTTGTTTCAGCTTATTAATTTCATTACTTCGGTTGCTGCCAAGCTTTAATTCTATGAACTTATGAGCAGCAATAGCTTCAAGAAATCCTTTACGTAATTCTTCTAAATCATCTTCTTGCATAGTTTATAATTTTGTTGGAATTTATTAAAGCTTAAACTTAAGATAGCTGACTGGCATCAGTAATTATATCAAACCTAGTCAAATGCACTTAGCTAGTAGGGTGCATTGTAGCGCAGTGCAATGCACTACATCCTCAGTAGTAAATATTATAAGTGAGTCTGCATTATGGGTGACTATTAGGGTTTTCAATCATTAATCCCTCACTTACAACTGCTGCATTCAACTCATTATCTGCGGACACAAAGGTAATAGGAGGTAATCCATTAGCAATGGATAATGGTGTTGACTACATGACCTACTGCTAGTTGGATAGCATCATAACCTCTTAAACCATAAGTTTCAGATAATACCATTCCAGAATTAATGATATTTTCTGTGATTTCAACAATTTGATAGTCTTTCTGTAAATCAATTTTGAACTGATTGCGTGTTATTGTCGCATCTGTAATGCTAATACTTCCACTGCGCGATCGCCTGGTAATTGCTGCGATAATTTCTACACTAGCGATAGTACTACTATATTTATATTTCTCCAGGATAAGTACTGAGAAATACCAATTGATTTATCATCTCTTCGGCTGACTTGGCTGCTATCAGCTTGAGTACTCTTCGCATTTGTTCACCAATCGAGTAATCCTGCGATGAAATTATAATCCCTGCATGACTACGCTTATCTTGTATGTATATACTGTGCAACTGGCAAAAATCACCAACATTGAATGTGTATAAAACTCTTTGCAGTTCAGTAGCTAAAGTCAGTTGTTCCTTATCGCTAGAGCTGATCGTTTCAACCTCACCAACACTTGTAACATCTACCCCCCTCGCTCTCAATGCTTTGATAAATCGCTGATCCATTGAGTCTTCATCAATAAATAATCGAATTTGACTCATATTGCTTGTCCCATTTCTGTAGCTAATCGCTTGTAATCTGCTCTTTCAGCAGAAATATACATCTCAATTTCTTCTCGATTAGCGTGATAATAAGTTAGAGCAGCATAGACTTGTGTAAGATTTACGTTTCCCATGCGTTCAGCAATTTCTTCTGCATTCAGCCCAAGTTTATACCAAGCTGTAATGCGTTGAACAGAAACTCTAGTACCAGCAATGCGGGGACGACCCCCTAAAGTTTCAGGTGACTTAACAATCAGTGTTCCAATGTCAGTAGCCGACATAAATATCTTAATGGGTTTATTTGGATGATTTTTCACCCATAAATCATAGCAAATTATCTAAAATTGGTATGATTTATCAGTAAATTTGGCTTTGCTTATAAACCATTTCCATTCTCAACTTTTCAACCTCCAATCTCAACTTATCATTCTCCATCCTCAACTTTGCATTCTCCTCTCTAATCAACTCAACTTCATTCCTCTTACTCAACGCCTGATTAATCGCCAATTTCCGCATATCTAGCGAAAACCAACGCTGATAAGTTTGGGTATGAACCTGCACACTATGCCCCAAATTATCCGCCGCCGCTTTAATTGGTATTCCCAAAATATGCGCCCGAATTGCCCAAGCGTGACGTAAATCATAGGGTTTAAAATCTAATCCTATCTTGCGAAACCACCAACTAACTCGCTGTGTTAACGCCGTTATCTCAGCATGATTTGTGTTATCTTTTTTAGCGATCGCACTTCTCAACATCTCTAAATATTTCGGATTTCTCAAATCAAAATCCTCAATCCATTGCCGATGTAATGGTAATGCTTGTCTCTCACCAGTCTTAGAATCTTTATGAACTTTCCATGTCAAATCTAAATTTTCTTGACTCAACCACCAATCAATATCAGGATTAATAAAAAGTTCCCGTGGACGTAAACCAAAAACTGCTAACATTCCATACGTCCAGCGCCAAATTTGCCAGCTATCTTGAACATTTTGATTAACTTGATTACCTCTATTATTTTGGTAATCTTCAAACTTAATAATTCCCTCAGATATTTCTGCATCGGTCGGTATATTCCGAGAATTACTCTCCGGCATTTTGGAATATTTCGATAAATCAATTTCGATATTGAATGTCACACAAAATGCTGCGATCGCTCTAGCTGCATTATATTTAGCCCATTCCTTATCGATTTGTTCAATTGAACTTATCAGATTTTCAGCAGTTGCCAAATCTTGAGGATTGGTAAATCTCTTGGTACGGGAAAAGTAATAAAAAAAAGTATGTTCGCTTTTAGTTGTGCGTTTGTGAGTTTTAAAATACTCTTCTTCAAATTTTTCAAGTAATTCTCCTATAGATTGAAAATCTTTTCTAATTGCCTCATTTCCCAAATATTTATCATTCCATTCAAAAGTTTTACGAGCAATTAACTTTCCTAATTCATAAGCTTCTTCCTCAGCCGTCTTGAGTCCATCCAAGTTAGCGGGAATATTCAAACTGAGATTGTATTGCTTTCTCCCAGTACCGTTGCTATCTTTGTCTCCCGGTTTAATTGGTAACGTCGCCCGTAATTGCAGACTTCCATTCGATTCTCTAATTGTCACCTTTGCTTTTGCAGACTTCAAACGCAGATTAACTTTCTCTAATCCTAGTAGTACATTCGTTCTCATGTGTTCTTTTTGCTGCTGTGCTTGCAGAGATGAGCAAAAAAATGGGCGATTTTTTAATTGCCCTGGCTCAGGACAACATTTAAATGATGCGTGAGTCCTGAACCTGATTATGCTGTGTTTTTAGCCTATATTTAGGCTAAAAATAAATGTGTTCTTAGAAAACAATGTTTAGCAGAGACATTGCTTACTGCAAACATTAAATAGTTGAAAAAAATTAAACCACAAAAAGGATTACTCCGGCCCTTATCACGGTTATGACGGCTTCGCCATCTTCGCTCGTGATATGGACTTGGCACTCAACAGCCCAACCTGGTCATTAATTGGCGCTCCTTGGAATGAAAAAGCTCAGGCTAAGAAGGCTGAAGCTAAGGCTAAGGCTGCCGTCTAGGGAAATGGGAGAGAGCGATAAGTAAGGATAACCTGGGGCTAAAACCCCAGGGGGGAGTTGGGAATCCAAAATTCAAAACTGAAAAATTAAAAATTTCTTTTGATTTTTGCATTTTGAATTTTGAATCATATTCCCATCTCCCATCCCCGCCTCAAATCCTTATTCCTCAATCAGTAAAGAATTCAGTAAGCTTGGAGATCCAGAAATGCCTCAGAATCCAGAAAAAATTCAAGACCACGTTGAGTTATTCCACCAGCCTGAGTACCAACAGCTATTTGAAAACAAAAAGCAGTTTGAAAATGGTCACGAACCCGAAGAAGTAACACGGGTTGCAGAGTGGACAAAGGGTTGGGATTATCGTGAAAAGAACTTCGCTCGTGAAGCTTTAACCGTTAACCCTGCTAAAGGTTGTCAACCATTGGGAGCAATCTTTGCTGCTGTTGGTTTTGAAGGTACTCTACCTTTCGTTCAAGGTTCTCAAGGTTGCGTTGCTTACTTCCGCACCCACTTAACCCGTCACTACAAAGAACCATTCTCTGGTGTATCTTCTTCAATGACTGAAGATGCAGCCGTGTTTGGTGGTCTGCAAAACATGATTGACGGCTTGGCGAACTCTTACCAACTCTACAAGCCCAAGATGATCGCTGTCTGCACCACCTGTATGGCAGAAGTAATTGGTGATGACTTGCAGTCTTTCATCAACAACGCCAAGGAAGCTGGTTCAGTTCCTCAAGATTTCCCAGTACCTTACGCTCACACCCCTAGCTTTGTCGGTTCCCACATCACTGGTTACGACAACATGATGAAGGGAATTCTTTCTAACTTGACCGCAGGTCATAAGAAAGAAACCAGCAATGGTAAAATCAACTTCATCCCAGGTTTTGACACCTACGTAGGCAACAACCGCGAAATCAAGCGGATTGCTTCTTTGTTCGGCTTTGACTACACAATTCTAGCCGACAACAGCGACTACCTCGATTCACCCAACACAGGTGAGTTCGATATGTACCCAGGTGGTACAAAGCTAGAAGATGCAGAAGATTCAATCAATGCGAAAGCAACGATCGCTCTGCAAGCACACTCTACACTCAAAACCCGCGAGTACATCGAAAAAGAATGGAAGCAACCAACCTCAGTTTCCCGTCCTTGGGGCATTAAGGGTACTGATGAGTTCTTGATGAAACTCAGCGAATTGAGTGGTATCCCCATTCCTGAAGAATTGGAAATCGAACGCGGTCGTGCAGTTGATGCCATGACTGACTCCCACTCATGGATTCACGGCAAGCGCTTCGCTATCTACGGCGAACCAGATTTAGTATACAGCGTAGTTGGCTTTATGCTAGAAATGGGTGCTGAACCTGTGCATGTCTTGGTTCACAACAGCAACGAAGTATTTGAAGCAGAAATCAAAGAATTGCTTGCTTCTAGCCCCTTTGGTCAACATGCAACTGTTTGGCCTGGTAAAGACTTGTGGCACATGCGTTCATTGTTGTTCACCGAACCAGTAGACTTCTTAGTTGGTAACACCTACGGTAAGTACCTGTGGCGCGACACCAAGATTCCCCTCGTGAGAATCGGCTACCCCATCATGGATCGCCACCACTTACACCGCTACGCCACCATTGGTTATCAAGGTATAATCAACCTCCTCAACTGGACTGTAAACACCCTGTTTGAAGAAATCGATCGCAACACCAACATTCCTTCTAAGACAGATATTTCCTACGACTTGATTCGTTAGAAATTGCGTAGAAACACAACGTGTTAATTAAAGGGTAAAGAAGGGGAGTAGGGAATAGGGAATAGGGAATAGGGAAATATCCAAATCCAATGCCCAATGTCCAATTCCCATCCCCAACTCCCCTTTTTCTTGATAGCATTTACCCAAGGAATTGATAAATGGAAACCATCAATCACACTCACGAACACACTCACACTCATCCTCATCCTAATTACCATCCACCTAACCAGAAAAAACGAGGGTGGTTCCACAATCTTCTTAATCCGTTGCGCCGTGTAGTGGATGGAATTCAGGTTAAAAATAATCGCTTCGCTCATCTAATTTGCCAAACAATTCCTTGTTGTTGTCCCTTTGAGCGACAAATTAAATTATTTGGGAAGTCTATTGATATTCCACCACTATGTAAACTCAATCCTTTATATGACGAATTTGTAGGATTGCGTTTCCGCGCTCTATCTTACCTCGCTGATGTATGTGGAGAGGATGTCACAAGATACATTTGTTAGTCATTGGTCATTGGTCATTAGTCATTAGTCATTAGTCATTGGTAAAGACGCGATTATACTCTGCGAGAAGCCGCTCTTCGAGCGTCTACGCGTCTGTACAATAGTCAATTCAAATGACAAATGACAAAGGACAATTAACAATTAAGAGAAGAGAGATGAAAAGCACCCAAGGCAAAATCAACGAGCTGCTGACTGAGACAGGATGCGAACATAATCAGCACAAACAAGCGGAAAAGAAAAACAAGTCTTGCGCCCAACAGGCACAACCTGGCGCGGCTCAAGGGGGCTGCGCTTTTGATGGTGCAATGATTGCTCTAGTGCCGATCGCAGATGCTGCTCATTTAGTCCACGGGCCGATCGCCTGTGCTGGTAATTCCTGGGGCAGTCGTGGTAGTCTGTCGTCTGGCCCGCAACTCTACAAAATGGGCTTTACTACTGACTTGGGTGAAAATGATGTCATCTTCGGTGGCGAAAAGAAACTCTACAAAGCAATTCTGGAACTCAAAGAGCGCTACCAACCAGCAGCAGTATTTGTCTATGCCACTTGCGTTACAGCCTTAATTGGCGATGATATGGATGCTGTCTGCAAAGCGGCGGCTGAGAAAATTGGTATTCCTGTTGTTCCCGTCATTGCCCCAGGATTCATTGGCAGTAAAAATCTCGGCAACCGTTTTGGCGGTGAAGCTTTATTAGAATATGTTGTCGGCACAGCAGAACCGGAACATACAACGCCTTATGATATTAACTTAATCGGTGAATACAATATAGCCGGTGAAATGTGGGGAGTAACACCACTGTTAGAAAAATTAGGCATCCGTATTTTGTCTAAAATTACGGGCGATGCTCGCTACGATGAAATTCGCTACGCCCACCGCGCCAAGCTCAACGTCATGATCTGCTCACGAGCGTTGCTGAATATGGCAAGAAAGATGGAGGAGCGTTACAACATCCCCTACATTGAAGAGTCTTTCTACGGCATCGATGATATGAATCGCTGTCTGCGAAACATTGCTGCTAAATTAGGCGACGCTGATTTACAGGAGCGGACAGAAAAGCTAATTGCAGAAGAAACGGCTGCTTTAGATTTGGCATTAGCTCCCTATCGCGCTCGACTCAAAGGTAAGCGAGTTGTGTTGTATACAGGTGGTGTCAAGAGTTGGTCGATTATCTCGGCTGCTAGAGACTTAGGCATTGAAGTTGTTGCTACCAGTACTCGGAAAAGTACTGAAGAAGATAAAGCCAAAATTAAGAAGTTGATTGGCAACGATGGCATCATGCTAGAGAAAGGCAACGCTCAGGAATTGCTACAACTGGTTAAAGACACTCGCGCAGATATGCTGATTGCTGGTGGACGTAACCAATATACTGCTCTGAAAGCTCGAATTCCTTTCCTTGATATCAACCAAGAACGCCATCATCCTTATGCAGGTTATGTGGGAATGATTGAGATGGCGCGGGAACTGTACGAAGCTTTGTATAGCCCGATTTGGGAACAAATACGCAAACCCGCTCCTTGGGAAGAAGAGGAGGAAGTTTAATGGCGGCTGTACCATCGTTCCCAGACTCCGGCTGGGAACGCATTCCTGAAGGGCTGCTGCCCTTCTTTGTAGAGCAGATGAGGCAGAGCCTCATTGTCAGCATTCCCCGGCGGAGCCAGGGAACGAGAAAGTCCGCCCTGGAGGAGGTAGTTTAATGGCGATCGTTACTGTTTCCAATAAATCACTGACAGTTAATCCCCTCAAGCAAAGTCAAGCTTTGGGCGCAACCTTAGCCTTTCTGGGATTGAAAGGGACGATGCCCTTATTCCACGGTTCTCAAGGTTGTACTGCTTTCGCTAAAGTTGTCCTTGTGCGGCATTTCCGGGAAGCGATTCCTTTAGCTACCACAGCGATGACAGAAGTCACGACCATTTTGGGTGGTGAAGAGAATGTGGAGCAAGCAATTCTGACTCTGGTAGAAAAGGCTAACCCAGAAATTATTGGTTTATGTAGTACTGGGTTGACTGAAACTAGAGGCGATGACATTGAGGGTTTTCTGAAAGAAATCCGCGATCGCCATCCAGAATTGAATGATTTGGCGATCGTTTTTGCACCGACCCCAGATTTTAAAGGTGCGTTGCAAGATGGTTTTGCTGTCGCTGTGGAGAGCATAGTTAAGGAAATTCCTCGCGTAGGTGGACTCAGAACTGAACAAGTCACGATTTTGGCGGGTTCTGCTTTCACACCTGGGGATGTACAGGAAATTAAAGAGATAGTGACCTCCTTTGGATTAGTGCCGATCTTTGTACCTGACCTTGGTGCTTCTCTAGATGGACATTTAGAGGATAATTATAGTGCGGTTACAGTCAGTGGAACTACCTTAAAACAGCTACGAGAAGTAGGTAGTTCTGCCTTTACCCTAGCATTGGGTGAAAGTATGCGTGGTGCTGCCAAGATTCTGGAAGAACGCTTTGGCACACCTTATGAGGTGTTTGGCGAACTGACGGGATTAGAACCAGTAGATGAATTTATCCAAGCATTGGCGATTCTGAGCGGTAATAGCGTACCCGAAAAATACCGCCGCCAACGTCGTCAGTTGCAAGATGCGATGCTGGACACCCACTTTTACTTCGGTGCAAAACGAGTTTCCCTCGCGCTGGAACCAGACTTGTTGTGGTCAACAGTGCATTTTCTGCAATCGATGGGAGCGCAGATTCATGCTGTGGTGACAACCACGCGATCGCACTTACTAGAACAACTCCCGGTAAAAAGTATCACCATCGGCGATTTAGAAGACTTTGAGAGTCTAGCGGGCGGTTCTGATTTGCTGATTGGTAACTCAAATGTTGGTGCGATCGCAAAACGCCTCTCAATTCCTCTTTATCGTCTAGGATTGCCCATTTATGACCGCTTAGGTAATGGTCAATTTACCAAAGTTGGCTATCGAGGCACGATGGAGCTTTTATTTGGTATCGGCAACCTGTTTTTAGAGGCAGAAGAAGCGAGAGTTAAACAGTTCCAAGAGTTCGGAATTGTGAGCGCAGAGTTTTGAATTCACACTTGAAATTCAAAACAGTTCAGTTAAGAATTGATCCTCCCTAACCCTCTTTTTTAAGGCGTGTATACACAAGTCGAATTACCCCCCTTAATCCCCCCTTATAAAGGGGGGAAATAAATCAAATCTAGTTCCCTCCCCTTTATAAGGGGAGGGTTAGGGTGGGGTAAAAGCTTGGTTAATCAGCTATTTCAGACTTGTGTATCGTAGCTTTTTAACGGTGAGCTTCCGAGGCTAAATATTACTAACTGAACCGTATTGCTTCAAAATTCAAAACTTTAGAGAGGAGAATTACAATGAAAATAGCCTTCACGACGAGTGACCGAGTTCATATTAATGCTCACTTCGGATGGGCAAAAATGATTGACGTTTACGAAATTACCGATGAGGGATATCACTTCGTAGAAACCCTCACCTTTGAAGGCGAACTCAAAGAAGATGGTAATGAAGACAAAATCACCCCAAAACTTGACGCGATCGTTGACTGTACGATTGTTTACGTAACAGCAATTGGTGGTAGCGCCGCCGCTAAGTTAATCAAGAAAGGTGTCACCCCAGTGAAGGCGCGATCGGAAGAAGAAGAAATTAGTGAAGTGCTAAACAAGCTAGTGAAAACCCTCAAAGGTAATCCTCCACCTTGGTTGCGTAAAGCTTTACAGCCCAAAACCACAAACTTTGCCGATGAAATTGAAGACGAAGCAACAGTATGACCGCAAATAATAGTGTTAACGGAACCGCTACAACTGAAGTCTTGAACTCACCTTTTCTTAAGGTATTAATTAAACAAATCCGTGGTCAAGACAGCTATGGAGTTTATCGTACTTGGTCGGATGAGTTGATTCTCAAACCCTTTATTGTCACCAAACACAAGAAACGGGAAATTTCCGTTGAGGGCGAAGTTGATGCGGTAACTCAAGCTCGGATTATGGCATTTTTTCGAGCTGTAGCGGCTGGGATTGAACAAGAAACAGGTTTGATATCCCAGGTTGTAGTTGATTTGAGTCATGAAGGATTTGGCTGGGCGCTAGTTTTTTCTGGTCGTCTTTTGCTAACTGTGAAAACCCTGCGAGATGCTCATCGTTTTGGCTTTGACTCGCTAGAGAAATTAGCAGAAGAGGGAGAAAACTACGTCAAAAAAGGCCTTGATTTGGCGAAGCGCTTTCCTGAAGTTGGCAAAATTTAATTAGTCATTAGTCATTGGTCATTAGTAAAAGACAAATGACTAATGACATAGACGCGCCAGCGGCTTCCCGCAGGGTAGGACAAAGGACGAAGGACAAATGACAATTGAGGAACTACAAGCAAAAATCAGACGCCTCAACAGCAAAGCAGGTCAAATGAAAATGGATCTGCATGATTTAGCTGAAGGTCTGCCAACAGATTATACACAACTTATGGATGTTGCCGCTGCAACTTATGAAATCTATCGCCAGTTAGATGAACTTAAGCAACATCTGAAACAATTGGAGAATGCTAAATGACTGGAACTATTGATGAATTCAAGAAGCTCGTAGATGCAGAAGAATTTTTTCAATTCTTTAATATGTCCTACGACTTAGAAGTTGTGAATGTGCATCGTCTACATATTCTGAAAAAGTTTTCTCAACACATGCAGGAAATTGATGATAATTCTCCTGACTTGAGTCAAGAAGAGAAATTAAATCAATATTCTTTGGCTTTGCAAAAAGCTTATCAGTTATTTACCGAATCGACAGCTTACGAACAAAAGCTGTTCAAAGTGTTTAACGACAAGCCGAAAAATGTAGTCACACTGACAGAAATCACTTCTGATTAGGAGGTATAAATTGGTTAACCTGACGCCTACCGAATTAGAACGCTATCGTCGCCAAATGATGCTTCCGAATTTTGGCGAAACAGCACAGAAACGCCTGAAGTCAGCGACAGTTTTGGTTACAGGTGTGGGAGGATTAGGCGGTACGGCGGCGCTTTACTTAGCAGTAGCAGGCGTTGGGCGGCTAATCCTAGTCCGGGGTGGTGACTTACGGCTAGATGATATGAATCGTCAGGTTCTCATGACTGATGATTGGGTAGGTAAGCCAAGGGTATTCAAAGCTAAAGAAACTCTGGATGCGATTAATCCTGATGTCCAAGTGGAAGCTGTTCATGATTACATCACCCCGGAAAATGTAGATTCGTTAGTGCAGTCGGCTGATATGGCTCTTGATTGCGCCCACAACTTTACAGAGCGCAATTTGTTAAATGAAGCCTGTGTGCGATCGCGTAAGCCAATGGTGGAAGCCGCAATGAATGGGATGGAGGCTTACCTGACGACGATTATTCCTGGTGTGACTCCTTGTTTATCTTGTCTGTTTCCAGAAAAGCCTGAGTGGGATCAGCGCGGCTTTTCAGTTCTAGGCGCTGTTTCTGGGACACTAGCTTGTTTAACAGCTTTGGAAGCTATCAAGCTGATCACCGGGTTTAGTCAGCCTCTATTGTCGCAATTGCTGACAATCGACTTAAATCGGATGGAATTTGCTAAACGCCGTTCTCACCGCGATCGCTCTTGTCCAGTATGCGGCAATAGTGCGCCTTGGAGACACGCGCAATCCAATTCGATGGAACCCACAGGTATTGCACAAAATACTTAATTTTGTCATTGGTCATTAGTCATTGGTCATTAGTGAATAACAAAAAACAACTGACAAAAGACAAAGGACAAATGACAACCCCACCTGAAATCAGAACAACTAATCGCTACAAATCAGGAGACTTAATGGCTGTTATTTTATCAGAAAAAGCAGAATTTCATCTGCGGGCATTCCTCAAAGGTTCCGCACCCGATGCTAATGGCGCAACTAAAGGTGTCCGCATCTCGGTAAAAGATGGTGGTTGCAGTGGCTATGAATATGCGATCGATATCACCAGCAAACCCCAACCAGATGATTTAGTAAGTCAGCAAGGCAAAGTACTGGTTTACGTTGATGCCAAAAGTGCGCCGTTATTAGACGGAGTTATCGTTGACTTCGTTGAAGGTGTGATGGAAAGCGGTTTTAAATTTATCAACCCCAATGCAACTGATACCTGCGGTTGTGGAAAGTCCTTTAAAACAGACGACGGTACGCCTACTGGTGTACCTTGCAGCTAAAGCTAACATCATTTCGTTAGTGCTAAGTCAATTGTAGAGATTTCCCATAGACACACTCCGCAGAGTTTCAATGCTCTTGAGGTAGGTTCTAGTTCGCTTTGCATCCCTTACCCCTATAGAGAAGCTGACTAAACTTAGCATCTCTGTAAGAAGAAGGGAAGCAAAAAGTAGGATAGGTTGCTCAAAAACTTCAGAAATTACACCAACTGTATAACGTTTGAGGAGAATCGGAAAATGGCTTCCTACCAAGTTAGATTAATCAACAAAAAAGAAGACCTCGACACCACAATTGAAGTTGAAGAAGATACCACCATCTTAGAAGCAGCAGAAGAAAATGGGATTGAGTTGCCCTTTTCATGTCATGCAGGATCTTGCTCTAGCTGTGTAGGTAAGGTTGTTGAAGGTGAAGTTAATCAAGAAGATCAAAACTTCCTGGATGACGATCAGGTTTCTAAAGGATATGCTCTACTTTGTGTAACTTATCCTCGTTCTAATTGCACAATTAAGACACATCAAGAAGCATATCTAGTCTAAACTAGACTTTGGTTGCTGCCTTAAGTAACCAAAGAAAAAATGAAGGATGAAGGATGAAAATATACTTCCTTCTTCCTTTCACAATTTCTAATTTATAATTAAAATGTTTACAAACTTTAGTGTTACTGGCTGTTCATTATAATTATTGAGAACGGGAGAGCGAGGAATCGTAGCTTTCTGTAAAAGCCAGGATAAAATCATTTTGGAAAAGCTTATATCAATGGGAATAGTAACAGGAACTCATATCACTTTAAAACAACGCGTTCCCTCTATAATTATCAATATTGAAAACATAGATTTTTTCCTAGACTTAGAAAGTGCCCGAACTATTTATGTTCGCATTACTGATAGTTCCATTAATTAATCTTGATGTATAGCCTTACCTAATTATTTCTGAAAAATAAAATATCCGAATTTTTAAATAAGTCGGGTATCTATGATTTTCAATTTGTAAAAATCTAATATGATTGCTATAATTACGCTGCATTAAGCTACTGCACTCTTTTTATAACTACTTATAGGAGTTAGTCACTAAATTATATAAGTGCAATTTGATATGAACAATAGAGTGGCTTGCAAAAGAAGCCAACTCTATTTTTTAATCAATAGCCACTATCACATCTGATGATTTAATCACAGCATAAGCCTGCTTACCTTCTGCAAGTGATAGCTTTTCTGCTGATGATTTTGTGATGATTGACACTAGCTCTACTCCTGGCGCTAGTTCTAAAGTTATTTCAGTATTAACTGAACCATGTACAACTTTTTTGACAGTACCTTTAAGAGAATTACGAGCGCTAATTTCCATGTTTTTACTTCGCTAATTTGAACTATTTATACTTTAGTAAGTTAGCAACTTTTGATTTTAAAAACACCTTTTTTTAAGATATCTTAATAATTGTGAAATAATCCTCATTTACTTAACAGTGTTACATCTGCTTTAAGAGCATTACAAAAATGGGTGGGGCGGTCATTTTCTGCAAAAAGTAATATAAAACAATATAAGACAACTAACTATTGATGGATATTATCATCAATTTAATATTTAATAAGCTATTTGCTTATGTGTAAATACTGAGATTATAACATATTTACGTATTTATAATAACTAAAATAAAAGAGGTTCATATTGTGTACGATCGAGTTAATACAACAAGGCCAAATCTATTTTTTGAACAATTAAGTCCCGTTGTAGGTGTAGGATTTCCTGTTCCTAAAGACTGGTTGCCAATAACAAGTTTTCCCTTGCTAATTATAGTAGGTATGACTGGCGTGGGAAAAAGCACAATCACAAAAGCGTTGGTTGAAGAAGGCTTGGATTTCACACTTTTACCTAATCGTCGTATTTTAACCGAACGCATAATAATTGCGCCAATGTTAAAAATACAAGAGAAACTCGTGCAACCTCATTGCCGGATTAAACGCCTAACTTATACTCGCCTTTATCGAGAATACTTTCCTGGTGGAATGGGTCATATTTTAGCTTCGCTACACCTTAATCCACAAGAAGTCAACTCTATGTTAGTTTTCGATAGTTTGCGTGGTGAAAATGAGGTTCGCTATGCAGCTAGAGCTTTAAAAAATGCTAAATTTGTAATGTTGACTGCACCAAATACAGTGCGTTTAGAGAGACTTTTGAAACGTCATGATTCTTTTGATTGGATTGCTAGTCAAGAGTTAGATGATAATAGGCAAACTGTCCCAGAAGCACTGACAAACTTTGCTAGCTTGGGCGTACCAGAGGCTTCTGCTTATTTTACTGCTAAAGAAGAACAAGAAATCTTAGAACTTGTAAAAAAACAAGTTGTTACAGGTGTAGAATTGCGGGACAAACTAAAAATATTTGTCGAAGAGAGTCAGAACTATGATTCGGTTCCTACGAAACAGGTTTTAGAAGCGATGGATACAAGCGATCGCTCTCTTATAATTGATACTATAACCAGTCCCCAAGAATCAGCCAAAGCAATTATTTCTCGATTATACAAATCTGTTAATATAAAAACTAATAAGTAAATATAACTAGTAAGGGTTAGCACAAGGGTTGCTCAATGTCGCTATCTGAATTTGCAATTGTAGAAAGTACTCTCCGTGAAGGCGAACAATTCGTCAAGGCCAATTTTTCTTCAGATGATAAAGTCGAAATCGCTGAGGCCCTTGCTGCATTTGGAGTGGAATATATAGAGTTAACGTCACCAATCGCTTCACCTCAATCTAGACAAGACTGTGAACGATTAGCTAGGTTAGGCTTGCCATCAAAAATATTAACTCACATTCGCTGTCACTTAGAAGATGCTAAAGTCGCTTTAGCCACAGGCGTCGCTGGGATTAATTTAACTATTGGTAGTTCTTCTTTGATGCGTCAGTTCAGTCATGGTAAAAATATTAATCAAATTATTGATTTAGCATCTGAAGTTTTAACTTTTATTCATCAACAAGCCCCCGATATTGAGTTACGGTTTTCGGCTGAGGATTCGTCACGCACTTCCATAGAAGATTTAATTACAATTTATTCGGAGATTGAAAAGTTAGGAGTTGTCAAACGCATAGGAATTGCCGATACAGTAGGAATTATTACGCCAATGCAAGTATTTGAATTAGTGAAGACTTTGCGCCAATTCACTAATTTAGATATTGAGTTTCATGGTCATAATGATACAGAATGTGCAAATGCTAACAGTTATACAGCACTGGAAGCGGGAGCAACTCATATTGATACTTGTGTTCTGGGTATTGGTGAACGCAATGGTATTACCTCACTAGCTGGATTTATTGCGAGATTATATGCTACAAATCCAGAGCAGATTAAGTCTAAATATCGCTTGGAAGAACTTGGTTACTTACATGAATTAGTTGCGAGAAAAGTTGGAGTTTCTATTCCTTTTAACCACTGTGTTTTTGGTGAAAGTGCTTTTAGTCATAAAGCTGGCATTCATACTAAAGCTATGCTCAATAACTCGGAGACTTATGAGGCTATTAATCCCCGGAGTTTTGGTGTAACGCGCTCAATTTTAATCAATCATAAATTGGCTGGAAAACAGGCGGTTAATCACCGAGCTAATGAATTAGGACTTTCCTTTAATTTATCGCAGCTTAAAGATATTACCCATAGATTGAAAGCTTTAGCTGATAACCAAAGTCTTACCATCGAAGATGTAGATAATATTTTATATTCTTATCATTGTCAGTAAATTTGAAAATATACACACTTACTGTCCAAGTGCAGATCCCCGACTTCTTGAAGAAGTCGGGGATCTAAATCCATCTATATCTGCTATTAATGTATCTTATGGAAGAAAACTGTAAAAATTACTGCTTTTCCATTATTTTTCAAGCTTTTTTAAGAAGAATATTTGCTGTTCTTTATAAATCATTCATAATTTAAACTTATAAAGTTGATAGCATATATGTAAGTTAAAAGGATTTAAATAACATTTTTGCAAAAATGGTGAGTATTGCTCACCATTCTATTTGCCAAGCAAATTTATATTAGTAAAAAATTAACTAAGGAGTAGTGATGAATCGAATCAACAGTCAAATTTTGAGTGAAGCAACAACTCAATGGCTAATAGCAAAAGGCTATAATCCTGGTGATTTAAATCAGACAGGTGAAAATGGTGATACAGCTTTAATGAAAGCGACAAGAGAAGGAGTTTATACAGTCGTCAAAGAACTAATTGATGCTGGTGCGGATATCAATGCTCGAAATAGCGATCGCAACAATGCTTTGTGGTTTGCTTGTTTTGGTAATCACTACGATTTAATTAATTTACTGTTGTCTGTCAACATTAACATTGACAATCAAAATGATAATGGTGCAACTGTTTTAATGTATGCAGCATCAGCCGGAAAGACAGAAGTAGTTAAGTTACTTTTACAACATCAGCCTAATTTATATTTAAAAAACTTAGACGATTATAAAGCGATAGATTTTGCTAGCAATGTAGAAGTCTTAAGGATAATTAAAAATGCCATCAAGTCAGATATCGGGCAAAGCTTATCATGACGCTACCAAGCATTCTTACTTATCGGTACAACTCGATCCAAATTATGTAGATGCCTCAACCCAGCCATCTGCATTTAAAGTTTATCCCAAGTTTTATCGGAGAGTGAAATTAAATCTCAATAATCCTGTTCACTCTTTTATCTCATTAACCAGTGCAATAACACTGGAAAAAGTATATAAAGATGGCCCTTATAAACTGCGGGTGAATCCATCAGCAGGCGCTCTGTATCCTACGGAAGTTTACGTACAGGTTCGCGGGATTGAGGGAATGATAAATGGTATATACCATTTAGAAGTTGAGAATAATTGTCTAACTCTCATCTATGAATTAATTGATGATGGGTTAGAGAATTATATTATACCTGGTAAATGTATCAACGGATTCATCTTTTTAATTAGTTGTGTTTATTATAGGTCTAGCTGGAAATATCAAAACAGAAGCATAAGATATTGCTTCTTAGATAGCGGACACCATTTAGGTGCGTTCGCCTCTGGCGTGGCGGAGCCTCTCGCAGCTTCAGCTTATCTCTACAACCGAGATATACAACTAATTTTCGACTTTGATAAACTTGCTCTCAATTCAGATTTGGGATTTGAGAATAAAGAGTTTATTACTGCTTGTGCGGTGTCAGGAGAAATACAAGACAAGAAAATCAGACGCTTAAGGCTGAAAGTTCCTTTTGTCTCTGGTACTGATTATTTTGAATCGAATCAATTTATTGAAGATGCTTATCAAGCAACTACTCTACAAAAGAGTCGCCAGCAGAAATTAGAGTATCCTCAATTTGATTTTGATCGGGATAGACGTTCTATTAGACGTTTCCGGAAAGAGGCTATTTCTCAAGAAGATTATTTATATGTAGTGCAACAACTTCAGCAGTCAATACCGACAGAAAACTATGAGGAAATATAAATTTACTCAGTGGCGCATCGAGTAAAAGGAATGACACCTGGATTATATAAAGGTACGTATCTGGTTAAAGCGGGTAACTTTAGTGAAAAGACAGGTTACTTATGTATTAATCAAGCTATTGCTAGAGATGGCGCTGTAACTTTATTTTTTGTGTCAGATTATTTAAATTATCAAACTGCTATGCAAATAGCTGCTTTTCTGGGACAGAGACTTTATTTAACTAGTAATTATTTGGGAATTCAGTGTAGTGGAATTGCTGCGTATTATGATGACGAAACCCAAGAATTATTAGAAACAAATAAAGATGTACTTTATGGAATGGTGATTGGAATATAAGCAGGAAGCTGAAGAAAGATGGCTAGAAAGATGTATTACTTCAATGGTGATGACTCACATCCGATGCAACCGACATCTGCGGATATTATACTGCGGCAACAGCTAGAGGATTCTATTAGCAGATACTTTTATGATGCGTGCGATCGCACCATTCAAAATCTGCTGTCTGATTGTCGGTGGTATGTCACAACCCACGCCAATGCTCTGACATTGGTAATTGAATGTCCCGAGCAAGTTATTAATTGGCGTGTTTTACAAAAAATTGTGCCAATGGGGACATTGCTATATGGAATTGTTAACAGTGCTAAAATCCGTGTTTGTCCCCCAGAAAGTCAAGGCATACCTTTTGAAATGAGGGTAGATGAACTTTCTGTTTATCGGGATTGGGCGTGATTCGATTTTGGATTTTGTATTAGTTAATATTCTGTTTGATAAGTGCAGCTACCTCTTCAAAAACCAAATCAGCAGAATGTTTGACAACAGGACTTAACTCTAGTCCCAAACCAAGATTTGCCGCTTCAATTAAATAAACTATGACATCTTCGGGAAAGTCATTTTGAAAGATTTTCCGTCCGGCGGCTAAAGCATTATCCCAACGAAAATCGTGCAAGTTATAACTAGGTTCTGGTAAAGCTTCCAGTTCTTTTCCTGGAACTTTAAATACAGCACCCGGTTCAGAACCAGTTGAACTTGCATCAATAATTACTAATTGTTTACTACCTCTAGCTTGAAACATTACTTCCATCCCTGCGGTGCCACAGTCATAAACATGCACATGAGGATGAGGATTTTCAGCTAGATATTTTTGTAAGCGTTGGGCAATGATTACACCTACTGCGTCGTCATTGCGATTGAGATTGCCGCAACCGATAATAGTTAGCATGGGATGAGATATCTAACCTCACTTTCGACATCTACAATCATTAAAATAATGCACTTTAAACTTTTATAAAGATACTTTTCTAAACCTGTGCCCATCTGGTTGTACAACTACAAATGCCCCTACTAATTCGACTTCAGAGTAAGTTTCTATAACTCGTACCAGCTCGTTATGAACTTTATTTACAGTTGTAGGTAGGATTCGGAGATAAATGACTCCAGATCCCATTGCTCTCACAAAAACAAGATTTCCATAGTCTCTATCTCGCGTGATAAGAATACGGTTCTGTTCCTGTGCTGTTCTAAGTATTTCTTCATCACTTGCTTGCGAAAGACCAATCTGAGCAACAAGAACTACATCATGTCCGCTATCAACTAGAAATCTTGCTGTCACAGCATACACATCTTGATCTAGTAATAATCTCATACTCAAATAGATACTAGGCGTATGTCTTCAGCTGCCACTAGAGCGATCGCATATCCTAAGCAGGCACGAATGTCTTCGATTTTTAGGTCTGGATAGTAGTCTCGGATAATTTCTTCAAATGAAAGTCCGTCATTAAGTAGTTCAAGAATACTCTGCACAGTGATGCGTGTTCCTGCGATGCAAGGTTTACCGAAATGAATGTGAGAGTTAACTACGATTCTGTCCATTTAACTATAAACTAATAATATGTTTCTTAAATTATAAAATAAGAAGCCGTACTGTATCTATAAATGCAGTGAAACTTACTTTAAAGCTTAAGGTCATAGTAAAGGTATAAGATTAAGAACAACTCATTATCAAGCTTCTGCTGATTGTGATTATTTCGAGTTTGTGCCATAATCTGCAAAATACGAGGCTCTGACTGATGGGACAGACAAAGCCTCTGAGAATAAATTATCAGTAAGAAACTATAAAGCTACACCATGTTTCTTGGCAACTTCAGTCAGTTTTTCATACTGATGTTGTGATGCTTGAGTTAATATCTCTTCAGCCTGTTCTTTAGTACTTCCCTCTTTAGGAATTAAATACTTGACATAAAGAGATACAAAATCGGCAGCGATCGCTAAACCGGATAAAGCGTGTTGGTCTGCTTCCTTGCCTGCGATCGCAGCTACCAAACCGGCCTTAATTGGGTCTGGTTTAACTTTCATGAACTGCTCGACAAGTTTAGGAACGTAGTCTTCTGGTGGCAAATTATTTAACTTACTTCTATCAGGAGTAAAGTTACATTCTGCGGCTTGAGCTTGCTCTAAAACACACCATTCTATGTATTCTTGCAATGCTGCATCGGGAACGCGAGGGAGATAATTATGTAGCGCTAAATCAGACACAAGCTTACCGTGTAAATTGCTGTTTTATGCAAATGCATTAACGCAAGCCTAACCCACTATTTCTATAAGTTTTAGTGTGGTATGCTACGAGTTTTGAATATCAGACATTAGGAATAGTCCGTTAGTTATCACCAGATTTTTACTCAGTTAAAAGAGTTGGTGGAGCGATGTCTTCGACGAGCTACGCCTACGCATTTTTTATGTTGTTTATTTGTGTAAATAAGGGCACACTATAAGATAAATATATGATTTGTTCATGAAACTTTCTTTTCACAAAGGGCAGCTAACCATCTGGAAGGACGATCGCGGGTTTGGTTTCATACAACCCGATGATGGTAGCCAAGAAGTCTTTCTACACATTACAGCATTGAAAGACGTTAACCGTCGTCCCCAAGTTGGTGATTTTGTTTGTTATCAACTGACAGCTAGTAAAGATGGCAAAGTACGGGCTTGTAATGCTTTCATCGAAGAAGTTAAATCAAAATCTTTATCTTCTGCCGCACCAAATAAGTCTATATCCAGAACTGTAGATAAATCTTTATCATTAGCATTAAATACATTACTTCTATCTTTACTACCAGGGTTAGGTTCAATCCATCTTGCACTAACAACTGGCAACCCAATTCCGCTAATTCTTTATCCTGTCATGAGTTTCATTACTTTTAGGCTATATGCCGATGATAAGTCTCGCGCACAACAAGGACGATGGAGAAGGCAAGAAAATACTTTGCATCTGTGCGAATTTATGGGTGGTTGGTTAGGTGGATTTGTTGCTCAACAGAAACTACGTCACAAAAGCAGCAAAGTTTCTTATCAAATTGTATTTTGGTTGATAGCAACTCTTCACATTGTATTTTGGTTGGATTGGCTATTTTTTGGTAAAGCGTTGATAAATATGTTTTTTGCTATTGTTTCTAGGGGATAAGTAAGTTTAGTCTGATTGTCATAATGATACAAAGGCGATGTCTACGACGGGCTATTCGGCGTCGCTCAGTTAGATGTCTAATCGAGTAAGCTGTAAAGTAAGCCTTGTCGATGATTGTGATATGAAAACTTTTACTGCGCTCGTTGAAAGAGATCCTGATACTAAGTTCTATGTTGGCTATGTCCCTGGCTTTCCTGGAGCGCATTCTCAAGGTGAAACCTTGGATGAATTGCAGGAAAATTTGCGTGAAGTTATTGAAATGCTTCTAGAGGAGCTATCACTTCAGACACGCTAGGCGATCGCACAACTTCAAGGTACAACATTCACGAACCCAAATTGACGAAAATGATGATCAAAGGTGAATGCCTGAGTTAAGTGGAATTTATTCATCACAACCCGACTGGCGCAGTCCGTGAAACTCCAGTTTTTATCTGAGAACTGACGAAAAATCTGCCAAGTTTGTCGAATATTCTCTTCTGTCAGGTAATAAATGGTCGTCAGATTATCTGAAAAGAATGCCTCTCCTAAGCTGATTGCCCTCAACGTTTCCCCACGGGTCCTCAAAAGGGTCAAGGTTTCATCGACAACGTAATCTGTTGTTAGCAATGGCTGAATATTTTGATTAACCCATAAAGACGCTGCCTGATGCTCAGTATCGGAAGGAACAATACTAGCAAACCAGGCGCTGGTATCTACAAAGCTCATGTTGCACTATGAGGAGGATAAAGAATAGTGTCATGATCTCGACCAGAAAATTTATCATTGCTAACTTCTAAAGGCATGGCTGCAATTTGTGCCAAAATCTCTCTAGGAGTTTTGTTTTGAGGTTTAGCCTCAGTTGAAATCACAGTGACTTCAACACGAGTTCCCTCGGCTAATGGAATCGGCTGTGATAACCTCAGTACCCCTTGTTCATAAACAGCTTCTATAGTTATAGTCATAAACTTTTTCCTCATGCCATAGCTATTTCTAATCATGGCATAATATCTACATAGTAAAAAACACAGCTAATGACTAACTAAAAAATAATTAGCCATTAGCTATTAGAAATTAGCATCTTTTAAGCAGTCCGAAAACGCGCTAACTCCTCACCAGTTTTCGCATCATGGGCGTGGACTGTACACACCAAACATGAATCAAACGATCGCGCCACATGACCAACTTCTACTGGATCGCTAGAATCGTAAATGGGTGTGCCAATTAAAGCTTCTTCAATGGGGCCGCGGATTCCATCGCCATCACGAGGGCCAATATTCCAAGTACCTGGGGCAATCACTTGGTAGTTTTTAATCTTACCGCCCTCTATTTCCACCCAGTGAGATAAAGAACCGCGTGCTGCTTCTGTTGCACCCCAACCCTTGCCATCTTTTTCTGTGGGTTTGATATACCAGGGGTCGTTTAATTTGAATTCGCGCAAACAGTGTTCAGCTTGCCGATATAACTTGACAAGTTCGTGAACTCGTGCCAACTGGCGCACATGAATACTAGCACCACCCATTTCCTTAAATACATCTAGAATCAAGCCGTCGTAGTGTTGCCAAGATTCGCCATGTTTACCACCAGCTACTAATTGACGCGCTAAGGGGCCAGTTTCCAAGCGTCCGAAGTCTTTGTGAAGAACTGCACTCGACCAAGAGTAGGCGTTATCGAAGTCTTTGGTATTGATTGCAGTAGGTTTAGTGGTGCGATCGCTAGGGTGAATATCTGCCGTTCCCTCATCGTACCAAGAGTGAGTTGTATTCTCGCGGGTAAATGACTGATCCATTAAAACGTGAGTGTCTGCGAAGCTGTCGTACACTCCACTTTTCATAATCATCGCCTCATTTCGTCCTTCGATAGTCGGCTTTTGGTATTTATCTTCATGGGCTAAATATCCCCAAGTGACATATTTACCAACACCAGCGCCATATCTATCTAAACCGATGTCTAAACCCATGCGCCAATAAAAACCTAAGTCGGAATCTCGATGATTTCGGTCTTCATCTAACCAATCTCTAAAGTCATCATAAGTTTGGATTTGTTCGTAGCGTTCTAAAGAACAACCCAACCACACTGGTTCTAACCAATTGGTACGAAAGTATTCGAGAATTGCCCAAGCGCGGGTGATGTCTGTTAAAGTGGGGGCGCACATCACGCCACCGGGAACCATGTAGCTGGAATGGGGCCATTGTCCGCCCAATAGTGCATAAATTTCTACGGGTTTAGCGGAAATTGTTATGCCGAGTTCATAAGATTTGCCTGTGAAGGCGGCAAAGCGTCTCACAGCTTCGTCATAATAGCGACTATGGCGGTATTTTTTATTGGTTAAATCAATGGCAAACAAACCATAAAAGTAGCGGGGAATGCTTTGAATGGTCTCGACAATTTGACCGAGATTTCTCGCCAAAATTGCATTGCGGGGAACTTCTGTTTCCCAAGCTGTATCTAATGCCCAAGATGCAGAAGTCAGGTGAGAACCGCCGCAAATGCCGCAAATGCGAGGTGTGACAATTAATCCGGCTTGGGGGTCTTTACCGCGGAGGATAACTTCAAATCCGCGAAATAATTCAGCGTGTGTCCAGGCGTTGACTACTCTTCCATGTTCAATATCAACTCGGACATCTAAATCGCCTTCAACTCTACCGACGGGCGAAATGTCTAATGATTGAATTCCCATTTGTTATTTGTCCTTTGTCATTGGTCACTTGTCATTGGTCATTAGTCATTGGTCATTGGTTTTTCACAAATGACAAAGGACTAATGACTAATGACTAAACTGTAAAAAAGTCTTCTTCTGCCCAAGGTGGTGCTGCATCTTTGGCGACCATTGTCAGTAAGGCGTAGTCTTTTTTGTTCACCCCTGGCGGTAATTCTTTAGGAACTCCCATTACTGTTTGGGTTTTGAATACGGTTCCTGGTTTAAGGTCAAAGAAGGGAAATTCTGGTTCGGTACAACCTAAACAAGGCATTCCAGCACGAGTTTTGGAAGATACGCGGTTCCATAGGATGCGGTTGCAGGAAGAATGAGTCATGGGGCCGCGACAACCCAAGTCATAAAATAAGCAGCCTTTGCGCTGACCAAATTCGGCGGTTGATGCTTTGTAGGCAAAGTGGATGTTGCGCGTACAACCTGTTTGAGTATAGGTGTTGAAGAAGGTTTGGGGACGATTTAGTTCATCGAAAGCAATGTCTGCTATGCGTCCAGTAGCGATCGCAACTAATATCTGCGTAATCCAGTCGGGATGTGCGGGACATCCAGGTATATTGATTACAGGTAATCCGGCTTGAGACACGAAGTCTTTACCTAAAAAGCCGCCTTCTTGACGCTTGAGAAATTGCAAACCTTCCGATTCGCTGGGATTAGGTGACATGGCGGGAATTCCTCCCCATGTGGCACAATCTCCCACAGCGACGATAAATTTAGCAACTTTGGCGAGGTCTAATAACCAATCTTTCATGGCGCGATCGGCAAACCGATTCCATTCGCCAGTACCGTTGGGAGCATTAACAACGCTGCCTTCAAATACCAAGATATCTAAAGGAATTGTGCCAGAAATACAATTTCGTAGCAGTGTTTGCAAATCGTTGCCTAGTTCCAGCCCCAAGGAAGGATGCCAAAGTATATTGATACCAAAGTCGGCAATTAAATCGCAGACTGTCGGTTCTTCGGCGTTGAGGAATGACATGGTGTTACCTGAACAAGCACCACCCTGTAGCCATAGTATGTTAGTCATCGGCTATGCGTTTTTCTATTGTTTCCCATGCATGATGTAGGTGATAATGCTTGTAAAGTCTCACCTGCTTATCAATATTTATTTTTCAATACTAAGATATTTTTTGATTTAATTCTCTTTCATTAAAAAAGAATTAATCATTAAAAATAGCTAACAGTTTTACAAGATTATTTTCAATTTTGTCGAGATAGTTAAAAATTTCGGTAAATAAACGCGAGTAGAACTTTTTGTCTGGTTGAAATTGCACTTCGGCAAAATAAATAGGTAGTTCTGCTACATTTGGGAGGAAAACACCATCGATTCTAAAGGCTAGTTGTTTGACTTCTACTGAAGAAAATTGGTAAACACTAGCTAGTTGGGGCGGTTGGTTAATCAGTTCAAAGAAAGTAGTGGGGATACTCTGAAAGATCCGATAGAAAATGCTGTCTGTTTTCAAGGGAACTTGTTTTACAGTTGATGAATATATTTTACACTTCGACGATCCCGTGGCGAATCTTTGGAGTATACAAAAATTAGCTGGTAAGATAGTGCATATATGTATGTCAACAATCCAAGAAAGAATATTTGGATTGTGTCGAGTGATGATACAAAAAGTATTTTAAAAATATTAGGTGTTTAAAGCTGACATTAATATTAGCAATTTCCCCCTAGAATTTTAGAAATAGGGTGTTTTATAGTAAAAAAATTGATTGGGCATGGGGTATTGGATATTGGACATGGGATCAACTCTTTCCCTAGTCCTTAATCATTAGCCCTAGTCTCAGACAAAAAAGGGGAATTCCGCCTAAAGGACTCGAAGCCTGCGTAAATCAGTATGGCCCGTGATGAAATGCGATCGCGTGTTTCGATCATTCATGGGTGTTGGACTCAATTCCCAATTGGCTAGAGTACGGCAGAGTTATGACCCCCAGCATTACAGATTCAGCAGTGAAGGCTGCGATCGCAGCTGTTGCATCGGAGTCAGCTTCAGCAGAGGAAAAAATCCAAATGCTGATTGAGATCGCACAGGGTTTTCAAAAAAAGCCCAAAACAGCCCAAGACTTGCGGAATGCAGTTGGCTTATATTACCGGGCCTACGAGATGTGTGGTGAGGAGTATCCCTTGTTGAAAGCCAGGGCCAAAGTGGGCATGGCAGGGACATTACAGGCAATACCGGATGCTGATTACCAACTGTTGATGCAAGCTAAAGTCGGTTATGAAGAGGCATTACCGATTTTACAACAATTAGCTTTGCCAGAGGAAGTGGCAGAAACGCAGATGAATTTTGGGCTGGTGTTGCAGTCGCTAGTACCGTTCAATTTGGCGCGGATAACCGACAGCATCCAGGCTTATCATGAGGCGTTGCGGGTGTTTACTTGGGAAGATTACCCCCAAGAATACGCGATTTTGTATAACAATATTGCGATCGCTTACCTTTCTATGCCCTTAGCATCAGAACGGGAATATTTGCGTCAAGGGTTAGCTGTGCAATCATTTGAGGTGGCGCTAAAGCATATTAATCTGATCGATCATCCCAGAGAATATGCCATGTTGCAAAACAACTTAGGCAACGCTTTGCAATATTTAGTGAGTTCCCATCCTGTCGAGAATAACTTACGTGCGATCGCAGCTTATGACGAAGCGCTAAAAGTGCGTAATCCCAAAGATACACCTTTAGAGTACGCTAACACAATTTCCAACAAAGCCAACGCCCTATTCAACTTACCAGACGACCCCGAAAAACCAGAAGCTGGTAATCCTCAAAATCTTTTGCAAGCCCGTATCTACTATCAAACTGCTTTAGAAATTTTTACGGAATATCAACAAGTTGCACAAGCAGAGGTAGTAGTCCAAGCATTACAAGATGTAGAAGCAGAAATGAAGGGTTAGGAGTTATGGGTTCAATACAGTTCAGATAAGACCAAAACCCTTGTAGAGACGGCGATTTATCGCGTCTCAAAAACTTAAACAATCAGGAAAAACAGCATGAGAGACATTTTAACAACGCCAAATCTGATAAATTTTCTCACAAGTTTAGCAGATGGCGATCTTAACATAGCAACAGAATTGGTGTGGCTAATTATAGCAACAGCCTTAGCTATGGTTGGCGGTGCAATTGGTGGAATGCTATTAGCTGGTAAAGATATAGGATATGAACTTTCAGCAATGCTTGGTGCATTATTTGCCCCTGCGGGTGTAATTCCTGCCATCTTCTTAGGGCTTGTTGCTTTAAATTTATTGACAAATTATTAGGAGAAAATATGTTAGAGCTAGGATGGTTATCTGCCAAGTTATTTTTTAAAGGAAAGCTAATACGCAATCCAATATTTTTTCTCAAGCAAACTACTATTGGTATTGCTGTAGGTTTTTTACTGCTAGTGTTACTTGCACAAGCCCCCATTCCCTTCTACTTACCAATCATATTATCTAGCTTAGTGACGGGCATGATTATGCCGTTTCTCTTCAAGGATTTTAAAACGAAGTGAATTGTCATTGATAAACAACCAATCCTTAATGCCAATACTTAATGCCCAATGACAAATGACAAATGACAAATCTTGAAGAATTAATTCAGGAAATTAATCGTTTTGAGGCAATTATATCCGAGTGGGATGAAAGCCAACGGTGTGTAGCAGTAGGTCTAAAAAGAGCAATTGAAGCTTTGCATAAAGCTGCATTGACTAATTTGATTAAAAGCCTCAAACAAGAATCAATGCCAGCTTTGCGTCATGCTGTTGCGGATGAATTAGTATATGCAGTGCTACTGTATCACGAGTTAGTCAAACCACCAAAACCACCATTAGCACAGCGAATTGAAACAGCCCTTGAAGAAGTTCGCCCAGGTTTAAAAAGGCATAATGGGGATGTAGAATTAGTGGCAATTAAGTCACCAGATACAGTAGAAGTTAGATTAATCGGAACTTGCAGCAGTTGTCCGGCTTCTACTTTAACTTTATCTCAGGGAGTAGAACAGGCAATAAAAAACCATTGTCCTGAAATTACTAAAGTTGTTGCAGTCAATAATAGCCCTGCTGTTAACAACGCTAATTCTAATCTAATCAGTCCATTCTCTTCAAAAATAACTTGTACTTGGATGAAAGTAGCTACCCTTGATGAAGTTCCTGAATTTAGTGTAGTCGCAGTACAACTTGCTGGTACTTCACTAATTTTACATCGCCAAGGCGTTACAGTTAAATGTTACCGTAATGCTTGTACCCATCTAGGATCTCCCTTAGAAAAGGGTAAAGTTGAAAATGGTATTATTACCTGTCCTGCCCACGGATTCCAGTACAAATTAGAGACAGGTAAATGCTTAACCGTGCCTGATGTTTCGCTTCAGTCGTATCCAGTCAAGGTTAAAGAAGATAAGGTTTTTGTGAAACTACAAAAATGATAACGCGAAGGTAAGAGTTCAGCAAATATACTTGGCGATTAGTCAATCACGGCTAATTTGCTTTTTCATTTCAGTAGTTCGCGCATTTATTCTAGTGTTTTGTACAAGCAAAATGCCTGAGTGCTTTCTCAATATCCCTAAATTCATTCTCATTTGTGTAATTCAGGTATTGATTTTAGTGTTTTGAGAAAGTAAAAAGGCATATTACTTTCTCAAAAGGTCATTTGACTTATTCAAACCCCAGTTTGCTTATTCATTTTAGTGTTTTCCGCAAGCAAAATGAGCTTTTACTTATTCAAACTCCAGTTTGCTTACTCATTTTGGTATTTTCCGCAAGCAAAAGGTCATTTGACTTACTCATTTTAGTGTTTTCCGCAAGTAAAATAAGCTTTTACTTTCTCAAACCCCAGTTTGCTTTCTCATTTCAGTAAATCGCGCACTCATACCAAAGATTCGCTATGTAGTAAAAATTACTAAAGGTTAGATAGATTTTTTAAAATTTAGGGCTTACGCAAAATATCTCTCAAACTCTCATTTCTCTGTGTTGCGCCAGTTGCTACAAGTCGGGGAACCCGTCCAACGCACTGGCTTCTCTGCGCCTCTGTGGTTCGTTATTCCCTAACTCATGCGTAAATCATAAAATTGATTAATATTGAAGTTGATTAAAGGTTTTAACTGAATTTTAAAAAAGCATAATGCAAAACCGTTACTGTTGTTACATGCTAATCAAGATTAATGTTTTTAAATAATTATCAGCGCCTATTTGCGGTTCATGGATATCCCAATCATAATTAATCCCATATCACAATTACCGCTAAAAGCAATAGAAAATCCTCAAGATTTACCTCTATCACCTCAAGGTGCGGAGGTAATTTTAGGCAACATTATTGAACCCGAACAATTAGTTATACCTGTAGCACCCAATGCCACAACAATGTTTGGCCCTCGTAGTGCTTGTTTGTTATCAGAAACCGGCCCATTATGGGTATCAGATACAGGACATCATCGATTATTAGGATGGCAAAATTTACCCACGAGAGATAGTCAACCGGCTGATTGGGTAATTGGACAACCTGACTTTTATCATGAAGGACAAAATGCTAAAACTACACCGGGAAGTGCAAGCTTAAGTGTACCAACAGGGATTTGTGCTTGCGGCGAAGGATTAGCTGTCGCAGATGCTTGGAATCATCGAGTTTTGATTTGGAAAAACTTACCAGAAGATAATAATGTTCCAGCAGATTTGGTGTTAGGGCAAGTTAATTTTACTGATAATGAACCAAATCGAGGCAATCAGCAAGCATCTGCTAGTACAATGCACTGGCCCTATGGTGTTTTCTATCATCAAGGACGGCTATTTATTGCTGACACTGGTAATCGAAGACTATTAATTTGGCATCAGTTACCAACAGAAAATGGTCAACCTGCTGATTTAGTTTTGGGACAACCGGATATGATATCTCGCAATGAAAACGGTGGTGATTCTCCAACCGCAGCGAGTATGCGTTGGTGTCACGACATCGCTTTTTGGGGAGAAAATTTGGTTGTCAGCGATGCAGGTAATCACCGAGTGATGATTTGGCAGGGAATGCCAACAGAAAATAATACTCCTTGTGCTGTGGTTTTAGGGCAAAAAAGCTTTGATTTTGTGGAAATGAATCAAGGAGTTTATTTGCCTAGCGCTAGTAGTTTGAGTATGCCTTATGGTGTGGCGGTGGCTGGCGATTGGTTAGTAGTTGCAGATACAGCTAATTCTCGTTTGTTAGGATGGAAAAAGCCAGAATCAATTTTATCGCTGCAAGGGGTAATGGCAGATGGGTTGGCAGGACAAATAAATTTTCAAAGTAAAGGTGAAAATCGTAATTTCGGGCTGTCTAAACGAGATAGTTTAAATTGGTGTTATGGGATAAAAATTTGTGGCAATACGGCGGTAATAGCTGATTCTGGAAATAACCGAATATTGCTGTGGCAGTTTAATTATGGGATTTCTAAGAAATAAATTAGCTAAATAAACGTAGACGCATTCGCGGAGCGTCTCGTAGAGAAGCGGCTTGCCGCAGGCTACCACAGAGAGACAGAGAACACAGAGGAATGAGGAGAAGAGAGTTTTATTGGGTATTTTTTTATTTGGAAGTCCCTATGCCGACTGAAGAAATTAGAGTTCGCGGTACTGTTCAGGGAGTAGGATTTCGCCCTACTGTATATCGTCTTGCTAAAGCCTGTGGTTTGTATGGAGATGTTTGTAATGATGGGCAAGGTGTATTAATTCGGGTATCTGGTAGTGAGGAAGCATTAACAGAGTTTGTTGCCAGATTGCAAACAGAATGTCCACCATTAGCAAAAATTAATCAGCTAACTAGAATTGCTTGCGAAGGTGAATTTAACTTTAACAATTTTGTGATTTCTAATAGCGTTAATAGTGCCATTAAAACAGAAATTGTCCCTGATGCAGCTACTTGTCCACAGTGTCAACAAGAAATATTTGACCCCTTTAGCCGCTTTTTTCGCTACCCCTTTACCAATTGCACTCATTGCGGCCCTCGCCTGAGTATTATTCGTGCGATTCCTTATGACAGATGCAATACCAGTATGTCTGCGTTTGTTATATGTCCCGAATGTGCAAAGGAATACCACGATGTTGAAAATCGCCGTTTTCACGCCCAACCTGTAGCTTGTCATGTTTGCGGCCCCACAGCTTGGTTAGAACGCGCTGATGGTAAATCGGTTACTGCTTCCATGTTTTCCATGCTAGATGATGTGGATGCCGTTTGTACCTTGTTGCAAAAGGGTGAGATTGTCGCAATTAAAGGCTTAAGTGGTATTCATTTAGCTTGTGATGCAACTCAGGAAACCGTTGTCCAAAAACTGCGTCAGCGCAAAAGGCGCTATCACAAACCATTTGCTTTAATGGCGCGAGATATTGAAATAATTGAACAATATTGTACTGTCAACGCTAAAGAAAAAGAATTATTGACAAGTTCTGCTGCACCAATTGTTTTATTACAAGCGACAGGTAAAAAACTTGTAGCACCATCGGTAGCATCGGGGCAAAATACTCTTGGGTTTATGCTACCTTATACGCCCTTACATCATTTAATTCTGCGGCGGATGAATCGCCCAATTATTTTAACAAGTGGTAATCTTGCCGATGAACCACAATGTATTGATAATGACGAAGCAAAAGAAAAATTAGGGACAATCGCTGATTATTTTCTCTTTCACAATCGAGAGATTATTAATCGGGTAGATGATTCGGTTGTGCGTGTTATCGGCGATAAAGTCCAAATAATTCGCCGTGCTAGAGGATATGCACCAGCATCGATTAGCTTACCGCCGGGATTTGACAATGTGCCGCAAATTTTAGCAATGGGTAGTGAGTTAAAAAATACTTTTTGCTTATTGCGTGAAGGAGAAGCGATTCTATCTCAACATCTGGGAGATTTAGAAAATGCTGCGGCTTTCAATGCTTACCAAGAGACTTTAAACTTATACTTAAATTTATTTGAACATACACCAGAAGTAATCGCCATTGATAAACATCCTGAATATCTTTCCAGCAAACTTGGTAAAGAACTAGCAGATACAAATCAAATTTCAATTCATCAAATCCAACATCATCACGCCCATATTGCTGCTTGTATGGCAGAAAATGGGATTCCTTTAAACTCACCTCCAGTATTAGGTATTGCTTTAGATGGTTTAGGTTACGGTGATGACAGTACACTCTGGGGCGGAGAATTTCTTTTAGCAGATTATCAGAAATTTCAGCGACTAGCAACATTTAAACCAGTTCCAATGATTGGTGCTGAACAAGCAATTTATCAGCCTTGGCGTAATACCTACGCCCAATTAATAGCTGCTAACCTTTGGGATAATTGCCAACAACAGTATGCTGATTTAGGAATCGTAAAATTGCTGAATAAAAAACCATTAAAGCTACTAAATCAACTTATAGAGAAAAAAATTAACTCTCCTCCAGCTTCTTCAGTGGGGCGGTTGTTCGATGCAGTGGGGGCGGCTATCGGTATTTGCCCTGAAGAATGTAGTTATGAAGGACAAGCTGCGATCGCAATGGAAGCTATAGTAGATGTTAGCAGCTTAAATAATGATAAAGAAACGCTAATATACCCTTTTAGTTTTAGCTTTTCAGATAGTATTTACTGTATAGACTCATGCCCAATGTGGCAAGCCTTACTCTATGACTTGCAACAGCAGATTCCCCAACCAGTTATAGCTGCCAAATTTCACAAAGGTTTAGCTAATGCGATTGTGGAAATGGTTAAGCACCTTCGTCAAAAAAATCCGATTCATCAGGTAGCTTTAACAGGAGGAGTCTTTCAAAATTGTATATTGTTACAGCAAGTTAGCAAACGATTAGAAACATTGGGGATAAAAGTACTAACTCATAGCTTAGTTCCAGCTAATGACGGCGGATTATCTCTAGGACAAGCAGTAATTGCAGCCGCAAAATTAATACATAAGTATTGATATTTGACAACCCTTTTCTGACAAATAATTCTCTCTGTGTTCTCCGCGCCTCTGCGGTTAGTTTATCTTCAAAATAAAAAAATGTGCTTAGGAATCCCCGGACAAATTATAGAAATTACCAACGTTAACCATAAACTAGCCCTAGTTAACATTGGTGGTGTGAAGCGCGAAGTAAATATTGCCTGCATCGTAGATGAACAACATCCCCCCGAAGCTTGTATTGGCGATTGGGTGTTAGTTCATGTTGGCTTTGCCATGAATCGAATTAACGAACAAGAAGCAGCAGAAACATTACAACTCCTTCAAGAATTAGCAGCAGCACAAGTAAAAATTAGTACTTAACTTAACGAACCGCAGAGGCGCGGAGGGCACAAAGAGTAAAAAGAAATACTTAACTCAGCCGTATTGACATAAAGCTTACTATTCCCAAATCCTTATGAAATATGTTGACGAATTCCGCGAACCGGAAAAAGCAGAAGCCATACTCCGCGAAATCACCAAATTAAGCCACCAGCTAGAAAAACCCATCAAAATCATGGAAGTATGCGGCGGACATACCCACTCCATTTTTAAATACGGTATCGAAGAAATATTGCCCCAAACCATCGAACTAATTCATGGGCCTGGTTGTCCAGTATGCGTTATGCCAAAAGGGAGATTAGATGATGCGATCGCAATCTCTCAAAATCATAACGTCATTTTTGCCACCTTTGGCGATGCCATGCGAGTTCCCGGTTCCAACACCACATTACTGCAAGCCAGGGCACAAGGTGCAGACATCCGTATGGTGTACTCTCCCCTAGATAGCCTGCAAATTGCTAGAGATAACCCCGACAAAGAAGTAGTCTTCTTCGCATTAGGCTTTGAAACCACAGCCCCTAGCACCGCCTTCACTATTCTGCAAGCAGCAGCCGAAGAAATTCATAACTTTAGTATGTTTTCCAATCACGTCCTCGTGATTCCCGCCCTCAAAGCACTATTAGATAATCCCGACTTACAACTGGATGGATTTGTTGGGCCTGGTCATGTCAGCATGGTAATTGGCAGTGACCCATACCAATTTATTTCCCAACAATATAATAAGCCGATAGTCGTCTCAGGATTTGAACCCTTAGATATTCTGCAATCAATTTGGATGTTGTTGCAACAGCTAATAGAAAATCGTTGTGAAGTTGAAAATCAATATAACCGAATTGTCCAAAAATCTGGAAATACAGTAGCCCTACAAGCCATAAACAAAGTTTTCGCCGTGCGAGATAGCTTTGATTGGCGCGGCTTAGGTGACATCCCCTATTCAGGATTAAAAATTCAACCTGAATATGCCCAATTTGATGCCGAACTTAAATTTACCATTCCTAATCTCAAAGTAGCCGACCATAAAGCTTGTAAATGTGGAGAAATTCTCAAAGGAGTCTTAAAGCCTTGGGAGTGTAAAGTATTCGGTACAGCTTGCACCCCAGAAACCCCCATTGGTACTTGTATGGTATCTTCCGAAGGCGCTTGTGCAGCCTATTACAAATATGGACGACTCTCCACCATTGCCAAAAGAACAATCACCCAAAAACCAAAAATAACTCAAGAACCCCTCCCCGCCTGCGGCTTCTCCTCAGACTTATAATACTCCGCGTACCTCTGCGCTTCCCAGCCTGCGGCAAGCCGCAAAAGCGTCTACTGCGTCCCTTTGCGTTTAAAAAAAATTTTAATATGAACATTTCCCCCACAAACCCAATCCAAAATCCCCTATTCCAAAAAATAGAACAAGTCCGCCGTCGCCAAAGTAAAGTGCAAGACACTCATATAACTCTCGCACATGGTAGCGGTGGTAAAGCCATGCGTAATTTAATAGATGATATCTTTGTCAGCAATTTTGATAACCCAATTCTCTCACAACTAGAAGACCAAGCCAGCTTCAACCTAACCCCTCTCCTCCAACAAGGAGACAGACTCGCATTTACAACAGATTCTTATGTTGTAGACCCGTTATTTTTCCCCGGTAGTGATATAGGAGAATTAGCCATAAACGGTACAGTTAATGATTTAGCTGTCAGTGGTGCTAAACCTTTATATCTAACTTGCAGCGTAATTTTAGAAGAAGGATTACCTGTAGAAACCTTACGCCGTGTTGCAAACAGTATGAAAGCAGCCGCAGAAAAAGCGGGTGTTCAAATTGTCACTGGTGACACAAAAGTTGTACATCGTGGTGCAGCCGATAAACTCTTTATTAATACTGCTGGTATTGGTATCATCCCACGAGGAGTTAATATTTCTGCTCACAATATTAAACCTGGAGATGCCGTAATAATTAATGGTGAAATAGGCAATCATGGGACAGCAATTTTAATCGCCCGTGGAGAATTAGCCTTAGATACTAATATTGAAAGTGACTGTCAGCCGTTGCATAGTTTAGTAGAAACTATTCTCCATATATGTCCACAAATTCATGCTATGCGAGATGCCACACGTGGAGGTTTAGCCACAGTACTAAATGAATTCGCCCTCAGTTCCGATGTGGGAATTCGTCTCTTTGAAGAATCTATTCCAGTGCGTGAAGAAGTCAACGGAGTTTGCGAAATTCTTGGTTTAGACCCATTGTATTTAGCTAATGAAGGTAAGTTAGTTGTGGTGGTTCCAAAAAAGAATGCTGAAAATGTTTTATCAGCTATGAAATCCCACCCAGCAGGCAAAGATGCTTGTATTATTGGCGAAGTTATTACCTCGCCCCCAGGTATCGTACTATTAAAAACAGCTTTTGGTGCTGAAAGAATTGTTGATATGTTAGTAGGCGACCAATTACCACGAATTTGTTAATCTTTAATAAATTTATAGTATGCACGAATTTGGAATTACCCAAAATATTGTGGCAATTGTGACTGAACACGCCAAAGGCGCAAAAGTGCAGCGAGTTTTATTAGAAATTGGCAAACTTTCAGCCATTATGCCCGACGCTATCCGATTTTGTTTTGATATTTGCACTCAAGGCACAGTTTTAGAAGGGGCGACATTAGAAATTTTAGAAATTCCAGGCTTAGGGAGATGTCGCCAATGTAGTGCAGAAATTTATTTAGACAAACCATTTGGAATCTGTAATTGCGGTAGCGTGCAATTAGATTTAATTGCTGGTGAAGAACTTAAAATTAAAGAAATAGAAATCGAGGAATTATGTGTGTAACCTGCGGTTGTTCTGATGATGGCGAAATAAAAATTACAAATTTAGAAACAGATAAAGCGGAACATAATCATACTCACACTTTACCAGATGGAACTGTCATCACTCACTCTCACAGTCATGACACTCATATAGAAGCGCCTCAAATTCATGCCAAAATACACAACACAACAATATCTTTAGAACAGGATATATTAGCAAAAAATAACCTGCTAGCTGCCCAAAATCGGGGATGGTTTAAAGGTCGAAATATTCTCGCTTTAAATTTAATGAGTTCTCCCGGTGCTGGGAAAACAACTCTTTTGACGCGAACAATCAATGATTTAAAGCATCAATTATCTATTAGTGTCATTGAAGGCGACCAAGAAACTGCTAACGATGCCAAAAAAATTAAAGAAACTGGTTCTAAAGTCATCCAAATCAATACCGGAACAGGCTGTCATTTAGATGCATCAATGATAGACAGAGGTTTACAACAACTGAATCCACCAATAGACTCAGTTGTGATGATTGAAAATGTGGGAAATTTAGTTTGTCCAGCCTTATTTGATTTGGGAGAACAGGCAAAAGTCGTGATTCTCTCAGTCACGGAGGGAGAAGATAAGCCGCTAAAATACCCACATATGTTTCGTGCTAGTGATGTAATGATTCTCACTAAAATTGATTTACTGCCTTATGTAGATTTTGATGTTAAAAAATGCATAGAATATGCTAAACAAGTAAATCCCAAAATTCAGATTTTTCAGGTTTCTGCAACTACTGGTGCTGGGTTAGAAAATTGGTATAAATGGGTAACTGAAAAGGTAACGAATTTGCCAGCACTAATTTCTTCTCCCTTGAAGGATAGGTAATTTTTTTAACGAACCGCATTCGCGTAGCGTCTCGTTAGAGAAGGACGCAAAGGAAGAGAAAGATAATTTTAAAAACCTATTATCACAAAATTAAGTCATTGATTTACTGACTACCTCTATTGAATTCTATTCTGTAACGCTGATATTTTTAGAATTGGCTTTGATAAAAATTGCAACACCCTGCACTTTAGGAGTACAGGGTGTGAAACAGCTATATTTACTCTGATTCCCAGTTTCTATTTACCTCAAAGCCAATCTCGATAAGCTGATATTTCATTTACGCTGATTTCAAACGGCGTCCCTTTGCCAAATGGCGGATAAACGCGGATTTTACCATTGCTAGCAAACCGCTCTAACCTATTACCTAACTGGGGAATATTGCTGACAATATGCCAGTAAGAAACTAAGTCAGGGCAATCAATAATTAATGTGAGGATGCTAGCATTTGTTGTGAGATACCACTGACAATTAGATAATAGGACTCGCGTAATGCGATCGCAGGCTAGATAAAAGCATCTGCCAGTAGACTGTTCTAGCTCCATTTGCAGCATTCCATCCTGTTTCGTTACCTCAGTGGGAGGTAAATCATCGGGAGGAAGCAAGTATAGTTTAGAAGACATAATTTCGCACCTCTTGGTTGTAGCGCGTCAAACTGTCCAGGTTTTTTTGCAAATCCGCAGACGAGGGTTTGAGTGCTAGCGTACCTAAATTTAATTCGTCCTGAAATTTCTTGATTCTGTCTCGACAAGTCTCCACATCACCGATAATTGAATTCTCAATCAAATAATCTTCATCGAAACAAATATTTGTGCGGTCGAATGGTTTTTGGTTGGGATTCGCACTGTTTTGCAATACTTCAGCCGAATTAGCTTTCATTTTCTGGCTAAATTTGCGAACGAAAGGTAACGCTTCACTCACCGCCTCGTCGTATGTTTTGCCAACAAAAAAGAAGCGTGCCAGCACTAATTTTTCCGCACCACTAGAATTTAAGGCTCGATATTTGGTAACAGTATCCTTCAATCTCTCTAGGGAAAATGGCGGCCCACCCATCAAGCTGAAGGAATATTTAGCAGCAAGCTCAATACCGTCATCACCACCAGTGGCAACATACACTGGTATTTGACTTTGCAATGGTTTCGGGTAAATCGTTAAGCGATCGCATTGATAATATCGCCCATTAAATGATACATCAGTTTCATATAAGAGCTTTTGAATCAGTGCGATCGCCTCTAGCATCTTGGGACGGGATTCACTTGGTAGGGTCGCAAAATGCTTGTTTTGTTGGGGAAAGGGGCCGCCTTTAGCAACTCCAAATAATAATCGTCCATTGCACAAGTTATCCAAAGTGGCAATATCTTCCGCCACCCTAATGGGGTTATGGAATGGCAGCAACACCGCCGCCGTGCCTAATTGGATAGTTGAAGTTAATCCCGCCAAATGTGCCATTAACACCAACATGGAAGGGCTGAGATTAGATTCACTAAAATGGTGTTCACTCACCCACGCTTCCTCAAAACCTAAGCTTTCTGCCTGTTTTACCAGTGCAACTTGCTCAAAGATGGCACGACGAGCATCTTGGTGAAAATTATCGTAATTGCAGAAAATTCCAGTTTTCATTACTTGCGTTGATACTTTGTATTCACCGTAGGTGCTGATTATTCTAGTGGTCGATAGGTTTGTAGTAAGCACTAAAGTGCTTAAATATTTGAGGAATAAAGTCCTCTCTACAAAAGCATTTACCCCTCTCAATTAATGCGATGAATCACTAAGTCGCAACCCACTGCAACTCCAACCATAGGCGTGGGTTGTTCTCTTTGACCTTCGACATCGGATCGCGCAACAATCGCTTGGCATTCATGCAAACAACCTGGATTAGACCCATATTGTCTGCTACTTCTCTGAGTATTTCTTTTTGAGCTTGCACACAGGAAATCATTTCGTCAGAGCAATAAATTCCTATATATTGCAAACGTCTAGCAGGTCGTCCCCAAAAACAGGTGATGACTTTCACATAACACCCATCCAGCAATTCTCCAACTTGCGGGTAGTAATGGTTGACGACTCTTGTGAATTCTTTGGCTAAGATATCTTCAGCAATCATTGGAACTGATATTTCTGTAGCGTCCATCACGCTATTTAATATAACATAATTTTATCAATTAAGTATGACAAAATAGTGTATTAAGTTTGAATAAAATATTAAATATTACATAAAAAAAGAGGCGTACCTTATTCGGTATCACCTCATATTTGCGTAAAGCATCTTTATATTCAAAATCCAAAATCCAAAATTCGTAATTCGTAATAATATTCGCAAGCTCGCCAAGGTAATTATGTTATATATAGATTGGGTTTAAACCCTACCCATAATAAATACTACGACTTTTAGAAGTCGTAGACTCTAGGTCTTGATTTAATTACGAATTACAAATTATTCTTGAATTCTAACTTTTGAATTTTTAATTATTATTAGCGAGCATTGCGTTCACAAACTAAAACCTCTGCGATGATATCCGGCAAATTTACAAAGTCTGTAAATCCTTCAGAACCACGGATTGGTGAAATAAATGTATAGTTTGGATCGCACACTCCATTGTCATATACTTGAATAAACCACCTATCGGGAAATCCTTCTATACCTAGTTCCACAGTGTACCAACTCTCGCCAATTAGACGAGAGCTAAAGATTGTGAACCACTCTCTGTTCTCTTCTGAAATATTCCAGTCTGCCATGAGCAGTTCTAAAGCTATTTGTCCCGCATCTGTTGAAGTCAACAACATTTTTACTCCTTATTTGCAACTTCAGGATTTGCAACTTCAGTATTGGGAACTTCCGGGTATAAACCTAATTCTTTAGCTAGCTCACGTGCCACAAAAAATAAAAATTGGGCACCATCTTGATTGCCTTCATGGGCAAACATAGTAGCTACTTGTAACATTGTTTCTACTAAACCGGAATCAATCAATTCGGGTTTAGATTCCAAAATTTCTGGTTCTTGACCATTAGGACATCTAAGTAACTCATCAATCAGATTAAAATACAAGCTTTGGCGTTGTTCTTGGTCTGTCATGGTAATTTTCTTGATTTTAGTAAATTGTGAATAAGTTACTGTTCGATACTTTGGTGCCACAGTCTTTCCAACATTTCAACTTGTTCTTTTAAAACAGCAGCACGATGAACTAGATATCTGTCGTAAAAAAGAATCCCTAACCCAACACAAATCGGGGTTAACAAGAAGAACCATTGCAGGATAGTGGCAAATTTATATTGTTCCGCAACAGCAAGCATTTGATGAACCACATTACGATCGGAGGATTGAATGCTAGTCTGAGGGGAATGTGTACCCTCTGTCTGGGGAGCCAAGGCGGGAGCATCTGTAGTTGTGTTGTTAACTTCGTAAGCTAAATTCTGAGATTTTACTAACTCCAGATGTCGCTCCCAAATTATGCCAAATACTACTAGTCCTGGTGAAAGCATTACTAAAGTAACGACGCAAACTGTAAGAACATTTAAAAGTTTGGCTTTCATCTTGGCTCTCCCTTGCTAGGTAGTATGCACCCAGTAAGAAAATATCTTTTGCTGTTTATCTAAAGTAGTTATATAATTTCTACCTCTCAAACAGTTTTGATATTAAAATATGTGTAATCGGTAATTTTTACAATCATTAGTTGCCAGTTATTTTTCTCGTCACTACTGACTACTGACTAATAAAAAGTTACCACCCTTTTCACAAAACATAGGATTATTCAGTCAGAAAGAACGCACTTGATTCGGGAATCTGCTTTCATCCTACTCTCAAAAGGGAGATTAAGAAGTCCCCCCTAGTTCACTCAGCTTGCGCTCAGGAATGTTGGGGGGTAGAGGGGAATCTCTGCGTAAATCCTATACGATTTATATCAGCCACTCTCCACAAAACAGTTTACCCCAGCCCTGTTAAGATTATTAAATTCATTAAAATAGTACTCAAAGTCTGTAATCCTTACCTGATAATAATTTTAAAAAATTATTGGGGTATGGGTGCTAGTGTTTTTCGGATGGGGTTCTAGTATTTTCGAGGTGGGGTTCTGGCGTTTTTGCACTCAATCTCAAAGCAATGTAGGCAATGGTTAAAGGCTGTTTTAGATGCAAATTTAGACTGGTCAAATCTGCACTCAACAGAAAATATCAATGTCTCTTGATAAAGATAGACTAACAAATTAGGAAAAGCAATTAAATGTTTTAAAAGTAAATTCTATTTTCATAACAAATAGAAAATTATGGCAAAAGCTATTCATATATACAGAATTAAAAAAGTTGAATTTTCACCGAAGAGGCAATAGTCAGCAATTCCAAATGGTAAAATAGAAGAATGGTAAGCTAGCCCTCTGTTGAAGTGGCAATCATTGGGAACATCTAATAAAGGTTCTTTCTAAACTTTCATCTTTTGTGGTTCAGTTAGAATACATAGTATATGCATTCACTGGCATTGAACTGCAAAATAAATACATCAAAGCTTATTGTTATCAGTAAATACTCTGTACTTAAGATTTAGGATTTTAGGGGTTAAATAATGCGGATTGCTCAAGACGTAACAGAACTCATTGGACGAACTCCTTTAGTTCAATTGAACAAGATTCCTCAAGCTGAGGGAGTAGTTGCAAGAATAGTTGTTAAATTAGAAGGCATGAACCCAGCGGCTTCGGTGAAAGACCGCATTGGGTTAAGTATGGTACTCTCAGCAGAAGCCGCTGGCTCAATTTATCCGGGAAAGACCATTTTAGTAGAGCCTACTTCCGGTAATACCGGAATTGCTCTAGCAATGGTAGCAGCAGCACGTGGCTACCGTTTGATTTTGACTATGCCAGAAACAATGAGTCAAGAACGACGGGCTATGCTCAGGGCTTATGGTGCTTCTTTAGAGTTGACACCAGGCGCTGAGGGAATGCGGGGAGCAATTCGCAAAGCCGAAGAAATTGTGGCTAATACTCCTAATGCTTTTATGCTGCAACAGTTCCGCAACCCTGCTAATCCCAAAGTTCACCAAGAAACTACCGCCGAAGAAATTTGGGCAGATACAGACGGGGAAGTAGATATCGTCATTGCTGGGGTAGGTACTGGTGGAACGATTACTGGGATTGCAGAAGTACTCAAACAGCGCAAGAAGACTTTTAAAGCGATCGCAGTTGAACCCAGCAACAGCCCAGTACTCTCTGGTGGTGAAGCCGGGCCACATAAAATTCAAGGTATTGGGGCCGGATTTATCCCAGATGTTCTCCGTCTGGAATTGGTTGATGAAGTAATTAGAGTCAGCGATGAACAAGCGATCGCTTATGGGCGACGTTTGGCAAAAGAAGAAGGCTTATTATCTGGGATATCATCTGGTGCAGCTTTGTGTGCCGCAATTCAAGTCGGTAAACGTCCAGAAAATGCCGGACGTTTAATTGTGATGATTCAGCCTTCCTTTGGCGAACGTTATCTCAGCACACCCATGTTTCAAGATTTGTCTTTAGAAACTGCTGGCGTGCGTTAAGCAAATAGGGGGACAAGAGAGCAACGAATCATCTCTGTCCTTCTCATTTGGCTCTTATATAAATTAATACAACTTACTTTTTGAGTTACCTTTTGAGGTGCGATCGCATCCCATATTACGTTATTAGTGCTTCTAACTCTTTGGCGCTCACATAGTTGAGTAAATATTGCTACGCTCATTCCCCCTAAAAACAGTGGGATTCTTGTGCGGAATTTGCTTATGTCGGGTTGCCCCGATTACAGGTCTTACAGTTCATGCCTACCCATTTATAGATATAGTGCTTCTGGGTTGAGTGCAATACAGACCTAAGAAAAACAGCCCTTACCCTGACAAAAAGATTTATTTTATCGAAACTCTTGCTGTCTCCGTGGGTAAAGATTAACATATCTGTGGGCAGAAGCAATATCTCGTTAAATCAACCACAACAATAGTGAAAACCTTGCGCTGTCTATTTTAAATCTTGTTTAGCACCAGCTAACCTTATCTGCATATAGTGACTTAAGACCATTACCTGCTAGGTTATAAATCAGTACAGACTATACTATAGAAAATTTAGTCAAAATTCTTTACAGCTTTAAAATCAGAGGTATCAATGATTATAACTAATTTTAGCAAACAAAGAAATGAATTTAAGGAATCTAAAGTACTCAAAGCGAAACCACATTGGCAAGGGCAAAATTTGAGCGATGCTGCTGTAAAAGGTAAAGATACCAAGATGCGAGATCCTGCACCTGATAGTTTGATTTTGAATAACTTAAATCGTGGTCGAGTTGCTATTTTTATTGATGGCTTAAGCCTGTTCCATACAGCCTTACAACTCGGCATAGAAATTGACTACGTTAAATTGCTTTGTCATTTAACCAGCGGTTCCAGACTCTTGCGTGCTTTCTTTTATACTGGAGTTGATATAAGTAATGAAAAGCAACAGGGTTTTCTATTGTGGATGCGTCGTAATGGCTATCGCGTAGTGGCAAAGGATCTTGTTGCGCCAGCAGAGAATTTCAAAAAATCAAATCTGAATGTAGAAATTGCTGTAGACATGATAACTTTAGCTCCTTACTATGACACAGCGGTTTTAGTCAGTGGCGATGGAGATTTAGCTTATGCAGTGAACGCTGTCAGCAGAATGGGCGTTCGGGTAGAAGTAGTCAGTCTACAAACAACGACTAGTGAAAGTTTGATTGATGTTGCTGACTGCTTCATTGACCTCGATAGTATTAAAACACACATTCAAAAAGATTCTAATCTTGGCTATAGTTATCGCACGTCGTCAAATTCAAACCTCTAATTAACAAGAGGTGGAGAGTGGGAGACGCGGGGACGCAGTGAAAGATATCTTTGTGTCTCCTTTTCCCCGTGACTTCGTGACCTGCTTTGCCCATTTTGCTCGACTTTATATTTCAGATGGATATTTTAATAGTTGAAGATGAACCAGAAATTGCTCATTTAATTGAACTCTCTTTAGAAAAAGAAGGATTTTTTTGTCGCACTAGCCGCGATGGCATGAATGCTTTGCGGATGTTTCAAGAGCAACCACCGGATTTAATCATTTTAGATTTAATGATTCCTGGCTTGGATGGGTTGGAAGTTTGTGCCCGAATTCGCCAGAAACCAGGTGCAAAAGATCCTTACATTCTAATGCTCACGGCTAAGGGTGAGGAAATCGATCGCGTCATTGGTCTATCTACTGGTGCTGATGATTATATGGTCAAACCCTTTAGCCCCAGAGAGTTGGTAGCTAGGGTGCGGGCACTATTACGGCGTAGCCTCCGCCAAGGGGGACAACATCAAGTCAATCGTACCCAACACTTTATTGTCGATGTAGACCAGCGCACTGCCAGTCGCCAGATAAATTCTCAAGAAGTTGAAATTTTGGACTTAACTACCCTAGAATTTAACTTGCTAACCACCTTTGTCAGCAATCCGGGTCGAGTTTGGAACCGCACTCAACTAATTGATAAACTTTGGGGAGATAATTTTTTTGGCGATGAACGAGTGGTAGATACTCATGTAGCTCGGTTGCGAAAAAAGATTGAACCCGATCCGGCAAATCCTACTTTTATAAAAACTGTTGTTGGGGTGGGCTATAAATTTGAAGATCCTCTGGTAGCGTAAATGTTATGAAGATGGGGCTGAGAGGACGCCTATTTTTCTCCCATTTAGTAGTAATGATCGTGGGGGTAGCTAGTCTGGTGAGCATCAGCAAAATCTCTTCCCCCCGCTTATTTGTCTTGCATTTGGAAGGATTAGAAAATCAGGGGTTCGACTTAATTGATGTCCGTGCTGAATTGGTTACAGGATTTGAACTTGCTTGGCAACGAAGCACTCTTTGGTCAGTCTTAGTCGGCACTACTGCTGCCGGAGGATTGAGTTACTGGGTGTCGAGACGGATTATGCAGCGATTGACCGAGATGGAACAAATCACCCAAAAATTTGCTGCTGGTCAGATGGATGCACGACTACCTGTATCTGACATTCCAGAACTTAGTGGATTGAGTAGTAGTTTCAACCGAATGGCAGCCAGTTTAGAAGGAGTAGAAGCACGGCGGCGAGAAGTAATTGGAGATATGACCCATGAACTACGTACACCATTAACTGTGGTGCGCGGTTACTTGGAAGAACTGGCTGATGGGGAAATTGAAGCGTCTCCTGAAATCTATCGACGTTTAGCGAAAGAAACTCGACGCTTAGAGCGGTTAGTGAACGATTTACAAGAATTATCTAAGGCAGAAGCTGGTTATTTGCCAATTAATATCCAACGGGTAAATCTGCGTCCGTTGTTAGAGTCATTAGTGGAAAAATTTACCGACCAACTATTGGAAGATGGGCCAGTTCTGCTCTTGCAATATCCATCTGTGCTACCTCCTGTATTGGCAGATATTGACCGCACGGAACAGGTGCTAGTTAATTTGCTAGGTAATGCAGTACGTTATACTAACGAAGGTTCAATTACCATTACTGTTGGGACTGAAGCATCTCAACTCTGGATTGCGGTTAGTGATACAGGCATTGGTATCGCTCCAGAAAATTTGCCTCATGTGTTTGAGCGCTTCTGGCGAGCTGACCAATCACGCGATCGCCATTCGGGAGGTACTGGTATTGGTTTAACTATTTCCCGCCGTTTGATTGAATTACAAGGCGGTCAAATTCAGGTAGAAAGCGAATTGGGAGTTGGCAGTACGTTTCGGTTTTTTCTGCCTTTGGCTTGAGTTGAGTCATGACTACCTTGAAATCCGAGGGATTGACACAAGGTAGTCATGGCTGTGTCATACCCAATTGCTAATTTGAAAGTATCCAAAATTCTAGCTTGTTGATGAATGCCCAGGTTTTGGAAGTGCATAGAGTATAATATTATGTCTACTTTTGTTCTGGCTGCTTTCTTGGTTAGTTTACTCAGTCTTTCGGGTTACGCTGCGATCGCCTATCTGTTTCCTCAAAATCGTTCTTAAGAGTGACCAATTAAAATAATTCGTAATTCGTAATTCGTAGTTAAGAATTGAATTACGAATTAGTAATTAGTTAATTTCCTTTCTCAATAATTCTGGAATCTGAGAAGGGCGTTCAGCTACTGTCACTTCCGCTTCTTTTAAAGCGGCTAATTTACTTTGGGCTGTGCCAAAGTTAGGATCGCGTCCGATAACCGTTGCTAAAGTCCCGGTTTGTCGCCAAGTTTTTCCTGGTGGTGCAAGTCTACCTGCAATGTAGGCAATTACTGGTTTATCAATTGCCTCAGCAATGTACCGCGCTGCTGCTTCTTCACTACCACCACCAGGTTGACCAACTAAAACGATCGCTTGTGTGGTTTCATCCTCATCGAGAATTTGCAGCCATTGCAAAAATGAGGAACCGACGATCGCATCACTACCAATACTGACGCTAATCGACTGCCCTAAACCTGCTTTTGTTAATTCGTAGGCGATTTCGTAGGTGAGGGTGCTGCTACGACTAACGATCCCCACTGTTCCAGGGGTATAAAATTCGCTGGGTTGAGTCCCTAAGAGAATTTTTCCCGGTACAATGATCCCCGGACTATTTGGCCCGATTACCAAAGTTTCACAAGCTTCGGCTTTGCGGAGTAATTGCACCATATCCAAAGGCGGCACACCAGCAGTAATAATAATAATCTGGCGAATCTTAGATGCGATCGCTTCTAATGCTGCATCTAACACGTCGTAAGGATCTACACAAATAATTGTCGTGTCAATTGCCCCAAATTGTTCTATTACTTCCTCTACTAAATCAAATACTGGCAGTCCATGCAGTTCCTGTCCGCCGCATCCAGGATTGACACCAGCTACTAAATTCGTGCCATAATCTTTCATTTGAGCAACATGAGTGCTTGATATAAATTCACAAAAGCCTTGAATTAAGACTTTACTTTCTGGCGTTAGGTTCATAAAAAATTACCGTAAGTTTGATAACCCAGCGTTTTGAACTACTGGGCATAGAAACAACACATTTACAGTGTCGGATTGATTTAATTTTTACTGAAATTCCAAAAATTAGTCTGGAAGCTGAGTGTTCCAAAAGTGAGAAAACGCGCCCCTAGCTAGGAATATCCAGTTTGAATCCACTATATAATTTAGTTCCAGAAAGCAAAGCTTTACTTGATTTGAGCATCAAATTCAATAATTTATACCCGACGGTAAAAACTAATAATTTTTGATTTTTGAATTGGAACAAAATGACATTCACTATCTTTTATTAGCCGTTGGTTTAGCAAGGAGAACTGCTGCTGCCACTGCCTCATCTAAATTTTCTACCACGACAAGCGCATCGGTGTGGGTTTTTAGTGTTGTCAAATATTTTCTCACAGTGTTAAATTCAGAACCAGCAAGACGGACAACTAAGGATGGAAAATTAAGCTCTCGCCGAACTTTACTACCATTAGAACGTACAACCTGTGATTGAAGTTCGCTGTTGTCTTGCTGCACAACCCTAGCTATAACTTCAGCCACTTCCTCAATTTGCGGAATGCTACCCAGAAAGTTAATTAGTATTACCTGAATACTTTTATCAGCCTCCAGCATTTTCAAACCTATTTCTAGGCGATCGCGGAAGGTAGTTGGTGTAGTATCTGTAAGGAAAGCATGACGTAGATTCAAACAAACACCTGGATTGCCACCAGCATTCGCAACTAAATCTAAAGTTGCCATCACTGAACCAGTACCATTACCTAAAATGCCGATTTTTCCATGCATTTGCACACCATCCCAATCGCCCAAAATACCGTTGATTTCAGTACTGGTATGACGACTGATAATTTTTGCTGCCATCTCAGCGAGATCGGGATGACGCTTGATCGCCCGTTCGTTGACCCTGACTTTACCATTAAGAGCCATAACTTGACTAGTAGTACTGACTGCCAAGGGATTAATTTCGACTAAATCCAGGTCTTTTTGGACAAATAAGTGGTACATCTTCTCCACAACGCTGCTTACCGACTGCATCAGCGTTCCTTGCAAACCCATTTTCAAAGCCAATCGTCGCGCATAAAATGGCGAGAATTCCTGCTCCACGACAACGTAGTGCATTCTTTCCCCAGCCGATTCCCAATCGATGTCTGCTTCTTTGCAACCTAAAAGTACCGGTCGGCAGACAGCAGTATCTAAAACCACTGCTAGATAAAATTCTTGGTTGGCGTCGTATTTAGATTCTGCCAGTACAACTTCCGGCAATTCGCCCCATATTGGTAAACTAAAGATATTTTGAGCTGCTGCGATCGCATCGATAGTCGTTTGGGCAAACCTAACTCCACCCGCTTTTGCCCGTTCCGCTCCGTGGACTTGAGATTTCAGTACAATTGGAAAGCGAATTTTTAACCGTTTCAAATCTGTAGGATGGTCAATTCGTTGGGAAGGCAATACTGGAATGCCTATCTTCGCAAACCATTCTTTAACCTGGTACTCTAATAAATCCATTGATACACCTTGTATTGACACTTTCCAAGATTTTGGTTAGTCCTGTTTTAATATTTTGCAGCACCTTTATTGCAGAATTAACCTTTTTGCAGCTATAAAAACTTATTTTTCACGGATCAATTTTATCGAATTCAGCAAATGAAGCATATTAATTTCGATAGTCAACTTGTTTGTGGCAGAGCCACAACACATAATTAATCTTCTCTGCAAGTTTCCCAGCATAGAAGATAACTAGCATTTTTGTCAAAACCCTCTGACATAGCATCGTTTTCTTAACCTTTAGATAATTTGGTAACAATTGGCAACTAGAATTTCGCACAGCAGTAGCTTTTGTGAATTTAATTATCGCAAAGCAATGCAGTGAAAATACCCAAATTTTTTATTATTCCCATTTTTTATTTGTAATTTATATCTGAAGACAGATTATTTAATTTTGTATCTAGTAGTGTAAAAATGTAGCGCCGCGAACAATAATTACTTTTTTTATTTTTGGTGAAAAGTCAGAATTTGTGTTAGAAAGTTGGTCGTTCAGATTCTCAGGCTGTGGTTGGTTAAACTGTGCATTTGCATTCAACAAACCTAAAAAGTTCATTTCATCCCCTTAAAGATAATCAAAACAATATAGAAATTCAGCGGGAAAGCTCTATGAAAGTAGCAGTCCAGCAGGAAGATTTACAGCTTTTAGCCAAAACTTTGCAAGAACAATTACTTGTAGAAGTCTCAACGGCTGAAGTCTTCGAGGTGAAGTGCGTTGTCAATAAAGGCGAGCTAATGATTTTAACGCAACACGCGTCAGATGTAATAGTTGACGCTCAACTAATTTTTGCAGTTATTGAGGAGGTACTTCAGTCTCTAGCACCCCAGAAAGAGCAGCGGGTGCAATGTTTTCTCAGAGTTTTTGGCGAACAACTCCCTTATACTAAATGTTTCTTGGCGCTGAAGCAGACGGGGGGATGGGTAGCAGAGGAAGATAAGGAAGCACAAGAAGAGAAGGAAGTAATATCCCCCTCATCATCTCTGACATATTCTCCATCAATCAATGAGACTGAAGAAGAAGAACTGTTTGACCCGTTTGCAGATGTGCCGAATTTCTCGGCTTCAAAGCCAGGATTCCAGGTCAAACCTATCCTACTGGGTGCGGTGTTGGTGGGAATTATAGTTTTAGGCGGTGGTGCTTACTTATTGACTCGCCCTTGTGTGATGTCTGAGTGTCAAGAAATACAAAAGGCCAAGCAATTAAAAACAAAATCTCCGCAACTGATGCGCCGCGCCAAATCTGAAAAAGAATTAGTTGCTGTACAAGAGCAACTTGCAGCAGCCAGTACAGATATGAATGTAATTCCTAGTTGGTCGCCTCGTTACCAGCTGTCAGAGGAACTAAAAGCAAGTTTATCTGGGCGAGCAGAAAAAATCAATCAGGTGGTCAAAGCTTTGCAGACAGCATCTTTGGCGACACAAAAAGTTCAAACTCCTGCATCTAGCCTAGAGGAATTACAAACTAGGCAACACTTATGGCGACAGGCTATAGCGCCACTAGAAAGTATAAGTTCCAGTAGTGAACTCTATGGGCTGGTGCAGGGTAAATTACTGAATTATCGTGTCCGTTTGCACGCTGTAAATCAACAGATATTTACTGAGGAAAAATGGCTGAAAAAACTAACAGTGGCAAAAGGTGTAGCCGTTGCAGCCGAGAAGCGGGAAGCTACTGCTAAATCTTTGAATGACTGGCAAAAGGCGCAGTCTACTTGGCTGGTGGTAATTAATGCCTTGAATACCATTCCCCGAAATAGCGTTGGATACCAAGAAGCTCAAAAGCTGTTGGTAGATTATAAACCTAAGTTAGTATTAGTACGCGATCGCGCTACTAAAGAACAATTAGCTGTTAAAACCTACCAACAGGCCCTTAGCACTGCCAAGCAAGCCAAAGTTTATGAACAACAAAACCAATGGCAAGCAGCTGCGATATATTGGGAGCAGGCTTTGCAAACGGCTAAAAAAGTTCCCCAAGATAGCTTGTACTACACTCAAGCTAAGTCTCTCATCGAACCTTATTCAGCTGCGCTCAAACAAGCACAAGAAAAACTACAAGTTGTTAGTAGTTTGCAACAAACCCGCACTGACTTGGATAAGACCTGTACTAATGGAATTCGGATTTGCACCTTTAGCATAGACAATGCAGAAATTATTGTCCGACTAACCCCTGAGTATGACCAAATAAGGCAAAATAACTTGGCTAATCCTTATTCTAAGAATTCGGATACTGCTGTTGATGTTACCAATCACTTGCAAATCTTACGCGAAGCCCTAGCCGTAATTGGTGAAAATGCCAATCTATCCCTTTTTCTTTATGATTCCCAAGGTCAGATAATTTATACGCGGACTTTAGGCGGGTAAGTAGAATCCCCAGTGAAGTATAAAGGATGAATTGTACATTAACTAATTATTTGTCAATTTAACAAAATATTGTCAAAGTATTTCAAATATCTAAAACCCTGACATAGTAAGGATTATGTCAGGGTTTTAGATATTTAAGGAAAATAGCGATCGCACTACTGCCTAAAATTTACAGATTTTAAAGCGGGCGATGGGACTCGAACCCACGACGTTCACCATGGGAAGGTGACATTCTACCACTGAATTACACCCGCAAGTTGCTAAGATAAACTTAGTAGTTAAATAAAATATACCACTATTTGTAGTTGTTTTCAATTGCCTAGAACATACACTACTCTGGCCAATACTGATGCATGAGTCATGCCGCTTTTCAGATTGGAAAATCTTTTTAGCTAGCTGATGACGGCACTTACTAACATATTTAACTAAAGAACAATGTCCTCGCCTCGCTCCGTGAAGCGAACCTCTTTAATATTCCATTGAGCATTACTCGTTAAGGTTTTGCGGAGACTGCCAAACAGAGCAAACTGCTCACAACTAGAAAGAGAAGTTATTTGCCGCTTTGATTCAGGAGATATGCGTAAATCAACTGTAGCAATGCCATTTTTAATGTTGACACGATACCCAGACAAGCTAAAGTCGCTTGTATCTCGTTTTTCTAAAATTTTACTCACTACATTTGTCACTGGTTCTTCAACTGGTACTGAAACCTTTTCTGGAATTAGTTTTTGACACTGAGTATCACTTATGTAGAGCGTTACGCTAGTCGTTTTGGCAGTGGCAACCTTAGAAGTTGGTGAGGAAGGCGTATTTTCCTTAGAAGATTTTTGATTAGGAGATTTTTCTCTCAACTGAGCTACGCTAGGAATTTGGCTGGGAGACTGAGAAGGTAGGCTATTCGTCGGTGCTGGTGCTGTGGTAGGGTATGACGTTGCGCTGTCAATATTACCTGCGGTGGTATTAGAACTACAACTACTGAGGTTCACAACCATTGTCACAAAAATAAGGGGTAAAAAATATCTCTTGATTGTGTTCATAAATTTTGCTTATAAATTATGTTGTTGTTATCGATTTCAGTGTCGCTGGTATCAATTCCGTATAAATTCGTGAATATTGAGCCAGTTTATAAAGTGTCAACCCAAAATCTGTTAAAGTCAAATTTTATACTATATATCCAAATTACAACATCTGCTATTCAAGGAGTCATATCTGACAACAAGCCACTTTGTGTCTACGTCAATCCCAAAAAGCTTGACTAAAACAATTAGGGAACAATAAACCAGAGAATTACTACAACCAGTAGCACTGCATCTGCGCCTGCTGCTTGTGCTAAATAAATTTGGTAAGAGTAAAATCAACTCCTTGCAGAGTAAGGGTAGTCATGCTGCCTGAGAAAAACTTGTGCTTTTAGATTACTGATTAAAAGCAAATTACTAGTTTTCACTACTTTTTTGCTTAGTCAATTGCTGCACTAATAATTGTACTCCCAAAGCCAATAAACCAATTGCCACTATACCAAAAATCCCGCTACCTAAAGCAACTACACCAACAACCAGAGTGCGGACAGCAGAAGAAATCTTCACCACCAATGGATTGATTGAATGGATCGGTTTACTAGCAAAGTTTGTCGCGATCGCAATCATTAGCGAATACGCTGCAAATCCCATTCCTCCAGAAATCACCGCCCCAGTAAAACAGCGTAACGGACTAGCTGTCACCGATTCTTTAGCATCTGTTTGCGGCGTTAGATTTTGGTCATTCATAATATTTTAGACTTTAGACTTATTTGTGAGCGCTCAATTGAACGATTTTAGATTTTAGATTGGAGCATTCAGAACAATTCTTGTTCTCAGCTAATCGTTATTAAAATTGCATCTTTGCGTTTTTTAGTGATTTGAACTATGCAACTTAAAAGCTCATCAGCTTATTCCCCATACTCCATTAACGATAAAGATTTTTTTTAATTGAAGATGCCACCTGAATACCATGTGTAATTGTCCGAGTCACAAACAATTCTAAGTCTTCATCAAGAATTGCTTCCCTGACTTGCACCTTAACTTGCTCTGCCTGCTGTTGAGACTCAAAAAGAGCAAATACTGTTGGCCCAGAACCAGACATCATTGTTCCTAAAACGCCTTCTTGATTAGCAAACACTTCTCGCAACTGTAAAACTTGGGGATAGGCTGGCAATACCACGCGTTCTAAATCATTATGCAATTTTTGGGCAATTTCTCTCGTATTTTTATCCAGGATCGCTTTTACTATTGCTCCTGAATGAACTGCATTAGCACGCGCTGCCAAGTTGTTGCTATCTTTAATATAAGAATGACCAAACTGCTGTCGATAGGTTTTATATGCCCAAGGGGTGGAAACTTCCAGACTGCGGTATTTCCCCAATACTATATATATGTTATCTAAACTCGGCAGGGGAGAAAGTTGCTCACCTCTACCTGTGGCGATCGCAGTTCCACCCGCCACACAGAATGGTACATCTGAACCGAGTGTACCTCCCAACTCTTCTAATTCTGACTGAGTTAGTCCCAACTTCCACAGTAAATCTATCCCTACCAACACAGCAGCTGCATTCGTCGAACCCCCAGCCAACCCAGCAGCTACAGGAATCTGCTTGTTAACGGTAATCTCCACACCCCCATATTTAGCAAAGGCTTCGGGAAATTGCCTTACCATTAATTCTGCTGCCCGGTATGCCAGATTACTTTTATCTGTCGGTACTTGTGGGTGGTTGCAATGAACCCTAATGGTATCAGTGCTAATGGAACGCACCTCAATCTGGTCTGCAAGCCCGATACTTTGAAGTATCATGGCTAACTCGTGATAGCCATTAGGGCGAGCGCCAATGATTTCCAGATACAAGTTGATTTTAGCAGGGGCAATTAGGCTGTAAGAACGCATTTTCTGGGAGTGGGGAATGGGGAATGGGGAATGGGGAATGGGGAATGAAGAAAGGGGAATGGAAAAAAATCTACCTTGTTCCCTATTCTCTACTCCCTACTCCCAATTCATTTGCTAGAATCACCCATTGCTGAACGCTGAGGTCTTCGGCTCTAGCTTGGGGATTTATTTTTAATTGTTCCAGTAAGTGGCTCAAGCGATCGCGTTCTATAACTGATTGCAAATTATTTCGTAACATTTTGCGCTTGGCACCAAACCCCAATTTTAAGAAATTCTCTAATTGTCGGGGATTAAGCGCTGGTATTTCTATTTTTCGTGGGCGCAATCGCACCAATGCTGAATCGACTTTTGGTGGTGGATGGAATGCGGCCGCTGGGACTGTGCTGATTAACTCACACTCAGCCAAATATTGTACCCGCACACTCAACGCCCCAAAAGCTTTTGAGCCTGATTTAGCATATAACCTTTCTGCTACTTCTTTTTGTACCAGCAACACTATTGAGTCAAATGGTTCAGGGTTGGGGTTGGCGATCGTACCCAGTAGTTTCTCAATGATTGGCCCTGTAATGTTGTAGGGAATATTGGCTACTACCTTATTTGGCGTTTGGAAATTGGGAAAGGCTGCTAGATAAGATGGTAAATCTAGAGTGAGAAAATCCCCTTGCAGGAGTAAAAAATTTTCAGTCTTACCAAGCTGTTTTGACAGCAGTTGGCATAAATCGCGGTCTATTTCTACTGCAACCAGAGATTGCACTAAGGGTAATAAACGACGAGTCAGAATGCCTGTTCCAGGGCCAATTTCCAGGACGCGATCGCTTTCTATACACTCTGCTGCTTGAATAATTGCGTTGAGCGCCTTTTCACTTTTAAGCCAATGTTGAGCAAAGACCTTACGCGGTCGGATCATCTGTATTTATTGCCTAGTCTAGTTTTTAGCTTATTCTCAAAAATTCATTATAAATTTTTAAGCCCCTTTATAGCGCTAGACTCACTGTAACGCCTATCTTCTCTTCCAAACGTTCCGCGAAGGTAGCAGTGGCGATCGCGTACATGCGGATACAAGCTTCACTTATCAAATGGGAGTCTTAAATCACAAGCTTCGCAACAATGCTGCTCTTTTATATAGTTAGCTCAGGCATAAGGATTCAGGATAAATCCCTCCAGTAAGACTACCTCCTGCCTTTTTCCATAATCAATTGATCGCTCAACCTGGATTCTGATCCCATTTAGAGACAAGCAACGTGCATTATTCACACAGTCAGGTTTAGGCACTTCGTTCTTGCCTCCCTTCTGTTGCTTGGCCCTTTTAGAAAAAAAATAAATTTACCCCTTGACAAACTAGGGAATGACTAGTTACTCTAGTTAAGTGGAAAGGCGACAGACGCCAAACACCGCTGAACCTAAAAAACATAATACTTTGAAAGCTTAAGAAAAAACCAATCCTCGTCAAGAGATTTTACTTTTGGGATTTCCCAAAAAGATAATAATCAAAATTGTAACTAGGATTCCGGAAAATATTTTTTTTCGGAGCCACAAACTCGAAACACAACAAAACGGAGAGTTTGATCCTGGCTCAGGATGAACGCTGGCGGTATGCTTAACAC